>NZ_CP120997.1:5561500-5895000 GCF_030719295.1 Streptomyces sp. Mut1 | reverse complement strand
GACGCCGCCGATGTGGTCCTCGTGGCCGTGCGTGAGGACGATGCCCTCGATGTCGTCCAGGCGGTCCCGGATGGTCGTGAAGTCCGGGAGGATCAGGTCGATCCCGGGCTGCTCCTCCTCCGGGAACAGAACGCCGCAGTCGACGATGAGCAGGCGGCCGCCGTACTCGAAGACCGTCATGTTGCGGCCGATTTCGCCGAGGCCGCCGAGCGGGGTGACCCGGAGGGCGCCCTTCGCGAGCTTCGGCGGGGTGCCGAGTTCAGGATGCGGATGACTCAAAAGACTCTCCTTACCACGCGCGCCACGTACCGCTTGGGCACGTGGCGCGCATGTCATTCGTGCACTTGCTGTTGTCTTGGGTGGTGCTGTGGCGCGGCATTGTCCGCGTGTTCAGTTGTGACGCGTATGCAGTTGTGAAGTCCGTTGTCAGAGCTGTACCCCGCCGGCGGCGAGATCGATCTTGAGCTGTGCCGTTTCCTGGGCGGTGAGCTCCACCAGGGGAAGGCGCAGCGGGCCCGCAGGGAGGCCCTGGAGCGTCAGCGCGGCCTTGGTGGTGATCACGCCCTGGGTGCGGAACATGCCGGTGAAGACCGGCAGCAGCTTCTGGTGGATCTCCGTGGCCTTCTGTACATCGCCGCCGAGGTGGGCCTCGATGAGGGCCCGCAGCTCGGGGGTGACGACATGGCCGACGACGGAGACGAGGCCGACCGCGCCGACCGACAGGAGCGGGAGGTTCAGCATGTCGTCGCCCGAGTACCAGGCGAGGCCGGACCGGGCGATGGCCCAGCTCGCGCGGCCGAGGTCACCCTTGGCGTCCTTGTTCGCGACGATGTGCGGGTGCTCCGCCAGCCGGACGAGCGTCTCCGTGTCGATCGGCACACCACTGCGGCCGGGAATGTCGTAGAGCATCACCGGCAGGCCGGTGGAGTCGGCGATGGCGGTGAAGTGCCGCAGCAGACCCTCCTGCGGCGGCTTGTTGTAGTACGGCGTCACCGCGAGGAGGCCGTGGGCGCCGCTGCGCTCGGCGGTGCGGGCGAGCTCGACGCTGTGGCGGGTGTCATTGGTCCCGATACCGGCGACGACGTGCGCCCGGTCGCCCACCGCTTCGAGGACAGCCCTCACGAGCTGGTCTTTCTCCGCGTCGCTGGTGGTCGGGGACTCGCCGGTGGTGCCGTTGATGATCAGGCCGTCGTTGCCTGCGTCCACCAGGTGGGTGGCGAGCCGCTGCGCGCCCTCGATGTCGAGAGCGCCGTCCGCCGTGAACGGCGTGACCATAGCGGTGAGGACCCGCCCGAAGGGGGTCTGCGGAGTGGAGATCGGAGCCATGGGTAACACGCTACTCGTTGCTCGGCGCACGGTGCCCCCTCGGGGGGACAAGCAAGAGGAGCCCGGCACTGCCTGCTCGGGGGTTCAAGCAGTGCCGGGTCCGTTTGATCAGCCTAGATGAACTTCACGAAACGCCGCAATACGGACACCGCCCTATGGGGCCACGCGTCCATTTTTGTTGAAGGCTGCATGGGTGAGCGGCATGAGCCGCGCCCAGTGCGCCTCCATCTGTTCGCCGACCATCTCGATCTCCCGCTGCGGGAACGACGGCACCTTCGCCATCTCGTGCTGCGTACGCAGGCCGAGGAAGTGCATCAGCGAGCGGGCGTTGCAGGTGGCGTACATCGTGGAGAACAGGCCGACCGGGAGCACCGCTCGGGCCACCTCACGGGCCACGCCCGCGGCGAGCATCTCCTGGTAGGCGTCGTAGGACCGCCGGTAGGACTCCTCCATGGCGCGGCTGGTGAGCGCGTGCTGCTCGGGCGTGCCCTCGACGAACTCGTACTTGCCGGGCCGTCCCTGCTGGATGAGCTTGCGGGACTCCCCCGGGACGTAGAAGACCGGTTCCAGCTCCCTGTAGCGGCCCGATTCCTCGTTGTACGACCAGCCGACGCGGTGCCGCATGAACTCGCGGAAGACGAAGATCGGGGCGCTGATGAAGAAGGTCATCGAGTTGTGCTCGAACGGACTTCCGTGCCGGTCCCGCATGAGGAAGTTGATGAGCCCCTTCGAACGCTCGGGGTCCTTGGTGACCTCCTCCAGGGACTGCTCGCCGGCCGTGGACACACGGGCTGCGAACAGTACGTCGGCGTCACCCGCGGCGGATTTCACCAGGTCAACGGTGACATCGCTGCGGAAGTGGGCCTTTGTGGGCTCGGGGGTGTCGGTCACCGACAGGGTCCTTCCAATGGCATCGCTCGGGCGGCGTCCACTCTACGGGGCGCCCGATCGGCCCGAGGCAGGCACCGCCTTACCGGGAACTCTTCGGATTTCTTCGGGCGAACCGGCGATTCGGGGCACCGATCGGGCCCGCTGTGCGTCTGACTCAGTAGCACCACCCGAAAGAGAGTTCAAGGAGAGCCACCTCATGTTCCGCCGGCGTGAATCCGTCCCGTTCTCGTTCGTAGCCGAGGCCGACCGATTCCGCAGTAACGTCACTCCGCCCCCGCGGCCCCGCAGCACCGTCTCCGAGCGGGCAGGAAGCGCTCTGGTCTGCCTTGCCGTCGTCGCCGGACTCGCCGGGGCGCTGCTGCTCGGTCTGCCCGCGCTGGCCCCCGAGAAGTCGCCTGCGCACAGTCAGCAGACCGAGGCCGCGCACGCGCGCTGACCCGGACGGACCCCCTGGGGTGGTCCGTCCGGTCACCTCCTCGGTAGCCTCACCGGGCACAGCAATCGAGCGTGCTTGTGAGTGAGGATCAGTCGTGCCCCTGCCCTTCCTGACGGCCGACCGCGCGTTTGACGCGAACGCTGAGGACGTCGCGCTGCCGTTCGACGACCACGACAGCTGGCGGCGGCCCTACCGTCCCGGTCCGTGGCGGGTCGCCGCCGCGGCCGGTCTGTTGCTGCTCGCCTCTTTCATCCTGTTCGCGGGGATGATCACCGCGTTCGCCGGAGCGCTGCCCGGGGCGGGAGCGTGCCTCGCGCTCGCCCTCGCGATCATCCTGTGCGCGCTGCGCATGCTGCGGGTCGGCGCCTGGGTGAGCCGGCACGGTGTGCGCCGCGTGGGCTTCTTCCGGACGACGACCGTGCCGTGGAACCGGGCCACCGCCGTACGTACGGTGCAGCAGCCGGTGAAGTGGCTCGGGTTGCCCCGTACGGTGCAGGGTCAGGCGCTGATCGTCGTCCGCAGGGGCGGGGACGCGGTGCCGCCGCTGCTCACCGACTCCAACGCGGACTTCCTTGCGCGGGGGGAGGCGTTCGATCGGGCCGCGGACACGATTGAGGCGTGGGGGGACGAGTACCGGCCGCAGTAGCCGGTGAGCGGGAAGAGCCGTCCGGCGGGTGAGGGTGTCCTCAATCGCCGGACGGCTCTTTTCTTTGTCCTCAAACGCCGGACGGGCTGGAGTGTTCGCCCGACGGGCTGGAGTGTTCGCCCGACGGGCTGGAGTGTTCGCCCGACGGGCTGGGGTGCTCGCCCGACGGGCTGGAGCGGTCGGTCGACGGGCCGGAGCGGTCGGTCGGCGGGACGGAGCGGTGCAGGGCGATTGCTCGTTGCATGGCCTTGCGGGCTCTGGGGGTGTCCCGGGCGTCCTGGTAGGCGACGGCCAGGCGGAACCAGCAGCGCCAGTCGTCGGGGGCGTCCTCGGTCTCCTCGCGGCGGCGTGCGAACACCGCGTCGGCGGAGTCACGGTCGATCCGGCCGCTGGGCGTACGCAGCAGCTCGTCGACCGGCAGACCGCCCTCGGCGTCCAGCTCGGCGGCCAGGGCGTTGGCCCTGCGGACGAACTGGGTGTTCTTCCACAGGAACCACACGCCGATCGCCGGCAGGACCAGCACGGCGATGCCGAAGGTCACCGTGATGAGGGTGCCGTGCTTGATGAGCAGGACGCCGCGGCTGCCGACCAGGACGAAGTAGAAGACGAGGACGGCTGCGGTGACGACGTAAGTGATCTTTGCGCGCATGGCGTGGCCAGTCAGTTCAGGTCGAGAAAGTGTTCCAGGCCGAACGTGAGGCCGGGAGTGGTCACCACGCGGCGGGCGCCGAGCAGGATGCCCGGCATGAAACTGCTGTGGTGGAGGGAGTCGTGCCGGATGGTGAGGGTCTCCCCCTCACCGCCGAGCAGCACCTCCTGGTGGGCCAGCAGGCCGCGCAGGCGGACCGAGTGGACCGGGATGCCGTCGACGTCCGCGCCGCGCGCCCCGTCCAGTGCCGTGCTGGTGGCGTCGGGCTGGGGGGCGCAGCCCGCCTCGCGGCGGGCCTCGGCGATGAGCTGGGCGGTGCGGGCAGCGGTGCCCGAGGGGGCGTCGGCCTTGTTGGGGTGGTGCAGCTCGATGACCTCGACGGACTCGAAGTAGCGGGCCGCCTGCTGCGCGAACTTCATGGTGAGGACCGCGCCGATGGAGAAGTTCGGTGCGATGAGCACACCGGTCTCCGGGGAGGCGGAGAGCCAGGTGTTCAGCTGCGCGAGCCGTTCGTCGGTCCAGCCGGTGGTGCCGACCACCGCGTGGATGCCGTGGCCGACGCAGTAGTCGAGGTTCTCCATCACCGATGCGGGGGTGGTGAGCTCGACGGCGACCTGGGCGCCGGTCTCCGTAAGGGTCTCCAGCTTGTCGCCCCGGCCGAGTGCGGCCACCAGCTCAAGGTCGTCGGCGGCCTCGACGGCTCGTACCGCCTCGGAGCCGATACGGCCCCTGGCACCGAGGACGGCCACGCGCAGCTTGCTCATTGCTCTGCTTCCTTACGGGGGGGGATCTGGGGCACGGGAGGACTTAGGAGACCGCTTCGTGGAGGCGGCCGGCCTGCTTGTCCTTCAGCGGTCCGATGACGGAGAGCGAGGGGCGGTGTCCGAGGACCTCGCCCGCCACCGAGCGGACGTCGTCCGGTGTCACCTCGCCGATACGGGCCAGCATGTCGTCTACGGACATCTGCTCACCCCAGCACAGCTCGCTCTTGCCGATGCGGTTCATCAGCGCGCCGGTGTCCTCCAGGCCGAGGACGGTGGAGCCGGAGAGCTGCCCGATGGCGCGGCCGATCTCCTCGTCGCTCAGTCCGTCCGACGCGACCCGGTCCAGCTCGTCGCGGCAGATCTTGAGGACGTCGTGGACCTGGCTGGGCCGGCAGCCCGCGTACACGCCGAAGAGGCCGCAGTCCGCGAAGCCGGAGGTGTACGAGTAGACGCTGTAGGCGAGGCCGCGCTTCTCCCGTACCTCCTGGAAGAGGCGGGAGCTCATCCCGCCGCCGAGGGCGGTGTTGAGGACGCCGAGGGCCCAGCGGCGCTCGTCCGTGCGGGCCAGTCCGGGCATGCCGAGGACCACGTGTGCCTGCTCGGTCTTGCGGCCCAGCACCTCGACGCGGCCGGCGGTGCGCAGGGCGCGGGAGCCCTCGCGGGGCGCGGTGGGGACGGCGTCGGTACGGGTGAGCGCGCCGGCCCGTTCGAAGGCCCTGCGGACCTGGCGTACGACCGTGGCGTGGTCGACGTTGCCCGCGGCGGCGACGACCAGGCGGGTGGGGTCGTAGTGCTTCTTGTAGAAGCGGGCGATCTGGCCGCGGTTCAGGGCGTTGATCGTGTCGACCGTGCCGAGCACGGGGCGGCCGAGCGGGGTGTCGCCGAGCATCGTGTGCGCGAACAGGTCGTGCACGCAGTCGCCCGGGTCGTCCTCCGTCATCGCGATCTCTTCGAGGATCACGCCGCGTTCGGCGTCGACGTCCTCGGGTTCGATCAGCGAGCCGGTCAGCATGTCGCAGACGACGTCGATGGCCAGCGGCAGGTCCGTGTCGAGGACCCGCGCGTAGTAGCAGGTGTACTCCTTCGCCGTGAAGGCGTTCATCTCGCCGCCGACCGCGTCGATGGCGGAGGAGATGTCGAGGGCGCTGCGCTTGGCGGTGCCCTTGAAGAGGAGGTGTTCGAGGTAGTGCGTCGCGCCGTTCAGGGCGGGGGTCTCGTCGCGTGATCCGACGTTGGCCCAGATGCCGAAGGTGGCGGAGCGTACGGAGGGCAGGGTCTCGGTGACGACGCGGAGACCGCCGGGGAGGACCGTGCGGCGGACCGTGCCGATGCCGTTGCTGCCCTTGAGGAGCGTTTGGGTACGGGCGACGGCCCGCCCCTCCGAGGAGGGGCGGGCCGTCGTCGCGGAACTACGGGACGTCACTTGTCGGCGTCGTCCTTCTTCTCGTCCTCTTCACCCTCGACGACGGGGATGAGGGAGAGCTTGCCGCGGGAGTCGATCTCGGCGATCTCGACCTGGACCTTGGCACCGACGCCGAGCACGTCCTCGACGTTCTCCACGCGCTTGCCGCCGGCCAGCTTGCGGATCTGCGAGATGTGCAGCAGGCCGTCCTTGCCCGGCATGAGCGAGACGAACGCACCGAAGGTGGTGGTCTTGACGACCGTACCCAGGTAGCGCTCGCCGACCTCCGGCATGGTCGGGTTGGCGATGGCGTTGATCGTGGCGCGGGCGGCCTCGGCCTGCGAGCCCTGCTGGGCACCGATGTAGATGGTGCCGTCGTCCTCGATCGTGATGTCGGCGCCGGTGTCCTCCTGGATCTGGTTGATCATCTTGCCCTTGGGGCCGATGACCTCACCGATCTTGTCCACCGGGATCTTGACGGTGATGATCCGCGGGGCGTTCGGGGACATCTCGTCCGGGACGTCGATGGCCTCGTTCATCACGTCGAGGATGTGGAGGCGGGCGTCACGGGCCTGCTTCAGCGCGGCGGCCAGGACCGAGGCGGGGATGCCGTCGAGCTTGGTGTCGAGCTGGAGCGCGGTCACGAACTGCTTCGTACCGGCGACCTTGAAGTCCATGTCACCGAACGCGTCCTCGGCGCCGAGGATGTCGGTGAGGGCGACGTAGTGGGTCTTGCCGTCGATCTCCTGGGAGATCAGGCCCATGGCGATGCCGGCGACGGCGGCCTTGAGGGGCACACCGGCGTTCAGCAGGGACATGGTGGAGGCGCAGACCGAGCCCATGGACGTCGAGCCGTTGGAGCCCAGCGCCTCGGAGACCTGGCGGATCGCGTAGGGGAACTCCTCGCGCGTCGGCAGGACCGGCACGATGGCGCGCTCGGCGAGCGCGCCGTGGCCGATCTCGCGGCGCTTGGGCGAGCCCACGCGGCCGGTCTCGCCGACCGAGTACGGCGGGAAGTTGTAGTTGTGCATGTAGCGCTTGCGGGTCACCGGGGAGAGGGTGTCCAGCTGCTGCTCCATGCGGAGCATGTTGAGGGTGGTGACGCCCAGGATCTGCGTCTCGCCACGCTCGAACAGGGCCGAGCCGTGCACGCGCGGGATGGCCTCGACCTCGGCGGCGAGCGTACGGATGTCCGTGACGCCGCGGCCGTCGATGCGGACCTTGTCCTTGATGACGCGCTCGCGGACCAGCTTCTTGGTCAGCGCGCGGTAGGCACCGGAGATCTCCTTCTCGCGGCCCTCGAAGGCCGGGAGGAGCTTCTCGCCCGCGATCTCCTTGATGCGGTCGAGCTCCGCCTCGCGCTCCTGCTTGCCGGCGATGGTGAGCGCCTTGGCCAGCTCGGTGCTGACGGCCTTGGTGAGCGCCTCCAGGACGTCGTCCTGGTAGTCGAGGAAGACCGGGAACTCGCCGGTGGGCTTGGCGGCCTTGGCGGCGAGGTCGGACTGGGCCTTGCAGAGCGCCTTGATGAAGGGCTTCGCGGCTTCCAGACCGGCGGCGACGACCTCTTCGGTCGGGGCCTCGGCGCCGTCCTTGACGAGCTGGATGGTCTTCTCGGTGGCCTCGGCCTCGACCATCATGATCGCGACGTCGCCGTCCTCCAGGACGCGACCGGCGACGACCATGTCGAAGACGGCGTCCTCGAGCTCGGTGTGCGTCGGGAAGGCGACCCACTGGCCCTTGATCAGGGCGACGCGGGTGGCGCCGATCGGGCCGGAGAAGGGCAGGCCCGCCAGGATCGTGGAGGCGGACGCGGCGTTGATCGCGACCACGTCGTACAGGTGGTCGGGGTTGAGCGCCATGATCGTCTCGACGATCTGGATCTCGTTGCGCAGGCCCTTCGTGAAGGAGGGGCGCAGCGGCCGGTCGATCAGGCGGCAGGTGAGGATCGCGTCCTCGGAGGGGCGGCCCTCCCGGCGGAAGAAGGAGCCGGGGATCTTGCCGGCGGCGTACTGCCGCTCCTCGACGTCCACCGTGAGGGGGAAGAAGTCGAGGTTGTCCTTGGGCCGCTTGGAAGCGGTGGTGGCCGACAGCACCATGGTGTCGTCGTCCAGGTACGCGACGGCGGAACCTGCGGCCTGCTTGGCAAGGCGGCCCGTCTCGAAGCGGATGGTGCGGGTGCCGAAGGTTCCGTTGTCGATAACGGCCTCGGCGTAGTGGGTCTCGTTCTCCACTAGTGAATTCTCCATACTCGTCGTCTTTCGTCCTGACGCCCGTGTGGCGTCGGACGGAGCGGAGAAGCGCGCCGTGTGTGCGGGGCCGGTCTTCGATCGAAGCTCCCGGGCGTTGTCCCGGGGGCCACTACCGAGGACCGGCGGCGGCTGTGGGCGCCTCTCCTCGTCTGTTGTTGTACGTCCAGGTTACTGAGGTTGCCCCCGTTACCGCACGTACGGCAAAGGGAGCGGCCCCCTGAGTGAGGGAACCGCTCCCTTGCGCAGCGTCCTTACTTGGCGCCGCCGGCCGCACCGCGGCGGATGCCGAGGCGGTCGACGAGCGCACGGAAGCGCTGGATGTCCTTCTTGGCCAGGTACTGCAGGAGGCGGCGACGCTGGCCGACCAGGATCAGCAGACCACGACGGGAGTGGTGGTCGTGCTTGTGCGTCTTGAGGTGCTCGGTCAGGTCCGAGATGCGGCGCGAGAGCATGGCGACCTGAACCTCGGGGGAACCGGTGTCGCCCTCCTTCTGCGCGAACTCGGTCATGATCTGCTTCTTCGTAGCGGCGTCGAGCGGCACGCGGTACTCCTCTTGGTCTTCGATGCGCCCACGAGTGCCCCTGGTCTGGTTCTCAGGGGAGCTTGGGTGACTCGGGAGCGAGGGTCCGATGAGCGCAGTTCCCAGAGCGAACCGGGAACGCGTACACAAACGGCCACAGCCAGACTACCAGCCGTCCGGACCGGCCCCGACGAGTGCCGGCCGGTGAGCGCTCGCGCGCGGGCGAGGGGGCCGGGGACCGCGAGCAACGACGTCGGGCGGGCCGTGCGTGGCCGGGGCATCGCGCGCCGCCCGCCGGCCCCGCCGGAACTCCGCGCCGGAGCGGAGCTGAGGCCACCGGGGCGTCCGGGGCACAGTTCGCGGTCGCGCGCAAGGGATCGACGGACCGGGTCCCCCGCCGCCGCGGTCCCTGTACGGTGCCCGTGCAGAGGCAGGTACGGAAAGGAACCCTCACGATGGGCACGCAGGCGGAGAAGGACGAGCTGTACGCACTCGACATCTCGGGGGTGGAGTGGCTGAGTGCACCCGGGACCGAGCAGGACGAGGAGCGCGTCGAGATCGCTCATCTTCCCGGTGGAGCGGTGGCCATGCGGTCCTCGCTCGACCCGGACACCGTGCTCCGGTACACGGAGGCCGAGTGGCGTGCGTTCGTGCTGGGTGCCAGGGACGGCGAGTTCGATCTGAAGTAGGCACGGCCGGATACGCGGGAGGGGCACGTTCGGGTGAACGTGCCCCTCGGTGCGTCCGGCGGGTTTCGTTCAGTGGGCCTCGGTGAACAGGCACGAGGCAAGGTATCGGTCACGACCTGGAGCGCTCCGTCCATCTCCTCTCCGGGTCCCAGCAGATGTTCCGTGAAACACCGCGCGGATGCGGTTCGCCATCTCCTGGACGCCGGCCGGTTCGCCCTTCCGTCCCTCACCGCACGAGATCCCCTGACCAGGGTCACGGGCCGTCAGGAACCCCGTGGGCGCCGGGCGCCACGGGCTACGAGCCGGTAGGCGATGCCTGGCCGGATGGCCCGGTTTCCCTATACAGATGTGCGCATTTGACCACTTTGGCTTTCATCCCCTGTCGCACTGGGTCCACTTGTGGGCAGTACGTGACGTACGGGACAGCTTTCGCGGTGCCGTACGGCCTGCCGTGGCGGGCCCTGTGGCGATTAGGGTGGGTCCGGACGCGGCAGAGAACCTGTGGGCAGACCATGTGCGTCCCAGGGGGAGAGCCGGGCGGTTCGCGTTACGGGAACGCCCCCACCCACCACGGCACAAAGGGTGCTCGACCACATCAGGAGGCAAAGTGAACGGCGATCGGGACGAAATGCGCGGGGGCTGGGACAAGCCCGTCGACGAGTCGTCCGACGCGGAGCCCGCCGATGTGACGGGTGAGTTCACCATCGACTACACCCCGCCCGCCTGGTACACGCAGAACGCGCCGGGCGACTCCTCGGGCGGCGCCGGGACTCCCCTGACACCGCCCCCGCCGCCGAGCGGGGAGCCGGTGCCGCTGCCCGCACCCGTACCCCCGGCTCGCGGCGGCTTCGACCCCGACTGGGCACCGGCCCCGCCGGACTCCTCCGACGACAGCGACCTGGAGAGCGGCGCCACGATGCGCTTCTCGTCCGCGGCGCTGAGGCGGGAGATCGCGGACCGGGAAGCCGCGGCCGAGGCCGAGCCGGTGGGCAGCGGCGCGGACAGCGCAGCGGCAGCCGATGCCGAGGCCGCTCCCGGCGCCGGCCCCGACTCCGCTTCCGGATCCGCCGGTTCGGGTGCGGGCGACACGGCCGCACGGGGCGACGCCCCGGGTACGGTCTTCGGCTACGAGCCCGAGGAAGCCGAGGAGACCCCGGCTGCCGGAGAACCCTCGCAGCCGTCGGCGGAGACCGGTGAGACCTCGGTGGCCCCGGCGGCCCCGGCGGCCCCGGTGGCCCCGGTGGCCCCGGTGGCCCCGGTGGCCGATGCCCCCGACGCGTCCGACGCCGACGAGCCGGACTCCTCACCGGCCGGCGAGGACGCCCCCGACGCCACGGCCGCACCGTCCGGCAGCGACCCGTCCGGCAGCGACCCATCCGGCAGCACCCCGGACGACGAGGCGGCCGGCTCCGCATCAACCGGCTCCGCGCTGCCGGACGCCGTCCCGGACGCGGCCCCCCTCGGCGTCACGTCCGACAGCGCGCCGCAGAGCGCGCCGCCGCCCTCCCCCTGGGCTCCCGCTCCGGCACAGGGCGGACTCCCGCCGCTGCCGCCCTCCTTCCAGCCGGCCGCCCCCCAGCCCGAGGCCGTGCAGCCGCCCGCCCCGCAGCCGGAAGCCGCGCAACCGGCTGCCGCACACCCCGAAGCCCAAGCCCCTGTGCCGACCCCGGCCCCGGCGCCGCAGTCCGGCTACGGCTTCCCCCAGCAGCCCCACCTCCCCCAGCAGCAGCCCCACCAACCGCAGCCGCAGCCTCAGCCGCCCTTCCCCGCCGCGAACCTCCCCGCACAACTTCCGCACGCACCCGCCCCGCAAGCCCCCCAGACGCCTCAGGCACCCCAGGCTCCCCAGGCCCCCCAGCCGCAGGCAGCCTGGCCGGCGCAGCAGCAGCCTCAGCAACCGCAGCCGCAACCGCAGCCGCAGGGGGGCTACGGCTTCCCGCAGGGCGCCCAGCCGCCGGCCCAGGGCATCCCGAACGCGCCGGCCGAGGGCGGCACGCCGAATCTCCCCGCCCAGGTCCAGCCCCACCAGCAGCACCCGCAACAGCAGCCGCAGCACCCTCAGCAGTTCCCCCAGCAACAGCAGCAGTTCCCCCAGGGGCAGGGGCAGGGGCAGCCCGTCGACCCCCGGTCCGGCACCGCATGGCCCACCCCGGTCACCCATGACCAGCGCGAGCGTTCGGTGCCGGGCGCGCCGCTCGGCTACACGGCGGCGGTGGAACTCACGGCCGACCGGCTGATCCGGGGCAAGCAGAAGGCGAAGAGCAGCCGCAACCCCTCGGGCGCCTCACGCTTCAAGCTGGGCGGCAAGAAGGAGGAGCAGGAGCGGCAGCGCAAGCTCGAACTGATCCGCACGCCGGTGCTCTCCTGCTACCGGATCGCGGTGATCAGCCTCAAGGGCGGCGTCGGCAAGACGACCACGACGACCGCGCTCGGCTCGACCCTGGCCAGCGAGCGGCAGGACAAGATCCTCGCCATCGACGCCAACCCGGACGCCGGCACGCTGGGCCGCCGGGTCCGCCGCGAGACCGGCGCGACCATCCGCGACCTGGTCCACGCGATCCCGCACCTCCACTCGTACATGGACATCCGCCGCTTCACCTCGCAGGCGCCCTCCGGTCTGGAGATCATCGCCAACGACGTGGACCCGGCGGTCTCGACCACCTTCAACGACGAGGACTACCGGCGCGCGATCGACGTGCTCGGCAAGCAGTACCCGATCATCCTCACGGACTCGGGAACCGGCCTGCTGTACAGCGCGATGCGCGGCGTACTGGACCTGGCCGACCAGCTGATCATCATCTCGACGCCCTCGGTCGACGGTGCGTCGAGTGCCTCCACGACCCTGGACTGGCTGTCGGCGCACGGCTACGCGGAACTCGTGCAGCGTTCCCTCACGGTCATCTCCGGGGTACGCGAGACCGGCAAGATGATCAAGGTCGACGACATCGTGCAGCACTTCCGTACGCGCTGCCGCGGGGTGGTCGTCGTCCCGTTCGACGAGCACCTGTCGGCGGGCGCCGAGGTCGATCTCGACATGATGCGGCCGAAGACCCGGGAGGCGTACTTCAACCTCTCCGCCCTGGTGGCCGAGGACTTCGCGCGCGCCCAGCAGCAGCAGGGACTGTGGACCTCGGACGGCGGCGCACCGCCCCCGCAGTACGCTCCGCCGATGCCCGGCCAGCAGATCCCGGGACAACCGATGCCCGGTCAGCAGATCCCAGGACAGCCGATGCCCGGTCAGCAGGCCCCGGGCCAGCAGCCGTACCCGCCGCAGCAGCCGTACGCACCTCAGCAGCCTCAGCACCCCCAGCAGCCACAGGCCCCCTACCCCGGTCAGCCGTACGCTCCCCAGCAGCCGGGCCACCAGGGTCACCCCGGACAGCCCGGTCAGCCCTACCCGCCGCAGCAACCGCACCAGCAGCAGCTGTACGGCGGCCAGCAGCCCTATCCCGCGCAGCCCGGCCCCGGCGCCGGACAGAGCTGGCAGCAGCCGCCGCCCGCGCAGGGCCACCCGGGCCACCAGGGCCATCCGAACCAGCAGAATCCGCAGGGCGGACCCGGACAGCCGAGCCAGCCCGGACAGCCTGGTCAGCCGGGCCGGGCCGGTCAGCCGGGGGCGCCCGCGCATCCGGAACTCCAGGGCCCCGTCCCGCCCGCCGGATGGCAGCAGCAGCCGCCGCCAGCGCCTCAGCAGTAAGGCGTCAGAGGTCTGAACCAATGAGGGTCCGCATCGCTTCCGCGATGCGGGCCCTTTGTGCATTCCCGCAGACCACACGCCGTTTCGAGGACCGTTGACGCGGCTCGACCACCGCTGATAGACCTTCGCATCACCAGCCGGCGAACCAGAGTTCAACCCGCCTTCTCCGTGCGAGTCATGACGCGAGGACCCTGACCATGGTCGTAAGAGTTCCACCACCCTCCGCCCAGCCACGCTCACGTCTGCGTGTGCTCCTGGCCTCCGGCGCCGCCGCCCTCGCTCTCGCAGCCGGGTCCGTCGTACCGGGCATGCCCCTCGGGGCCGCGCCCCAGCAGGCGCAGGCCGCCGACAGCGGCGACAAGACGCTGACCGTCGCGGTCGCGCAGGGCATCGACTCCCTGAGCCCGTTCCTCGCCCAGAAGCTGCTGAGCACCAGCGTGTCCCGGCTCATGTACGACTTCCTGACGAACTACGACGCCAAGGACAACCACGCCATCCCGGGCCTGGCCACCAAGTGGGAGCCTTCGGCCGACAAGCTGACGTGGACGTACACCATTCGGACCGACTCGAAGTGGTCGGACGGGCAGCAGGCCACCGCCGAGGACGCGGCCTGGACGTTCAACAAGATCATGGACGACGAGGCCGCGGCCCAGGCCAATGGCAGCTTCGTCACCAACTTCAAGAAGGTGACGGCCCCCAGCCCCACCAAGCTGGTCATAGAGCTCAAGGAGCCGCAGGCCACCATGGCCGCGCTCGACGTGCCGATCGTGCCCAAGCACATGTGGGACAAGGTCGGGGACTTCGGGAAGTTCAACAACGACGAGGACTTCCCCGTCGTCGGCAACGGACCGTTCATCCTGACCGACTACAAGGTCGACCAGTACGTGAAGCTCAAGGCCAACAAGGACTTCTGGCGCGGGGCGCCGAAGTTCGATGAGGTGGTCTTCAAGACGTACAAGGACCAGGACGCGGCCGTCGCGGCGCTCCGCAAGGGCGAGGTCTCCTTCGTCGCCGGTTCGCCCGCGCTGACGCCCGCCCAGGCGAACTCGCTCAAGGGCGACAAGAACATCAAGGTCAACGAGGGTCCGGGGCGCCGCTTCTTCGCGCTGGCCGTGAACCCCGGTGCGCAGACCAAGGACCGTAAGAAGTTCGGCGACGGCAACAAGGCGCTGCTCGACCAGAAGGTCCGCCAGGCGCTGTTCCTGTCGATCGACCGCAAGACGATCATCGACAAGGTGTTCCAGGGGCACGCCGTCGAGGGCAAGGGCTACATCCCGCCGCGCTTCCCCGAGTACGCCTGGGAGCCGTCCGCGAGCCAGACCCTCGCGTACGACCCCGACAAGGCGGGGCAGCTGCTGGACGAGGCGGGTTACAAGCTCAAGGGCGACAAGCGCGTCGGCAAGGACGGCAAGCCGCTCGACCTGCGCATCCTGTGCCACGCCACCGACCCGAACGACAAGGCGGTCGCCAAGTACCTGAAGGAGTGGTGGGGCGACCTCGGCGTCGGACTCAAGGTCGACTGCCTCGACGACGTCTCCGTGCCGTGGTTCGCCGGTGAGTACGACCTCGCCTTCGACGGCTGGTCCGTCAACCCGGACCCGGACTTCGTCCTCGGCATCCACACCTGCGCCGCGCTGCCCGTCAAGGCCAAGCAGAGCGCGGCCACGGACGACTTCATCTGCGACGAGACGTACGACGGGCTCTACAAGAAGCAGCTCGCCGAGTACGACCCCGCGAAGCGGGCCGACGTCGTCGGCCAGATGCAGTCGTGGCTGTACGACTCCGGGTACATGAACGTCATCGCGTACCCGAACGCGGTCGAGGCCTACCGCACCGACCAGATCAAGTCGATCACGACCATGCCCGAGGCGGCCGGCAACATCTACGGCCAGGACGGTTACTGGAGCTGGTGGTCGGCCGTACCGGCGAGCGGCAGCGGTGACTCGGACAGCAGCGGCTCCGGCTCCTCCACCGGTGTGATCATCGGCATCGTGGTCGCGGTCGTGGTCCTCGCAGGTGGTGGCTTCCTGATCTCGCGGCGCCGCCGCACCACGGCGGACGATCGCGAGTAGGTTCTCGAACGGGACGCGAGGCACCGGCCGGCGCGGGCGCGGCACCAGGCCCGCGCCGGCCGGTTTCTCCAGGAACGACACGAGTAACGAGAGTTCCCATGACAGCTGACAGCACTCCGGCGCTCGTGAAACAGGCGGACGCGGACGGCCCGGCTCCGGCCGGTCCGTCGGCCGCACGCGGTCCACGGGCGCGCAACACCAAGGCCTATCTGAAGTATGTGGCCGCCAAGATCGCGGGCGCCGTCGTCTCGCTGTTCGCGGTTCTGGTCACCAGCTTCTTCCTCTTCCGGCTCATCCCGAGCGACCCGGTCAAACAGATGACGGGCGGCCGGCGCGTATCGGCCGAACAGCTCGAATCGCTGCGCCACCAGTTCGGTCTCGACCAGCCGATGTGGCAGCAGTTCACCAGCTATGTGAAGGACGCGCTCACCGGCGACTTCGGCACCTCGTTCGCGTACCACGCACCGGTCGTCGACAAGATCGTCGAGAAGCTGCCGGCGACGCTGCTGCTCACCGGCACCGCCTATGTCCTGTACAGCCTGCTCGGCATCTGGCTCGGGACCCGGACCGCCTGGCGCAACGGCTCCGCGAGCGACCGGTTCAACACCGCGCTCGCGCTCACCCTCTACTCCGTGCCGTCGTTCTGGCTCGGACTGCTCCTGATCATCGTCTTCTCGGTGGGCGTCGGCCCGATCCCCGGGATGTTCCCGACGGGCGGGATGTCCGCCGGCGACGGGGCGAGCGGCTTCGCGTACATCATGGACGTCGCGCACCACATGGTGCTTCCCGTCATCACGCTCGTCGCGGTCGGCTACGCGCAGACGCTGCTGGTGATGCGTTCCTCGCTGCTGGACGAGATGGGCAGCGACTACCTGACGACCGCCCGTGCCAAGGGGCTGCGGGACGACACGGTGCGCCGCAAGCACGCCGTGCCCAACGCGATGCTGCCCACCTTCACCCTGATGTTCGTCAACCTGGGCCATGTGGTGGCCGGGCAGATCCTGGTGGAGACCGTGTTCTCCTGGCCGGGTCTCGGCTCGCTCTTCTACCAGGGCCTGAGCACCCCCGACCTGCCGCTCGTCCAGGGGCTGTTCTTCGTCTTCGCCACCGCCGTGATCCTGGCGAACACCCTCGCCGATGTGCTGTATCCGCTGCTCGATCCCCGGGTGGGCCGATGACGACGACCGATTCCACTCCGAAGCCCGCGCCCGAGCCCACGCCGACTCCGCCCCCTGCGCAGACCGAGCCGGTCAAGAGCGCCCGCGCGCTGGCCCGAGCCCGCAAGCGCCACTCCCTGGCCCGCTTCTGGCGGGAGTACCGCAAGCACAGGGGCGGCATGTGGGGCCTGGGCTGTCTGGTGCTGATCGCGGTGATCGCCCTGGCCGCGCCCCAGCTGGTCGGCGCCGACTCGCAGAACGTGACCACGGCGCCCGGCGGCGCGCTGGAGTCGCCGAGCGGCGAGTTCCCGCTCGGCACCGACCAGTTCGGGCGGAGCGTGCTCGCGCTGCTGGTGTGGGGGGCGCGCGTCTCGCTCACCGTGGGGCTGCTCGCGGCGTTCCTCTGCGTCGCCATCGGCACGATCGTCGGGATCGTCGCGGGTCATTTCCGCGGCTGGTACTCGACCGTGCTGATGCGGATCACCGACTGGTTCCTGGTGATGCCGACCCTGGTGCTCGCCATCGCGCTGGCCACGGTGATGGACCGCTCCCTGTGGACCATCATCATCGCGATCGGCGTCACGACCTGGCCGACCACCGCCCGGCTGGTCCGGGCGCAGACCCTCGCCGTGGAGTCCCGCCCGTACATCGAGCGCGCCCGCGCGCTGGGCGGCGGCCACGGCCACGTCATGATCCGGCACGTCCTGCCGAACGTGATGCCGCTGGTGCTCGCCCAGACCACGCTGGTGATCTCCAGCGCGATCCTCACGGAAGCCACCCTGGCCTTCCTCGGGCTGGGCGACCCGACCATCACCTCCTGGGGCAGCATGCTCCAGGACGCGCGCGCCGCGGGCGCCGTGAGCGCCGGCGACTGGTGGTACCTGGCACCGCCCGGCATCGCCATCGCCCTGGTGGCCCTGGCGTTCACACTGTGCGGCCGCGCGATCGAGTCCGTCCTCAATCCCAAGCTGGGGGTGGCCCGTTGAGCACGACGAGCATCCGCAAGACGCCGCTCCTCGAAGTCCGCGACCTGACGGTGACGTACGCCGGCGGGGCCCAGGCGGTCCGCGGGGTGAACCTGGAGGTCGAGGCGGGGCGCAAGCTCGGCATCGCCGGGGAGTCCGGCTGCGGGAAGTCCACGCTGGCGCTGGCCCTGCTGCGGCTGCTGCCCGCCGGCACGAAGGTGACCGGCGAAATCCTGCTGAACGGCGAGGACGTCCTCGCGATGAAGTGGGGCCAGGTCAGGGCCGTGCGCTGGGCCGGCGCCTCGATCGTCTTCCAGGGCGCCATGCACTCGCTGAACGCGGTGCACCGCATCGGGGACCAGATCGCCGAACCGATCATGCTGCACAAGAAGGCCACCCAGGCCGCCGCACGCAAACGGGCCGGCGAACTGCTGGAGCAGGTGGGGCTGCCCGCCGCCCGGACGGACGCCTACCCGCACGAGCTCTCCGGCGGGCAGCGGCAGCGCGTGATGATCGCGATGGCGCTCGCCTGCGACCCCGGCCTGATCATCGCCGACGAGCCGACGACGGCCCTCGACGTGATGATCCAGGCCCAGATCCTGCGGCTGATCGAGCAGCTGGTCTCCGAGCAGGACCTCGGCCTGATCATGATCAGCCACGACCTCGCGGTGCTGTCCGACACCTGCGACCGGCTCGCCGTGATGTACGCGGGCCGGGTCGTCGAGCAGGGTCCGGCGACCGAGGTCTACGAGAACGCGCACCACCCGTACAGCAAGGCCCTGTCGGGCGCCTTCCCGCGCATCGGGGACCCGGCCTCCCGGTTCGCGCCCCGGGGCCTGCCCGGCGATCCGCCCGACCCGTCGGCGCTGCCGGCCGGCTGCACCTTCCACCCGCGCTGCGCCGTGGCCCTGGACTCCTGCGCCACGCTGGACCAGGAGCTGCGGGACGCGGGCCCGGGGCGGCAGGCCGCGTGCGTGCTGGTGGGTCCGGAGGGGGCCGGGGACCCGGTCCTGCCGGGCGCCGAGGAAGCAAGGAGCACAACATGACGACCACCCCCGTGGACCTGCTCAGCGCGCAGGGGCTCCGGATCACCTTCCCCGGCCGGCACGGGGCCGAACCGGCGCGTGCGGTGGACGGGGTCGATCTGGACATCCGGCCCGGCGAGATCGTCGCCCTGGTCGGTGAGTCGGGGTGCGGCAAGACGACTCTGGCCCGTTCGCTGCTGGGTCTCGTCCCGCCGACGGCCGGACAGGTCACCTTCGACGGCAAGCCGCTGGACTACCGCAGCCGGGCGCTCAAGGCGTACCGCAAGCGGGTGCAGCTGGTGCTCCAGGACCCCAGCGGTTCGCTGAACCCGCGCCACACCGTGTACGACGCGGTGGCCGAGGGGCTGCGCATCCACGGGTACGGGGGCGACGAGCGGCAGGCGGTGCACGACGCGCTGTCGCGGGCCGGGCTGCGGCCTCCGGAACGGTTCTTCCTGCGCTACCCGCACGAGCTGTCCGGCGGCCAGCGCCAGCGCGTCGTGATCGCGGGGGCGCTGGTCCTGGAGCCGGAGCTGATCGTGGCCGACGAGCCGGTCGCCTCGCTCGACGCTTCGGTGCGCGGCGAGATCCTGGCGCTGCTGCTGCGGCTGCGCGAGGAACTGGGGCTTTCCGCCCTGGTGGTGACGCATGATCTCGGTCTGGCGTGGAACATCGCGGACCGGGTGGCGGTGATGTATCTGGGCCGCATCGTGGAGACGGGTGACGTCGAGCAGATCCTGACGGCCCCGCGCCATCCGTACACCCAGGCCCTGCTGTCCGTGCTGCCGGAGGCGGAGGGCGATCCGGTCGTGCTGACCGGTGAGCCGCCGGACCCGTCCAGGGTTCCGTCCGGCTGCCGCTTCCACGCCCGCTGCCAGGTGCTGGCCTCGGGTGCGGCCGAGCGGGCGGGCGTCGCGGACGCGTGCCGTACGCAGGACCTCCCGGTGCTGGCGGGCGGCGGCGAGACACAGGTGGCGTGCCACTGGGCCACCGCGAAGGCGGCGGTGTCCTGAGGCGGCGGTGCGGGTTTCCCGGCCGCACCGGCCGGGAAACCCGCACCGCTCCCGGGGTTCAGCCCCGCTCGGCCGCCGCGACCAGTTCGCTGCACCGCTTCACGTCGGCGGCCATCGCCACGAGCAGGTCGTCGATCGTGTCGAACTTCAGCATGCCGCGTACGTAGGCGAGGAAGTCCACGGCGACGTGCAGGCCGTACAGGTCGAGGCCGACGCGGTCGATCGCGTACGCCTCCACCGTGCGCTCGGTGCCGTCGAACTGGGGGTTGGTGCCGACCGAGATCGCGGCGGGCATCGCCTCGCCGTTCGCGTGCAGCCAGCCCGCATACACGCCGTCGGCGGGGATCGCGGTGTGCGGCAGGGTCTCCACGTTGGCGGTGGGGAAGCCCAGTTCGCGGCCGCGCTGGGCGCCCCGGACGACGATGCCCTCGACGCGGTGCGGCCGGCCCAGGATCTCGGCGGCCCCGGCCACGTCCCCCTCGGCGACCAGGCGCCGGGTGAGGGTGGAGGAGAACGGCTCTCCGCCGCCCGCCTCGCCGCGCACCCGCAGGTCGATGACCTCGACGCGGTAGTCGTGGGTGGCGCCCAGCTCGGTCAGCAGCTCGACGTTCCCCGCGGCCTTGTGGCCGAAACGGAAGTTCGGTCCCTCGATGACCAGACAGGCGTGCAGCTTGTCGACCAGCACCTTCGCGATGAAGTCGGCCGGGGCGAGCTGCGAGAACTCGGTGGTGAACGGCAGGATCAGCATCGCGTCCACGCCCAGCTCCGCCATCAGCTCCGCACGCCTGTGGTGCGGGGCGAGCAGCGGCGGATGGCTGCCGGGGCGGACGACCTCGCTGGGGTGCGGGTCGAAGGTCACGACGACCGACGGCACGCCGAGCTCGCGCGCCCGCTCGACGGCCCGGCCGATGATCAGCTGGTGCCCGCGGTGCACCCCGTCGTAGGAGCCGATGGTGACGACGCTGCGTCCCCAGTCCTGGGGGATGTCCTCCAAACCACGCCAGCGCTGCACTCTGACCGCTCCTCGCCCGAACCTGTGTACGTGGGTATGTCTCTTACGCAGGTCTAAGACTGCCATGCTCACGCCTTGCGGCCTGCATCGGCATGGGCATCGAGCTGCCCAGAGCCTCCACCGTGCGCCGGGTGCTGGGCCCGACGACCGCCGCCCACTCCTGCGGGGCGTCGGCCAGCCACCCCATGACCAGAGGGCCGAATCCGGCCACCTCCTGGGCGAGCGCGACCAGTCGGCGGTCGAACAGCGCGGCCCCTTCGGGGGTACGCACGAGCAGCATCCCGGTCCGGTGCACCAGGGCCCTGGTGCGGGCCGGTGACCGCCCGGCACATCCGGTCGCGGCGGCCGTCAGCAGCGCCTCCAGCACCACCGGGTCCGGGCCGGCCCCGCCCTGCTCGAAGTCCAGCAGCACTTCCAGCAGCTCGTCCCGGGTGGGCTGGGACGCGGGGCCGCCGGGCGAGGCGAGGACGCCGGCCAGCGCTCCCCGGACGGGCGGCGCCGCGGCGCGGTCCCGGAGCAGGCCGGTGAGCAGGGGCAGCAGCAGGGCACGGGCTGCGGGCCCGTGCTCCAGCCTGCGTTCGAGGTACGCGGCGGTGTGCGCCGTGTCCGCCGGGTGGGCCCCGACGTAGGCGCGTACGAGCCCGGCGGCGTGCAGCGTCAGCTCGGGCGCCTCGATCCCGGCGAGGGCGCGGAGCACATCGCCCGCCGCCTCCCCCGGCCGGGCGAGCCGGTCCCGGTACGCGGCCAGCACGGTCTCGGGGTGGGTGGGCAGGGCGGCGGCGAGCGCGGCGGCGGGCACCTGTACCTCCGGCGGTCCCTGCGCGGTGAACGCCCGGACGGCCTGCGGGAGGTGACGGTCCCTCGTCCCCGGGTCGGCCACGAGCAGGGCGAGCACCGGCCCGTGCAGTTCGCTGTCGGCCGGGCGGGCCAGCAGCGCGAGCGCGGCGCGGCGCAGCAGGACGCGGTCGGATTCGCGGGTCAGGTGCGGGGCGAGGAGCGTCGCGTACGAGACGGCGGCGGCCCGCCGTCCGCGCCGCTCCTCGTCCCGGGACCACCGCTCGACGGCCCGGCAGAGCGTGCCGGGTTCGTCCTCGGCCAGGGCTGCGAGCAGCTCATCGGCCCGGGGGTGCCCGGCCGAGACCAGCGCGTCGGCCAGCTCGTCGACGGCGAGGTCGCGGCGGGCGTACAGGAGGGCCTGCGCCGCGGCCGCGACGGTGGGCCGGACGGCCACGTCCGGCGGGGAGACGAGCGGGCGCTCGTCGGTGAACCAGGCGCACAGGAGCGGCTGGAGGGTGCGCGGATGGGCGGCGAGCCGTCGGGCGACGGCGTCCAGGAACCGCCCGTCCCCGTCTGTGTCGCCGGCTCCGGGCGGCCCGTCTGCGGGGACGAGCCGCCGGAACAGATCCATCCGGTCCGCCTCGGGCAACCGCAGCCGCCGCCAGAACCAGGGCCCGAACTCGGCATACGCCCCGGACGCACCGCCCCCGGCGGCCTCCCGCGCACTGCGCACGACGCGCCCGGCCAGCAGCCGCAGCACTCCGAGGTACGGCCGGGCATCGGGCACCCGCAGCAGGGTTTCGGCGAGAAGGTGCGCGGCCCACCAGCGGGCATCGGGCAACGGGGCGGAATCCTGCGGGGCGGCCGTGCCGGGGGCCGCTTCCTGCGGGACGGCTCTGCCCGGGGCCGCTTCCTGCGGGACGGCTCTGCCCGGGGCCGCTTCCTGCGGGACGGCCGTGCCCGGTACGGCCACCTGCGGGACGGCTCTGCCCGGGGCCGCTTCCTGCGACGCGGGGACGTCCGCGGCCGGGGCCGCCGCGCGCGAGGCGACGGCGCCCGGGGCCGGGGCAGTCGCCCGCGCGACGGCCCCGCTGCCCGCGCCCGGACCCACCGCACGCGCGGCGCCCCCGGCCGGAGGCGCGTCCGCCGCGGCGGCGGCACCCCCGCCCGTACCCGCCCCCCGCGGCAGCCGGTCGAGAGCCTCGATCAGGTCGGCCAGGCGATGGGCCGGCGCGGCCGTGCCGTGGCGGCGTCCGAGCAGGAGCAGGGCCTGGATCACCGGGCCGATCCGGTGCCGGGGCACGGGCAGGCTGCGCGGGCCCCCCGGGCGGGCTTCGCCAGACGCGTCCGGCGACACGTCCGAAGGCGCGCCCGGAGGTGCGCCAGAAGGTGCGCCCGAAGGCGCGTCCGGGGCCGAGCCGCGAGGGTGTGGAATCCGGCCGGCGCTCTCCCCGGACCCGGCCCCCGGGTCCGCGTGCCACCGGTGCACCAGCGCCCGCAGCGCCGCCTCCAGGTCCAGGTGGGCGCTCTGGATCCAGTCCCCCACCTCTTCGTGCGCGAAGCGGTAGCCGGCCCCGGCCGGGACGAGGAGGCCCTCGGCCAGCACCGCCGGGGCCCAGCCCGTGCGCCACGGGAAGATCTCCTCGAACGCGGCCCGGTCCAGCTCTCCCTGTCCGGGGCCCAGACAGCGCCGGGCCGCCTCGTGGACCTGGCCCGCGACCCGTGCCGCCAGCCGCCGCACCTGGGCGGGCCCAGGACGGCTGCCGGCGGCGATCCGGACGGCGATGCGCAGGCACATCAGGTCCAGATGGGCGCCGAAGACCTCCTCCGTGCCGGGGCGCCCCGGTGTGTCCGGCGGCAGGGCCTCGCGTACCTCGGCCAGCAGCCGCAGGGTCAGGGGGTGGCGGTCGTGGCCCACGGCGAGGGCGTCGGGCGGCAGGCCGAGCCGTTCCCTGGCGCGCTCGGCCTGGCCCGCGGTGAAGTCGGCGATGCGGACGGCCGGGGGCAGCCGCGGGGCCGGCCGGGCGGGGCGGTGCAGCGCTCCGGGCGGGCAGAGCGCGCCCGCGGTCTCCCAGTGCTCGGGCCGGCAGCCGACGACGAGCCGGGTGCCGTGGGCCCGGAGCCAGTCGACCGTGCCCGTGGTCCAGTCGGCGAACCGGTGGGCCAGCACGGGCGGCATCTCCTCCGGGCCGTCCAGCAGGAGGAGCAGCGGCAGGCCGGTGTCCGCTGCCAGCCGCGCGACCCGCTCGGGGGTGGCGCTCGCCATGTCGCCGGGGGCGCCTGCGGCGCTGACGATGCGCCCGGCCTGCCGGAGCGTACGGGCGACGGCGTCCGCGACCGAGGCGTCGTCGGCCAGCAGGTCCGCGCCGCGCAGCCACAGGGTGGGCGCGGGGACGGGGCCGGTGGCCCGGCGCGCGGCGATGGCGGCGAGTTCGGTGGTGCGGCCGGTGCCCGGCTCTCCGACGAGGCCGAGGACCACGGCGGCCTCGTCCCCCGCCGCCGCGAACGCCTCGGACTCGGCGAGGACGTCGGGCCGCTCCACCGATTCACGGCCGCCGGAACCACCCGCCGACGCCACGGACATGGCGGTGAGCTGGAGCGCCCCGGCGAGGTTGAGGTCGGGTCCGAAACCGGGGACGGTCGTGGCGTTGCGCCGCAGCAGTTCTCCCAGCGGTCCGCCCCCCGGCGCCCCGGCCAGCGGTGTCGCGCATCCGGCGGTGGCGTGCGCGGCGCGCAGGGCGAGGCCCAGGACGGCGATGACGGCCCCGCTGTCCGGATCGAGGACGGGCCCGCCCACCGCGGCACCGCCCAGCCGGAGCGCGTCGCTGCCGTCCGTGCCGAGGGCCAGTTCCAGGGCCGGGTCGATCCGGTGGGTGCGGCCGCGGCTGGTGTACGTGACCGGCGTCCGGCCCAGAATCCGCGCCTCGCGCAGGCCGTGAGCGGCGACCGTCACGTACGTACCGGGGTCGAGCCGCTCCCGCGTGGAGATGGGCAGCGGCCGCACGCCGAGGACGTCCGGGCCCCCCGTCGGCAGAAGGGCGAGGTCCCACTCCGGCACGGCGGTGATGTCGGCGGCCTGGACCCGGCGGCTGCGGCCGTCCGCGCCGTGCAGCAGGAGGTGCGGGAGTCCGTCGACCGCCTCGTGGCTGGTGACGACCGTCCCCCGGTCGTCCGCGACGAACCCGGTCCCCCGCGGCCGGCCGGCCGGGTCACACAGTCCTACCAGCGTCGTCCGGTCCCCGCATCCCATGATCCGACGTTAGGTCGGCGATGATCGGCGCGCGGACCACTCACGGCGAAAGCGCCCCCGTCACCCCCCTGATTCACTCCGAGCGCCTGCCCGTTGGGGTGAATCCGGAGCGTTTCGTGGACAGAAACAGGTGGGGGATCGTGGAGCGGGTACGAGGGGCTCTGCCCGCTCCACGATGAGGGTCCGGCCGCCCGGCGGGAGCCGCCGGTGACCGGTCAGCCGAAGACGGCGAGGCTCTTGGCCTTGCCCTTCTGCTCCTCGACGAGCACCAGGAACTGCCCGTCCGGCCCGAAGACCGCGACCGGCCCCGCCGGGTGGGACGGCATGTCCAGCCGTACGCCGTTCAGCAGCAGCCTGGCCCGCTTCTCGTCCACGTCCCAGCGGGGGAACGCCGAAGCGGCGGCCTCGGCCACCGGCATCACGGCCAGCTCCTCCTGGTGCTGGTCGAGCGTGCGCGCGGCGTCCAGCCCGTACGGGCCGACGCGTGTGCGCCGCAGGGCGGTCAGATGACCGCCCACGCCGAGCCCGGCCCCGAGGTCGCGGGCGATGGCCCGGATGTACGTACCGGAGGAGCAGACGACCGAGACGACCAGGTCGAGCACCGGGGTGCCGTCCTCGGCCACGGCCTCGCGGACGTCGTAGACGCGGAAGGACGAGATGGTCACCGGCCGGGCCGGGATCTCGAACTCCTCGCCGCCGCGCACCCGCGCGTAGGACCGCTTGCCGTCGATCTTGATGGCACTGACCTTGGACGGCACCTGCATGATGTCGCCGGTCAGCACGGCGACCCCCGCGTCGATGCCCTCACGCGTGACGCCCGAGGCGTCGGTGGACGAGGTGATCTCGCCCTCCGCGTCGTCCGTGACGGTGTTCTGGCCGAGCCGGATCGTGCCGAGGTACTCCTTCTCGGTCAGCGCGAGATGGCCGAGGAGCTTGGTGGCCTTCTCGACGCCGAGCACGAGCACGCCGGTCGCCATCGGGTCCAGTGTGCCCGCGTGGCCGACGCGACGGGTCCGGGCGATGCCGCGCATCTTGGCGACGACGTCGTGCGAAGTGAAGCCGGACGGCTTGTCGACCACGACCAAGCCGTCCGGCGTCCTGTTCTGCGGTGTCATTCGGAGGCGGTGTCCTCGTCCTCCGGCTTGCGGTACGGGTCCGCGTCGCCGGCGTACGCGGCGCCCGAGGACGCCTCGCGCACCTTGGCGTCCGAGGCCCGTGCCCGGTCGAGCAGGTCCTCGATGGCGCGCGCGTTCTCCGGGAGGGCGTCCGCCACGAAGGTGAGCGTGGGGGTGAACTTCGTCCCCGCCGCCGAACCGACCGCGGACCGCAGGATGCCCTTGGCGCTCTGCAGACCCGCCGCGGCGCTCGCCCGCTCCTCGTCGTCGCCGTAGACCGTGTAGAAGACCGTGGCCTCCCGCAGGTCACCGGTGACCCGGACGTCCGTGATGGTCACGTGCGTACCCAGACGCGGGTCCTTGATGCCACGCTGCAGTTTCTCGGCGACCACCTCCTGGATGAGGTCCGCCAGCTTCTTAGCCCGCGCGTTGTCGGCCACTGGTCCGTCTCCTTCGCCTTGCTCAATCGTCTTCGTCGCTGTGCAGCCGCCGTCGTACGGACAGCAGCTCCACTTCCGGCCGGGCGGCGACGAGGCGCTCGCACCGGTCGAGTACGTCTGTGAGGTGCCGGGTGTCCCCGGAGACCACGGCCAGGCCGATCTCGGCCCTGCGATGGAGGTCCTGCCCGCCCGTCTCCGCCACGCTCACCGCGTACTTGCGCTGGAGCTCGGCGACGATCGGACGGACCAGGGAGCGCTTCTCCTTCAGCGACCGTACGTCGCCGAGAAGCAGGTCGAAGGACAGTGTCCCCACATACATGTATGTCCGGATGTCCCGCCGGTTCGGGTTCGCGCCCCACCGATCATCGGCGGGGACACAAGAACCGTACACGGAACGGCCGGGGCCGATCGACGGAAATACGTCCCGTCGACCGGCCCCGACTGTTGAGGTACGGGTCAGCCTCGCGGCTTCTCGCGCATCTCGTACGTCGCGATGACGTCGTCGATCTTGATGTCGTTGAAGTTTCCGAGGTTGATACCGCCCTCGAAGCCTTCGCGGATCTCGGTGACGTCGTCCTTGAAGCGGCGCAGACCGGAGATGGTGAGGTTCTCCGCGACGACCTTGCCGTCGCGCAGCAGGCGCGCCTTGGTGTTGCGCTTGACCTCGCCGGACCGGACGAGCACACCGGCGATGTTGCCCAGCTTGGACGAGCGGAAGATCTCGCGGATCTCCGCCGTACCCAGCTCGACCTCTTCGTACTCCGGCTTGAGCATGCCCTTGAGGGCCGCCTCGATCTCCTCGATCGCCTGGTAGATGACCGAGTAGTACCGGACGTCCACACCCTCGCGGTCGGCCATCTGCTGCGCACGCCCGGCGGCGCGCACGTTGAAGCCGATCACGATGGCGTCGGAGCCGGTCGCCAGGTCGATGTCCGACTCGGTGACCGCACCCACACCGCGGTGCAGGACCCGGATGTCGACCTCTTCGCCGACGTCGAGCTGGAGCAGCGAGGACTCGAGAGCCTCCACCGAACCGGACGCGTCGCCCTTGATGATGAGGTTGAGTTCCTGGACCAGACCGGCCTTGAGCGCCTCGTCCAGGTTCTCCAGGGAGAACCGGACACCCTTGCGGGCGAAGTTGGCGTTGCGCTCGCGGGCGGCACGCTTCTCGGCGATCTGACGGGCCGTACGGTCCTCGTCGACCACCAGGAAGTTGTCGCCGGCGCCCGGGACGTTGGTGAGACCCAGCACGAGGACGGGGGTCGAGGGACCCGCTTCCTCGACGTTCTCGCCCTTGTCGTCGAGCATCGCGCGGACACGGCCGTAGGCGTCGCCGACCACCATCGTGTCGCCGACCCGCAGCGTCCCTCGCTGGACCAGGACGGTCGCGACGGCACCGCGGCCGCGGTCGAGGTGGGACTCGATCGCGATGCCCTGCGCGTCCTGCTCCGGGTTGGCCCGCAGGTCGAGCGAGGCGTCGGCGGTGAGGACGACGGCCTCCAGGAGAGCCTCGATGTTGAGGCCCTGCTTGGCGGAGATGTCGACGAACATCGTGTCGCCGCCGTACTCCTCGGCCACCAGACCGAACTCGGTGAGCTGACCGCGCACCTTGGTCGGGTCCGCGCCCTCGACGTCGATCTTGTTGACCGCGACCACGATCGGCACGTCGGCCGCCTTGGCGTGGTTCAGCGCCTCGATCGTCTGGGGCATCACACCGTCGTTGGCCGCGACCACGAGGATCGCGATGTCGGTGGACTTCGCACCACGGGCACGCATGGCGGTGAACGCCTCGTGACCCGGGGTGTCGATGAAGGTGATCCGGCGGTCCTCGCCGTTGACCTCCGAGGAGACCTGGTAGGCACCGATGTGCTGGGTGATGCCGCCGGCCTCGCCCGCGATGACGTTCGTCTTGCGGATGGCGTCGAGGAGCCGGGTCTTACCGTGGTCGACGTGACCCATGACGGTCACGACCGGCGGACGCGGCTGCATGGCCTCGTCGCCGCCCTCGTCCTCGCCGAACTCGATGTCGAAGGACTCGAGAAGCTCGCGGTCCTCCTCCTCCGGGCTGACGATCTCCAGGACGAAGTTCATCTCGTCCGCGAGGAGCTTCAGCGTCTCGTCGGAGACGGACTGCGTGGCAGTGACCATCTCGCCGAGGTTCATCATCACGCCGACGAGCGACGCCGGGTTGGCGTTGATCTTCTCGGCGAAGTCGGTGAGCGAGGCACCGCGCGACAGGCGGACGGACTGTCCGTTGCCGCGAGGCAGCATCACGCCGCCGACCGACGGGGCCTGCATGGCCTCGTACTCCTGGCGCCTCTGCCGCTTCGACTTGCGGCCACGACGCGCGGGACCGCCGGGACGGCCGAAGGCGCCCTGCGTGCCACCACGGCCACCGGGACCGCCGGGACGGCCACCGAAACCGGGACGGCCGCCGAAGCCACCGCCACCACCGGGACGGCCCGCGCCGCCACCGCCGCCACCGGGACGGCCGGCGAAACCGCCGCCACCGCCGCCGGGACCGGCCGGACGGCCCGCGAAGCCACCGCCACCGGGACGGCCCGCGCCGCCGCCGGGACGACCGCCGCCACCGGGACCGCGGCCTGCGCCGGGGCCACCACCGGGACGCGGGCCGGCAGCGGGACGCTGCGGCATCATGCCCGGGTTCGGACGGTTACCACCGGGGCCACCGCCGGGACGGGGGGCCTGCGGACGGGGCATGCCGCCCGGAGTCGGACGGGCACCGCCCTGCCCCTGCGGGCGCGGGGCGCCACCGGGGCCGCCCTGCGGACGCGGGGCGCCGGGACGCTCCTGGCCGCCACCGGGACGCGGGGCGCCGCCGGGACGGGGTGCCTGCGGACGGGACATGCCCGTCGAGCCACCGGAGGTGAAGGGGTTGTTGCCCGGACGGGGACCGGCCGGACGTGCGCCGCCGGGGCGCGGGGCGCCCTGGCCGGCGGGACGCGCGGGGCGCTCGCCGCCACGGCCACCGTCGCGGCCGCCGTCACGCTGACCACCGTCGCGGCCCCCGTCGCGCTGACCGGCCGGAGCCGGACGGGCGGGACGGGGACCCGGGGTGGCGCCGCCGGCGGGGCGCGGTGCCTGCTGCTGCGGCGCGGCCGGCTGGGCCGGCGCCGGAGCCGAGAACTCGGCGGCGGGCACCGGCGTGACCGGGGCGGCCTTCGGCGCGGGCTTGGGGCCCGGACGCGGGCCGGCGGCCGGAGCCGACGGGGTGGAGGGGGCGCTGCTCGCGGGGGCCTCGGCGGCGGCCGGCTTGGGGGCCGGGGCGCCGGGCTTCGGGGCAGCGGGACGTGCCGCGGCGGCCGGGGAGGGCGCCGCGGGCTTGGCGGGCGCGGCCTTGCGGGGCGCGCCGGGCTTGGCAGCGGGCTTGCCGGCGTTGCCGCCGGGCCCCTGCAGTGCGTCAGTCAACTTGCGTACGACCGGCGCCTCGATCGTCGAGGACGCCGAACGGACGAATTCACCGAGTTCTTGGAGCTTGGCCATGACGACCTTGCTCTCAACCCCGAACTCCTTGGCGAGTTCGTATACCCGGACCTTAGCCACTTCGCTCCTTTTAGGTCCGGGTTACCGCCGGACCGTCGCTACTTCATGGGCGTACTCATCGCGTACTCATCGAGTGCTCATCGCAATCTCGACCTACTTCCAACTCGCGAGGTACCTGACCGCACGGGGACCCGTGCCGTTCATTTCTTACGGTGTCACCCGCTCGACGAACCGCTGTACCGCGGTGGGGTCGAACGGCCCCTTGGCCTTGAAGGCCCGGGGGAATGCCCGGCGGCGAACCGCCAGGTCCAGACAGTCGGGGACGGGGTGCACGTAAGCACCCCGGCCGGGCAGCGTACCGCGAGGATCGGGGGCGCAGGCGCCCTCGTCCGCCACGATGCGCAGCAGCTCGCTCTTGGCCGCCCGCTCCCGGCATCCCACACAGGTTCGCTCAGGGCAAGCGCGGGCATGCGTCCGGCCAGACACGTTTAAGTCTACCTCCCCGCACCGACCTCACCCCTTTGGGGCAAAAATCGAACGTACGTTGTCGTGATCTCAGCGGCGCGGGGACGTGATCTATTCCCCGCGGCCGCCTCCGGGCGCCGCTTCAGCGCCGCTCGGAGCGCTCCCGGGCCCGCTCGGCGCGCTCGCGGTCGGCGACATCGCGCTCGGCGTCGGTCTCGGTGTCCGGGCGGATGTCGATGCGCCAGCCGGTGAGGCGGGCGGCGAGGCGGGCGTTCTGCCCCTCCTTGCCGATCGCCAGCGAGAGCTGGTAGTCCGGCACGGTCACCCGGGCGGAACGGGCACCGAGGTCAACGACCTCGACCTCGCTCACCCGAGCGGGCGACAGCGCGTTGGCGACCATCTCGGCCGGGTCGTCCGACCAGTCCACGATGTCGATCTTCTCGCCGTGCAGCTCGGCCATCACATTGCGCACGCGTCCGCCCATCGGGCCGATGCAGGCGCCCTTGGCATTGAGCCCGGAGCGGGTGGAACGGACGGCGATCTTGGTGCGGTGGCCGGCCTCGCGGGCGATCGCGCAGATCTCGACGGAACCGTCGGCGATCTCCGGGACCTCCAGCGCGAAGAGCTTCTTCACCAGGTTGGGGTGGGTCCGCGACAGCGTGACCGAGGGGCCGCGCACGCCCTTGGCGACGCGCACGACGTAGGTGCGCAGCCGCAGGCCGTGGGTGTACTCCTCGCCCGGCACCTGCTCCTGCACCGGGAGGATGGCCTCCAGCTTGCCGATGTCGACCAGGACGTTCTTCGGGTCCTTGCCCTGCTGGACGACGCCGGTCACGACATCGCCCTCGTGGCCCGCGTACTCGCCGAACGTGCGGTCGTCCTCGGCGTCGCGCAGCCGCTGGAGGATGACCTGCTTGGCGGTGGTGGCGGCGATCCGGCCGAAGCCCGACGGGGTGTCGTCGAACTCCTTGGGCTCCTGCCCCTCCTCCAGATCGGCCGGGTCCTCCTTGGCCCAGACCGTCACATGGCCGCGCTCGTCCAGCTCCACACGCGCCCTGCGGTGGCTGCCGTCCGTGCGGTGGTACGCGATGAGGAGGGCCGACTCGATCGCTTCGACGAGGACGTCGAACGGGATCTCCTTGTCCTGCGCCAAGCCCTTCAGAAGCTTCACATCGATGTCCACGGCTACGCCTCCTCTTCCTTCTTGTCCTTGCGGTTGAATTCCAGCTCCACACGGGCCTTGGCGATCTCGCCGAAGGTGATCCGGCGGGCGGTGGGCCTGCGGCCCTTGACGCCCGGCACCTCCAGGTCGAGACCGTCCTCGTCCACGGCCTGGATGCGGGCCACCAGCTCCCCGCCCTCACGCAGCGTCAGCCTGGCCAGCCGGCCGGTGGCGCGTACGTAGTGGCGGTGCTCCGTCAGCGGGCGGTCGGCACCGGGGGAACTGACCTCCAGGACGTACTCGTCCTCACCCATCGCGTCGGTCTCGTCCAGCTTCGCGGAGATCGCGCGGCTCAGTTCCGCACAGGCGTCGAGCTCGACGCCCTCCTCGGAATCCACCACGATCCGCAGCACCCGGCGACGGCCGGCCCGGGACACTTCGATCTCTTCCAGCTCCAGCTGCTCGGCGCTGACGAGCGGTTCGACCAGCCCGCGCAGCTTCTCGCTCTGGGTGGTGCTCATCCGGGTGACTCCTCGGCCGCGTGTGCTGTTGTGGGGATCCTCGTGTGTCTGGTCAAAGGGTATCCGGTCGCAAGGGGTGTTGCTGTCAGCCGGTCCCGGGGGCGCGGGTACGCTCACCAAGGGTGATCACTTCCGGACAGATCCAGTCACAACAGATCCAGCCCGAAGGAGAACAAGTGCGGCGTACGGGGACGACGCGCAGGGGCGCGCTCACGGCGACGGGCGCGTTCGCCGTCGGCGCGGTGCTGGCGGGCTGCGGAGGCGACACGGACGACACGGGCTCGGGCCGCAAGGGCTCCGCGCACAGCGGGGCCCGGACCGCGGCCGACGGGACGTCGTCGGTACGCACGGAGAAGGCGCTGCGCACCAGCGCGTCCCGCACCACGGCGACCCTGCTGGCCGGGTACGAACACGTGCTCACGGCCCATCCGTCGACGGCCACCGCCCTCACCCCCCTGCGTGACGCGGTCCGCGCCCATCTGAAGGCCGTCACGCCCGGCGCGGCGCCGGCGCTCGGCACGGCCCGCTCCCGGGCCGCCGGCCCCGCCGCCGCGGTCAAGGAACTGGCCGCCGCGGAACGCGCCGCGGCCGACGCGTACACCGCGCTGCTCCTGGAGGCGCCCGGGGAACTGGCCCGGCTGCTCGCCTCGGTGGCCGCCGCCTGCTCGGCCCACGCCTACCTGCTGACCGAACTGGCCAAGGAGACCCCCGCATGAGCGACGGCACGCTGGAAGCGGCCCAGGCGGCGCTGGCCGCCGAGCACGCGGCGGTCTACGGCTACGGGGTGGCGGGCGGCCGCGTCGCCTCGGCCCGCCGCGCCGAGGCCACATCCGCGCACCAGGCCCACCGCGCCCGCCGGGACGCCCTGGTGCGCACGGTCCGGGACCTGGGCGGTGAACCGGTGGCGGCGGACGCCGCGTACGCTCTGCCGTTCGCGGTGCCGGACTCGGCGGCCGCGGTGCGGCTGGCCGCCGTCCTGGAGGACCGGGTGGCCTACGTCTACTCCGACCTGGTCCGGGCCGCCGACGGGGAGCTGCGGCGCAGCGCGGCGGACGCGTTGCGCGAGGCCGCGGTGCGCGCGGTGCGCTGGCGGGGCAGCGGCGTACCCTTTCCCGGGCTCGCCGAGCGGGCAAGGACGAAGACCGGGACCGGTACGAAGACCGAGGCGGGCGCGGCGCACTGAAGAAGGCTCTGAAAGGGAACACGGCACGTATGGGTTTTGAACCGCCGCAGCGTCTGGTGCGAGCGCTCGGCGAGTCGTACGGGGATACGGCCGCCGGTCAATGGCTCGCGGGGCTCGACGCACTGACCGAGCAGGCGCTGGCCGCGACCGGACGCGCACCGGCCGTGGAGCGGGTCGCCGCCCCCGGCGGGCGCAGCAGTCTGGTCCTGCTGGTGCGGGGGTCCGACGGCACCCCGGCAGCCCTGAAGCTCGCCCCGTCCGGCGCCGCGCCCGCCCTCGAAGCGGCCGCGCTGGCGCACTGGAACGGCTGGGGCGCGGTGCGGCTGCTCGATCCCGCCGACGGCGCGCGGCCCGTCGAGGGCGCGCTGCTGCTGGAACGGCTGCACCCGGAGATGTCGCTGCGTTCGCTGCCCGAGGCGAAGGCGCTGCTGGAGGCGGCGGGGACGGTGCGGCGGCTGTGGGTGGAGCCGCCGGCCGGCCACTCCTTCGAGACGGTCGCCGAGCGGACCGGGCGGCGCACGGACGCGATGCGCGCCGCCGCCGCTGCCGACCCCGCGCTGGAGCCCCTGGTGACGGCGGCGCTGGCGGCCCGGGACGAGCTGGTCGCCCACTCCCCCGAGACGCTGCTGCTGCACGGCAACTTCCGGCAGAGCAAGGTGCTCGCGGGCGAGCGGGCGCCCTGGCTGACGGTCGGGCCGGAGCCGCTGGTCGGCGAGCGGGCCTACGATCTGGCGCGGCTGGTCCGGGACCGGGTCGAGGATCTGATCGCCTCGCCCGCCGGCGCGACGACGGCCCGGCGCCGGGTCAAGAAGCTCGCGGACTCGCTGGACGTGGACCAGCAGCGGCTGCACGGCTGGACGCTCTTCCGCGCCGTGGAGTCGGGCACCCGGGCCCTGAGGGCCGGGCGCCGCCAGGAGGGCGAAGTGACGCTGGAGTTCGCAGGCTGGCTGTAGGTCAAGCGGAGGGGCCCCGCACGGGATGTTCCGTGCGGGGCCCCTCCGCATGGATCAGCCCTGCTGCTCCGTCAGGCGGGCGATCGCCTCGTCGACGGTCAGCTCCTCGCGCTCGCCGGTACGGCGGTCCTTCAGCTCCAGGACGCCTTCGGCCGAGCGGCGGCCCGCGACCAGGATCTGCGGGACGCCGATCAGCTCGGAGTCGGTGAACTTCACGCCGGGCGAGACGCCCGCGCGGTCGTCGACCAGGACCCGCAGCCCGGCGGCGCCCAGCTTCTCGGAGACGTCGAGGGCCAGTTCCGTCTGGAGCGCCTTGCCCGCGGCGACCACGTGCACATCGGCCGGGGCGACCTCGCGGGGCCAGCACAGGCCCTTCTCGTCGGCGGTCTGCTCGGCGAGGGCGGCCACGGCACGGGAGACGCCGATGCCGTACGAGCCCATCGTGACGCGGACGGGCTTGCCCTGCCGGCCGAGCACGTCGAGCGCGAAGATGTCGGCGTACTTGCGGCCGAGCTGGAAGATGTGGCCGATCTCGATGGCGCGGTCGACCTGGAGGCCGGTGCCGCACTTGGGGCAGGGGTCGCCCGCCTCGACGACGACGACGTCGAGGTAGTCGTCCACCTCGAAGTCGCGGCCCGCGACGACGTTCTTCGCGTGCTTGCCGTCCTTGTTGGCGCCGGTGATCCAGGCGGTGCCGGCGGCGACGCGGGGGTCGGCGATGTAGCGGACCTTCTCCAGGCCCTGCGGGCCGACGTAGCCGCGCACCAGGTCGGGGCGGCCCACGAAGTCCTCGGCGGTGACCAGCTCGACCACGGCGGGCGCCAGGTGCTCGCCGAGCTTGCCGAGGTCGACCTCGCGGTCACCGGGCACGCCCACGGCGACGATCTCGCCGTCGATCTTGACCAGGAGGTTCTTCAGGGTGGCGGAGGCCTCCACGCCGAGGTGGGCGGCCAGGGTCTCGATGGTCGGGGTGTCGGGGGTGTCCAGCTCCTCGACGGCGCCCACACCCGAGGCGTCGCCCGGGGTGGCGTTGAAGGTCACGGCCTCGGTGTTGGCCGCGTAGTCGCAGCTCGGGCAGTCGACGAAGGTGTCCTCGCCGGCGGGCGCGGGCGCCAGGAACTCCTCGGAGGCGGAGCCGCCCATGGCACCGGAGACCGCGGAGACGATGCGGTGGTCGAGGCCGAGCCGCTCGAAGATCCGGATGTAGGCGGCGCGGTGCAGCCGGTACGCCTCGACCAGGCCCTCGTCGGTGGTGTCGAACGAGTACGAGTCCTTCATCTGGAACTCGCGGCCGCGCAGCACACCGGCCCGGGGGCGGGCCTCGTCGCGGTACTTCGTCTGGATCTGGTACAGGATGACGGGCAGGTCCTTGTAGGACGAGCACATGTCCTTGACGACCTGGGTGAAGATCTCCTCGTGGGTGGGGCCGAGGAGGTAGTCGGCGCCCTTGCGGTCCCTGAGGCGGAACAGCAGGTCGCCGTACTCGTCGTAGCGGCCGCTCGCCTCGTACGACTCCTTGGGCAGCAGCGCGGGGAGCAGGACCTCCTGGCCGCCGATGGCGTCCATCTCCTCGCGGACCACGCGGGTGATGTTCTCCAGGACCTTCTTGCCGAGCGGCAGCCAGGACCAGATTCCGGCCGCGGTGCGTCGTACGTAGCCGGCTCGGACGAGGAGCTTGTGGTTGAGCGTCTCGGCGTCCGCCGGGTCGTCGCGCAGTGTCTTGATCATCAATCGGGACATGCGCTGGACCTGGGCCATGATGAACTCCTGCTCGGAAGGGTGATGGGCCCGAGGTTAGCCGGGCTGCCCGTGCGGGCGGAAATCCATTCCTCACCTTCGGCGCAGCGGGAGGGGCGCTCCCATGACCGCGTACGGCTTGGGGGCGCTGGGGAAGATCACCTGCCGGGCCAGGTCCTGGTAGCCGAGCGAGTGGTAGAGGCCGCGTGCCGGGCTGTCCGTGTCGATGGCGGAGAGGATCGAGCGGGGCTGCGGGACGGCGTCCGTGACGGTGGTGATGAGAGTGCGGCCGATGCCCCGGTTCTGGAAGTCCGGGTGGACGTGCAGTTCGGTGATCACGAACGAGTCGTCCAGCCAGTGCGCGGAGCCGGTGGCGCGCAGGTAGGGCTCGACCACGGTGGCCCACCAGTGGCCGCGCTCGTTGGGCATGCCGTAGACGAAGCCGACGAGCCGGCCGTCGGGTGTCAGGGCGCCGAGCGCGCGGGCGTGCGGGTGGTCGAGGTGCCGGAGCACGATGTGGCGGCGCACCTCGATCTCCTCGGCGCCGAGGCCGAAGGCGAGGGCCTGCACGGCGAGCGCCTCGTCCACGCGTGCGGCGAGGTCGATCGGCCCGACCCGGACGCGGTTGGTGCGGGGGCCGCCCCCGGAAGCTGCTGCCATGGAGCGACCCTACTGTCCGGGCCGCCGGCCCGGGGCCCGGTCAGAACAGCACGCTCATGAACGCGCCGGTCTCGCGGAAGCCGATGCGGCGGTAGGCCCTGCGCGCGGGGGTGTTGTAGTCGTTGACGTAGAGGCTGACGACCGGGGCGACATCGGCCAGCGCGTACCGCACGACGGCGGCCATGCCGGTCTCGGAGAGGCCGCGCCCGCGGTACTCGGGGGCGACCCACACACCCTGGATCTGGCACGCCTGGGAGGTGGTGGCGCCGATCTCCGCCTTGAAGACGACCTTGCCGTCGTCGATCCGGGCGAAGGAGCGGCCGGCGGCGATGAGTTCGGCGACGCGGGCCTGGTAGAGGAGGCCGCCGTCGCCGGCGAGCGGGGAGATGCCGACCTCCTCGGTGAACATGGCCACGCAGGCCGGCATGAGGATGTCCATCTCGTCCTTGCGGACGCGGCGGACGAGCGGGTCGGGTGCCACGTCGGCGGACGGGCTCTCGGTCTCCATGAGGGGCTGGTTGGCCCGGACCTCGCGGGCCGGGCCCCAGCCCGGTTCGAGGAGCCGCCAGAGCTGGGCGGTGGGCTCGGCGGGGCCGACGATCGAGGAGCAGCGGCGGCCGGCCCTGCGGGCGCGGTCGGCGAAGGCGCGGACGGCCTCGGGGCCCGCGCAGATGGGGACGAGGTTGGCGCCCGAGTAGCACAGGGAGCGCAGGTGGCCGTCGGCGTACCAGCCCCACATCTCGCCGCCGAGGCGCCAGGGGTCGAGACCCGCGATCTGGACGCGGGACGTCACGAAGGCGTTGGTCACGGGTTCGCTCTCGAGCACCGCGAGGGCGGCGCCGAGGTCGCTGGGTTCGAGGACCCGGGTGGTGGTGTGCGTCAACACGAGGGGGCCTCACCATGCGGTCTGCTGATTTCCGCACTGTACCCAAAGAGCCCGGCCGACGCCGCCCGTGCCCGGGAACGGCTTCCGGCGGACGCGGTGAGCCCGCTCACGGACCGCGCCCCGCGGAGATGGTTCCTCCGGCGGGGCGCGGTCGCGGGGCGCATGGGCTCAGCTGATGGAGACCTCGGGCTCGCCGGAGGCGATGCCGTCCTTCTCCATCTGCTCGGCGATCTTCATGGCTTCCTCGATGAGGGTCTCCACGATCTTCGACTCGGGGACGGTCTTGATGACCTCGCCCTTGACGAAGATCTGGCCCTTGCCGTTGCCGGAGGCGACGCCGAGGTCGGCCTCGCGGGCTTCGCCGGGGCCGTTGACGACGCAGCCCATGACCGCGACGCGCAGCGGCACCTCCATGCCCTCCAGACCGGCGCTGACCTGGTCCGCGAGCTTGTAGACGTCGACCTGGGCGCGGCCGCAGGAGGGGCAGGAGACGATCTCGAGGCGGCGCTGCTTGAGGTTGAGCGACTCCAGGATCTGGAGCCCGACCTTGACCTCCTCGGCCGGCGGCGCGGACAGCGAGACGCGGATGGTGTCGCCGATGCCCTCGCTGAGCAGGGCGCCGAAGGCGACGGCCGACTTGATGGTGCCCTGGAAGGCGGGGCCGGCCTCGGTGACGCCGAGGTGCAGCGGGTAGTCGCACTGGGCGGCGAGCTGGCGGTAGGCGTTGACCATCACGACCGGGTCGTTGTGCTTGACCGAGATCTTGATGTCGCGGAAGTCGTGCTCCTCGAAGAGCGACGCCTCCCAGAGCGCCGACTCGACGAGCGCCTCGGGGGTGGCCTTGCCGTACTTCTTGAGCAGTCGCGCGTCCAGCGAACCGGCGTTGACGCCGATCCGGATGGGGGTGCCGGCGTCCTTCGCGGCCCGCGCGATCTCCTTGACCTTGTCGTCGAACTGCTTGATGTTGCCGGGGTTCACGCGTACCGCCGCACAGCCGGCGTCGATCGCGGCGAACACGTACTTCGGCTGGAAGTGGATGTCCGCGATCACCGGGATCTGCGACTTGGTGGCGATGGTCTTCAGGGCGTCCGCGTCGTCCTGGGTCGGGCAGGCCACGCGCACGATCTGGCAGCCGGACGCGGTGAGTTCGGCGATCTGCTGAAGTGTCGCGCCGATGTCCGACGTGCGTGTCGTCGTCATCGACTGCACCGAGACCGGTGCGTCCCCGCCGACCGCCACCGAGCCGACCTGGATCTGGCGGCTGACCCGCCGTTCGGCGAGCTTGGTCGGAACGGCGGGCATTCCGAGAGAAATCGCAGTCATGCGCTGAGCATCCCCAAGGTGTGGATCGAGGTCCCGGTATCGGCGGGCTCCGGCCTCCGAGGTTACGTCACCGAGGGCGGCCGGGAGCACACCGCGTCCGGGCCCGCACGGAATGTCGGGCTGTCCGGACGCGCCGTGCGCACCGGCCGTCACTCGCGGTGCACCGGGCGGGCGGGCCGCCCCGGTCAGGTGATCTTGACCGGGTTGACCACGTCGGCGACGAGGACGAGCAGGGTGAAGCAGATGAAGACCCCGGCGACCACGTAGGCGACCGGCATCAGCTTGGCGACGTCGAACGGGCCGGGGTCGGGGCGCTTGAAGATCCGGGCCGCGTTGCGCCGCAGCGCCTCCCACAGGGCCCCCGCGATGTGCCCGCCGTCGAGCGGGAGCAGCGGCAGCATGTTGAAGAGGAACAGCGAGAGGTTGAAGCCGGCCAGCAGGAACAGCATCATCGCGAGCTGGCTCTGGGCCGGGACGTCCAGCGTCATCACCTCGCCGCCGATCCTCGCCGCGCCGACGACGCCGACCGGGGAGTCGGCCGCGCGTTCGCCGTCGCTGAAGGCCGCGTCCCAGAGGGCGGGGATCTTGGACGGCAGGGCCACGATCGAGTCGACGCCGTTCTCGATCATGTCGCCCATGCGGACGACCGAGTCGCCGAAGGAGAGCGGGACGATCTCCCTGTTCGCCTCGAACCCGAGGTAGCCGGCCGTGACGTACTTCCCGGCGACCGCCTCGCCGTGGGAGTCCTTCTTCATCACGGCGTTCTTCAGGAGCACGGCGTGCAGGGTCTTCTCCCGCCCGTCGCGCACGACCGTGATGGTGGCCGGGCCGATGGTGTCGCGGATGCGGTCGGAGAGGGTGGACCACTCGTCGATGCGCTCGCCGTCGAAGGCGACGATCTTGTCGCCCTCCTTGAGGCCGGCGGCCTGCGCGGGCGAGACGGCGTCGGACTTCTCGCAGGTGTCCCGGCCCGCGCTCTGCGGGATGACGCACTGCTGGACGCCGGCGACCTCGGTGGTGTTGGTCTGGAAGCCGAAGGCCATGGAGACGCCGAGGAAGATCGCCACGGCCAGGACCAGGTTCATGAACGGTCCGGCGAACATGACGATCACGCGCTTCCACGGCTTGCGCGTGTAGAAGAGGCGTTTCTCGTCGCCCGGTTCCAGCTCCTCGAAGGCGGCGGATCTGGCGTCCTCGATCATGCCGCGCCAGGGCGAGGTGGAGCGCGCCTCAAGACGGCCGTCCGCCCCGGGCGGGAACATCCCGATCATGCGGATGTAGCCGCCGGCCGGGATGGCCTTGATGCCGTACTCGGTGTCGCCCCTCTTGCGCGACCAGATGGTCGGGCCGAAGCCGACCATGTACTGCGGGACGCGGACGCCGAAGAGCTTGGCGGTGGAGAGGTGGCCCAGCTCGTGCCAGGCGATCGAGAACAGCAGACCGAACACGAAGACGGCGATGCCGAGAATCGTCAGCAGGATCGTCGTCATGCTCATGCGCGTGCCTCCGCAGTGGCCTTGGCCGAGAGTTCCCGGGCCCGGGTCCGTGCCCAGGTCTCCGCTTCAAGGACGTCCGCGACGGTGAGAGAAGTTCCCGAGGCGGGCGTCCCGTGTTCGGTCACCACCGCGGTGACCGTGTCCATGATGCCGTTGAAGGGCAGCCTGCCGGACAGGAACGCGTCGACGCACTCCTCGTTGGCCGCGTTGAACACGGCGGGCGCGGTGCCGCCGAGCGCGCCCACGTGCCGGGCGAGGCCGACGGACGGGAAGGCCTCGGTGTCCAGCGGGAAGAACTCCCAGCTGGACGCCTTCGTCCAGTCGAAGACGGGGGCCGCGTCCGGAACGCGCTGCGGCCAGCCGAGACCGATGGCGATCGGGCCGCCCATGTCGGGCGGGGTGCACTGGGCGAGGGTGGAGCCGTCGGTGAACTCGACCATGGAGTGCACGTAGGACTGGGGGTGGACGACGACCTCGATGCGGTCGAAGGGGATGTCGTAGAGGAGGTGCGCCTCGATGACTTCGAGTCCCTTGTTGACCAGGGTCGCCGAGTTGACCGTGATGACCGGGCCCATGGCCCAGGTCGGGTGGGCGAGGGCCTGCTCCCGGGTGACGTCGGCGAGTTCGCTCCTGGTCCGCCCCCGGAAGGGGCCGCCGGACGCGGTGACGACGAGCCGGCGCACATCGGCGCGCGTGCCGGCGGCGAGCGCCTGGAAGAGCGCCGCGTGCTCCGAATCGACCGGAATGATCTGGCCCGGCGCGGCGAGCGCCTTGACGAGGGGGCCGCCGACGATCAGCGATTCCTTGTTGGCGAGCGCCAGCGTGCGGCCCGCCTTCAGCGCGGCCAGGGTGGGGGCGAGTCCGATGGACCCGGTGATGCCGTTCAGCACGGTGTGGCAGTCGCTCGCGGCCAGGTCCGCGGCGGCGTCGGGCCCGGCCAGGATCTCGGGCAGCGGCTCGGCCGTCCCGTACTCCTGTCGCAGGGCCTCGCGCAGCGCCGGTACGGCCTCGGCCGAGGCCACCGCGACCGTGCGTACCTTCAGCAGGCGGGCCTGCTCGGCGAGGAGGGCGACCCGGCCGCCGGCCGCGGACAGCGCGGTGACACGGAAGCGGTCGGGGTTGCGCAGCACCAGGTCGATGGCCTGGGTGCCGATGGACCCGGTGGAGCCGAGGATGACGAGATCCCGGCGGCCTTCCACGGCGTCGAAGACGAGGTGCGGGTCGGCGAGAGGGGCAGGGCTGTCGGTCATGGGCCCCATTGTCGCCGCTCGCCCTGTGCGCGGGGACAGGGCGTCCCGGCCGGGGCCGCGCGTGTCCCGTCCCCGCCCCCGCCTCAGCCGGTGGCGCCGGCGTACGCGGCGAACGCCTCGTGGAATCCGGGGAACGTCTTGCGTACGCAGCCGGGGTCGTCGTACGTGAGGCCCGGGGTGCGCAGGCCGGTGACGGCGAACGACATGACGACGCGGTGGTCGCCGTGGGTCTCGATCTCCACGGGCCGGGGTGTGCCGGGCCGGATCTCGATCCAGTCGGGTCCGGTGGCGACCGTGATGCCCATCCGCCGGAGGTTGCCCGCGCACGCCTCCAGCCGGTCGCACTCCTTCACGCGGGTGTTGCCGACGTCCTCGATGCGTACGGGCCCCGAGGCGAAGGGGGCGAGCGCGGCGAGCGTCGGCATGGTGTCGGAGATGTCGCGCATGTTGACGGTGAGGCCGCTCAGGGTGCCGGTGGAGCCGACCGTGGTGGAGCCGCCCGCCGTGCGGACGTCCGCGCCCATGCGGCGCAGTACGTCGACGAACCGCAGGTCTCCCTGGAGCGCGCCGTCGCCGAGCCCGGGGACGGTGACCTCGCGTCCTGTGAGGGCCGCCGCGGCGAAGAAGTAGCTCGCGGTGGAGGCGTCGGGTTCGACCGCGTAGGTGGTGGCGCGGTAGCCGCCGGGCGGGACGGTGAAGACGGTGTTCCCGGGGCCGCTCCGGGTGACCTCGACGCCGAAGGAGCGCATCATCGCGAGGGTGATCTCGATGTACGGCGCCGATACGAGGTCGGTGACGGTGATCCGCAGCCCCATCTCCGTGAGCGGTCCGAGCATCAGCAGGGCGGTGAGGTACTGGCTGGACTGCCCGGCGTCCAGGGTGAGTTCGCCACCCTTGATGCCGGCGGCCTCGATCCGCAGCGGGTGGTGACCCTCGGCGTCCTCGTGGCGCAGGTCGACGCCGAGCGTGCGCAGCGCCTCGGTGAGCGGGGCGAGGGGGCGGCGGCGCATCTGCGCGGAGGCGTCGAAGCGGTAGCCGCCGCGGGAGCCGGCGGCGGCGAGAGTGGGCAGGAAGCGGGCGGTGGTCGCCCCGTCGCGGCAGTAGACGTCGGCCTCGGTGGCGGCGGGTCCGGCGGGGCGGCCCGTGATGTGCCACTGCTCCGCCTCCTGCTCGACGGCGTAGCCGAGCGCGGTGAGCCCGGCGGCGAACCCCTCGGTGTCGTCCGAGCTCAGGGGGCGTACGAGGGTGCTGCGGCCGTTCGCGGCGGCGGCCAGGAAGAGGGCGCGCGCGGTGACGGACTTGGAACCGGGGACATGGATGACGGTCACGGGCCCCCATCCTGCCGTGCCGGGCGGCGGGCGGCGGGGCCCGTCCAGCGACTGGACGGGCCCCGCGGTGCCCGGTGGCTCAGCGGATGCGGCGGTGGACGTTGTCCTTCGTGGAGGGGCCCGGGGTGGCGTCCGCGATCCAGGGGCCCGCGCCGCTCGGGTCCACCACGCCCTCCTCCAGCCAGGCGTACGTGCCGGACAGGACGCCGTCGACCACGCGCCGGTCGAGGTCGTCGGTGTTGGACCAGAGCCGGGTGAACAGCTCCTCGACCCGGATGCGGGCCTGCCGGCAGAAGGCGTCGGCGAGCTGGTAGGCCTCGCGGCCGTGGTCGTCGGCGGTGCGCAGGTGCTCGGCGCGGACGCAGGCGGCGCTCATCGCGAAGAGTTCCGCGCCGATGTCGACGATCCGGCCGAGGAAGCCCTGCTTGGTCTCCATCCGGCCCTGCCAGCGGGACATGGCGTAGAACGTGGACCGGGCGAGCTTGCGCGAGGCGCGTTCGACGTAGCGCAGGTGGGTGGCGAGGTCGGCGTGGCCCGCCGGGTGGAACTCGGCGTAGGCGCGCGGGAGCTGTCCGGGGCCCGCGACGAGCTTGGGCAGCCACGTGGCATAGAAGCCGGCCGCGTCGGCGCCGGCCTTCGCCTTGGCGGAGAGCGGCTTGTCGGGGTCGATGATGTCCCCGGCGACCTTCAGGTGGGCGTCGACGGCCTCGCGGGCGATCAGCAGGTGCATGATCTCCGTGGAGCCCTCGAAGATCCGGTTGATCCGCATGTCGCGGAGCATCTGCTCGGCGGGCACGGCCCGTTCGCCCCGGGCGGCGAGGGAGGCGGCGGTCTCGAAGCCGCGTCCGCCGCGGATCTGGACCAGTTCGTCGGCGATCAGACAGCCCATCTCGGAGCCGTACAGCTTGGCGAGGGCCGCCTCGATGCGGATGTCGTTGCGGTTCTCGTCCGCCATCTGCGAGGCGAGGTCGACCACGGCTTCGAGGGCGAAGGTGGTCGCGGCGATGAAGGAGATCTTGGCGCCGACGGCCTCGTGCCTGGCGACCGGCCTGCCCCACTGCTCGCGGACGGCCGACCACTCACGGGCGATCTTCAGGCACCACTTGCCCGAGCCGACGCACATGGCGGGCAGCGAGAGCCGCCCGGTGTTGAGGGTGGTGAGCGCGATCCTGAGTCCGGCGCCCTCCGGCCCGATGCGGTTGGCGGCGGGGACGCGCACCTGGTGGAAGCGGGTGACGCCGTTCTCGATGCCGCGCAGGCCCATGAAGGCGTTGCGGTGCTCCACGGTGATGCCGGGGGCGTCCGCCTCGACCACGAAGGCGGTGATGCCGCCCCGGTGGCCCTCCGACTCCGGGACCCGGGCCATGACGACCAGCAGATCGGCGACGACCCCGTTGGTCGTCCACAGCTTGACGCCGTCCAGGACGTAGTCGTCGCCGTCCGGCACGGCGGAGGTGGCCAGCCGGGCCGGGTCGGAGCCGACGTCCGGCTCGGTGAGCAGGAACGCGGAGATGTCCGTACGGGCCAGCCGGGGCAGGAAGGTGTCCTTCTGCTCCTGGCTGCCGAAGGTCTTCAGCGGCTGCGGCACCCCGATGGACTGGTGGGCCGAGAGCAGGGCGCCGATCGCCGGGCTCGCGGAACCGGCCAGTGCGAGGGCGCGGTTGTAGTAGACCTGGGTCAGGCCGAGACCGCCGTACTTGACGTCGATCTTCATGCCGAGCGCGCCGAGTTCCTTGAGGCCGGTGATCACCTCGTCGGGAATCCTGGCCTCGCGTTCGATCAGGGCCCCGTCGACCCCGGTCTCGCAGAACTCGCGCAGCCGGGCGAGGAATTCCTCGCCGCGCCGGACGTCCTCGCCCGCGGGCAGGGGGTGCGGGTGGATCAGGTCGAGGCGGAAGCGGCCCAGGAAGAGTTCCTTGGCGAAACTGGGTTTGCGCCAGTCCCGTTCCCGCGCGTCCTCGGCCACCCGGCGCGCTTCGCGTTCGGAGACCTTGGGCGTGTGCTGTTGTGCGGATGGAGCGGACATGAGGAGCTCACCTCGCCGCGTCGTCGGGTGGGTGGACCCGGCAGGCGCGCGTGCGGTGCGGGGACCGTCCGCCGTGCGTACCTGACCGGTTCTACTTGTCCGTATGTACCCGATTCCGGCAGGCCCCACCAGCCTCGGGGCGCCGATCGGGTCGGCCACCACTCCACTGCCCGCCGCCGCGTGCGGCATGCCGCACGCGGCGGTCCGCCCCAGCTACAGCGCGAGGCCGGTGAGGACCAGGACGCGCTCGTAGGTGTAGTCGTCCATCGCGTACCGGACGCCCTCGCGGCCCACTCCGGACTGCTTGGCACCGCCGTACGGCATCTGGTCGGCGCGGTACGAGGGGACGTCGCCGATGATCACGCCGCCGACCTCCAGCGCGCGGTGGGCGCGGAAGGCGGCCTGGATGTCGTGGGTGAAGACGCCTGCCTGGAGCCCGTACTTGGAGGTGTTGACGGCGGCGAACGCCTCGGCCTCGCCGTCCACCCGCTGCACCGAGAGGACCGGTCCGAAGACCTCCTCGGCGGCCAGCGTGACACCGTCGGGCAGTTCGGCGAGGACGGTCGGCGCGTACGTCGAGCCGTCGCGCTTCCCGCCGGTGAGCAGCCGGGCCCCGGCGGCGACGGCCTCGCCGACCCAGGACTCGACGCGCCGGGCGGCTGCCTCGTCGACGAGCGGGCCGACGTCGGTGGCCGGGTCGGACGGGTCTCCGGTGACCTGGGCCCCGACCGCCGCGACGATCTTCGGGAGCAGCCGGTCGTAGACGGCCGCGTCCGCGATGACGCGCTGCACCGAGATGCAGGACTGGCCGCCCTGGTAGTTGGAGAAGGTCGCGATACGGCTCGCGGCCCAATCCAGGTCCTCTTCGGAGGCCCAGTCGCCGAGCACCACGGCCGCGCCGTTGCCGCCGAGTTCCAGCGTGCAGTGCTTACGGGGCACCGAGTCCATGATCGCGTAGCCGACGGGGGCGGACCCGGTGAAGGAGATCACGGGCAGCCGCTCGTCCTGGACGAGGGCGGGCATCCGGTTGTTGGGGACCGTCAGCACGGACCAGGAGCCGGCCGGCAGGTCGGTCTCGGCCAGCAGTTCGCCCAGCACCAGCGAGGAGATCGGGGTGGCCGGGGCGGGCTTGAGGATGATCGGGACGCCGACGGCGATGGCCGGGGCGACCTTGTGGGCGCTCAGGTTCAGCGGGAAGTTGAAGGGCGCGATACCGAGGACGGTGCCGCGCGGGAAGCGCCGGGTCAGGCCGAGCCGGCCGGTGCCCCCGGCATCGGTGTCCAGGCGCTGGGCCTCGCCGCTGTTGAAGCGGCGGGCCTCCTCGGAGGCGAAGCGGAAGACGGAGACGGCCCGGCCGACCTCGCCGCGTGCCCACTTGACCGGCTTGCCGTTCTCGGCGGAGATCAGCTGGGCGATCTCCTCGGTGCGCTCGGCCAGCCGGCGGGCCACGTGGTCGAGCGCGGCCGCGCGCACATGGGCCGGGGTGGCGGCGAACTCCTCGCGCACGGCGTGTGCGGCGGCGACGGCCTCCTCGACCTGGGCCCCGGTCGGTACGCCGACGGTGCCGACGAGCCGGCCGTCCCAGGGGTTGGTGACGTCGAAGCTTTCCTCGCCGGTGGCCTCGCGGCCGGCCAGCCAGAAGGCGTGGGTGGAGGTCATGGAGTCCGGCCCTTCGATGACGTGGGGTGTTTCCGCCCCCACGGTAGGGCCGCGCGGGCCGCCCGGCGTTTGTCCGGGGTGGAGCGGTGAAGGGGCGGGATACGCCTCATTGGCCAGGGGGTGTGGTGACCTTCAGGGCGAGCCACAGCTCCATGCGTACATCGGGGTCGTCCAGGGAACGGCCCAGGATCTCCTCCACCCGCCGCATCCGGTAGCGCAGGGTGTGCCGGTGGACCCCGAGGTCGGCGGCGGCCGCGTCCCACTGGCCGTGGTGCGAGAGCCAGGCGCGTACGGAAGCCACCAGGTCGCCGCGGCCCTTGGCGTCGTGGTCGTGCAGGGCGCGGAGCATGCCGTCCGCGAAGGCCCGCACCGCGTCGTCGGCGAGCAGCGGCAGCACGGAGCCGGTGGCCAGCTCCGCGTGTTCGACCAGGGCCCTGCCCCGGCGGCGGGCGACCGACAGGGCCTGCTCGGCCTGCTTGTACGCGGCGGAGACGGCGACCGGTCCGGCCGGTGCGGACATGCCCACGACGACATCGGACTCCTGGGCGGCGGCCGGCTCGCGGGGCGTCCGCTCCTCCTGCGCCTCGGCGAAGGCGGCGCAGGCGCCCACCGCCGCTCCCCCGTCGGCGGCCAGCACGAGGAGGCGCTCGCCCTCGGGCACCATCAGCAGCGTCTCGCCCGCCCGGTAGGCGGCGGTGTCCATGGCGTCGGCCAGCTGGGCGGTGGCCGACGGGCTCTGGGCCTCGGCGATGAGCAGCCGGAAGGGGGCGTCGAGCAGCCCGCCGTAGAGGTCTCCGGCGACGGCCCTGGCGTGGTCGGGCTGGCCGGCCAGGAGCATCCGCAGCACCGCGGTGCCGAGGCGCTGCTCGGCGCCCTGGAGCGCGCGGGAGCGGGCGGCGGTGAGGGTGAGCAGGGCGACCGCCGAGTGCACGGCGTAGCGCTCGGCGGTGCCGAGGGCGGCTCCGGTGCCGACGGCCAGGGCGCCGCGCACCCGGCGGCCGGTGCCCAGGGACTGGAGTTCGACGCGGTCGTCGGTGTCGCCGACGACCATGCTGGCCGGGGCGGGGCGTTCGCGCAGGCGTTCCACGTCGGGGGTGAGCCGGGCGGCGCGGCGGGCGGCCCAGTCGGGGGCGGTGGCCACGACGGCACCGGAGGCGTCGTAGAGGGCGGCCCAGCCGTTGACGTGCGCGGCGAGACGGGCGAGGAGGGCGGCGGGGCCGTCCCCGGTGAGCGCCGCACTCGTCAGCTCGCGCTGGGCCTCGAAGCCGGCGGTGACGGCCCGGTACTGGTCGGCGGCGATCTGGGAGGAGACGGCCTTGGCGATGGCGATGAACGGGGTGCGGCGGGGCACTTCGAGCAGCGGCAGGCCGGCTTCCTCGGCGGCGCCGATCAGTGGCTGCGGCACCTCGTCGTAGTTGACGCCGACGGCGAAGCCGAGACCGGCGACCCCGGCGGCGGCCAGCCGTCGCACGTACCGGCCCATCGCCTCCGGGTTCTCCGCGTCGAGGTTGGTCGCGGTGACCAGCAGCAGCTCGCCGCCCTCCATATAGGGGACGGGGTCGGTCAGCTCGCTGGCGTGGGCCCAGCGCACCGGGGTGTCGAGGCGGTCCGTCCCCGCGCGCACCGTGAGTTTGAGCGCCGAGTGCTGGACGAGCGAGGCGAGCGTGGGCGGCATGGGGAGGGGGCCTTCGGACGGGGGCGATTTCGCCGTCCCGTATGAACGGCTCGGCTCGATTCTGCCAGGGTGGCAGAGTCCCTGTCACCGCTGCCACGTGCCCCGCTCCCTCCCCTCCCGTCGCTCCCGCCCCTCTCCTCGCACGCCGCGTGGCGTTCAGCCGGAGAGGCGGACGAGCAGTGGCGGCATGTGCTCACCGGCGACCGTGGTCAGCGAGAGCACGGCGTGGCCCGGGGGCAGCTCGTAGGCGAGGCCGGAGGCGGACCAGCGTTCGCGCTCGACCTGGCGCACGGTGACCGCGTCCGTGGTGACGGCCTTGCCGGTGGCCATCTTGCGCAGGGCGTGCATGGCGCGGGTGAGCGGCTGGTCGGCGAAGACCCCGTGCTGGGCGACCTCGCGGACCTCCACCCACTCCTTGCCCCAGGCCTCGGCGAAGCGCTTGCCGTCCCAGGTGGTGAGGCCGGGGAAGGTCATGGTGCAGCCGAAGGCGCCGAGCAGCGCGGTGTGCAGCCCCTCGGGCACGTCGTCCAGGGTGCGCAGGGCGAGGACCGCCCCGGCGTTGACGGACCGCAGCCGGCGGATGCCCCGGACGGTCTCGGCGGTGACGGTGTGGGTCGCGTCGTCCAGGACCAGGCAGACGAAGAGCGAGCGGTCGGTTCGGGCCGCGGTGACGGCGTTGAACTGGGCGAGGACTAGGCGGGCCAGGATGCGGGACGCCTCGGCGTGGACGCGTTCCGGCAGGTCGACGCGGACCCTCAGCGGGTGCCGGCCAAGGGAGCGCAGCGAGAACGGGCGGGCTTCCTCGCCGGTCGCGAAGAAGCCGGCGAAGGCGGGCCGGTCGAGCGCGGCGATCCGGTCGGCGAGGACGGCGCCCGGGTCGGCCGCGCTGCCGGACTGCCGGGCCCTGGCCTCCAGCTCCCGCAGCATCGCCTGGTGTCCCCCGGTCTCCAGTGCTTGTCGCAGGGCGCCCAGGGCGGTGGCCGAGCCTTCGAGGAGTTCGCGGAGTTCGGGTACCGAGGGGAAGCGGCCGCGGACGGCGTGGAAGGGGCCGAGCAGCTGGCCGAGCGCGGTCGTCGCGCGGCGGGTATCCAGGGTGGGGATGTCACCGGCCAGGCCCTCGGCGAGGGCCGCCGCCGCCTCGTCGGGGTCGGTCGTGCCGCCGTACAGGTCGAAGTCGTACAGGGAGGCGGGGTCGCCGATCCGGACGACGACGTCGTAGGCGTCGTCCGGGCCGAGCGCGCCTCCCGCGCCGCCGACGGCGAGCACCGCCGCCTGGCCGGTGAGCGCCCGCAGGGCGAGGGACTCGACGACGGGCCTGATCACCCGGTCCGTCTTCCCCGAGCCGGGCGGGCCGACGGCCAGCAGGGAGGTGCCGAGCGACGTGGGTTCCAGGGCCATGCCGGAGCCCCGGCGGGGGTAGGGGTTGCGCGGGTCGTCGGCGCAGTCGCCGATCCTGACCTGGCCGGTCAGCGGGTCGTGCGTGGCGGTGCGCAGGGGCACGTCGCGGAGGCCGGAGGGGTGCAGGAAGGCGTCGGGGCCCTTGCGGAGCACGGTCTCGGTGAAGGACGCGAGCCGGTCGTGACTGGTGCGGGCGGCGTTCCAGGCGTGGCTCAGGCGTACGCAGTCCACGTCGTTCATGCGGCCGGTGTACACGGCGGCGGTGAGCGCTTCCGCGGCGTCCGTCCGGCCGGCCGCGCGCAGCTCCGGCCAGTGGGCGCGCAGCGGGCCGGCCTCCTGGGCGGGGGCCGTGCCGGGCCGCTCGGGGGAGGTCGACGGGGCTTTCGTGCTCGGGGGCCGGGCGGGTCCGCGCCGGGCCCGGAATTCGCCCAGCGCGTCCCCCCACCGCGCGAACCGGGCGATGGGCCACACCACGATGGCGATGGTCAGCGCGTAGCAGGTGTAGGCGGCCACGGTGGCCTTCAGCTGGTCGCCGCTGCGCAGCCACCCGTCCGCCGAGCCCATGAGCACCAGCAGCAGCGGCACCTTCGGGGTCCAGGCCAGCCACAGCACCAGCAGCGCGACGACCGCCGACAGCCCGAGCCGGGCCCGGTCCAGCCGGGGGCCGGCGAAGTAGCGGACGACGTGGGCCCAGCCGCCGATGCGGGCGGCCCAGAAGCCCAGGACCAGCACCAGGATCTCGTAGTAGAGCGTGGTCGAGTTGACCACCAGAGCCGGCGCGCCCTCCCTGAGCCCGCCGAAGGACCACCACTCGGGCCCGGTGATGATCTCGATCGGCTTGTACACATAGGGGACGGCGCGCTGGTTGAGCAGCAGCCACAGCAGCAGCCAGAGGATCAGCGTGGCGGCCGGCCCCACCAGCGAGGGGCGCTCCTCGCGCTCGGCGGGCCGGGGCACGAAGCCGTACCGCCAGACGCCGGGGCCCGCCTCGGGGCGGGGCGCGTCGAACCAGTCGGCGGTGGGCGTGGGCGCGTCCGCTGCCTGGTACCGCACCGGCGAAGCCGGTACGGACGGGGGCCGGGCGGGCGGCGGGACGGTGGGCGGGTAGGAGGGCGGGGCGGCGGGCGGCGGGCCCGCCGGGTGCGGTACGGATTTCCCGGGCCGGGCGGGCCCGCCGTCGGGCGGCCGCGCACCCCGCGTGCCCCACGCGCCGTGCGTACCGTCGTTGTCCATGAACCGTTGCCCCCTGACCAGCCGGGTCCGACCCCTGCACCGGTCAATCTAGTGCGCGCACACGGTGAGTTCAGCAACGCGCCGGGATAGTGACCGCCCCCGTGGAGGCCCGACCGGCTCCCGTACGCCGTTCTGTCCGCCTTCTGTCCTTCGCGGACAACGACACGTACGCCATCACTACCGATCGGAGCATGCCCGACCCCCGGCCCCGCACCTAGCCTGCAGAAGGAGAAGCGTCCGAAACACCCCCAGGAGCCCCGCATGACCGCAATTCCGCAGGAGCGCCGCCTCGTCACCGCCATTCCCGGCCCGAAGTCGGTGGAGCTGCAGGAGCGCCGGCTCGCGGCAGTCGCCGCAGGCGTGGGCTCCACCCTGCCGGTGTTCACCGCACGGGCCGGCGGCGGGATCGTCGAGGACGTGGACGGCAACCGTCTGATCGACTTCGGTTCCGGGATCGCCGTGACCTCGGTCGGCGCGTCCGCCGAGGCCGTCGTGCGCCGTGCCTCCGCCCAGCTCGCGGACTTCACCCACACCAGTTTCATGGTCACGCCGTACGAGGGGTACGTCGAGGTCTGCGAGCAGCTCGCCGAGCTGACGCCGGGCGACCACGCGAAGAAGTCGGCGCTGTTCAACTCGGGCGCCGAGGCCGTCGAGAACGCGGTGAAGATCGCCCGCGCGTACACCGGGCGCACCGCCGTCGTCGTCTTCGACCACGGCTACCACGGCCGGACCAACCTCACGATGGCGCTGACGGCGAAGAACATGCCGTACAAGCAGGGCTTCGGCCCGTTCGCGCCCGAGGTGTACCGGGTGCCGGTGGCGTACGGCTACCGCTGGCCGACGGGCGCCGAGAACGCGGGCGCGGAGGCCTCCGCGCAGGCCATCGACCAGATCACCAAGCAGATCGGCGCGGAGAACGTCGCCGCGATCATCATCGAGCCGGTCCTCGGCGAGGGCGGCTTCATCGAGCCGGCCAAGGGCTTCCTGCCCGAGATCGCGCGGTTCGCGAAGGACAACGGCATCGTCTTCGTCGCCGACGAGATCCAGTCCGGCTTCTGCCGGACGGGCCAGTGGTTCGCCTGTGAGGACGAGGGCATCGTCCCGGACCTGATCACGACCGCCAAGGGCATCGCGGGCGGCCTTCCGCTGTCCGCCGTGACCGGCCGCGCCGAGATCATGGACGCGGCGCACCCGGGCGGCCTCGGTGGTACGTACGGCGGCAACCCGGTCGCCTGCGCGGGCGCGCTCGGGGCCATCGAGACGATGCGCGAGCTGGACCTGAACAAGAAGGCGAAGCGCATCGAGGAGGTCATGAAGGCCCGGCTCGAGGGGATGCGGGCGAAGGCGCCGAACGGCGGGCTGATCGGTGACATCCGGGGCCGGGGCGCGATGATCGCGATCGAGCTGGTGAAGCCGGGCACGAAGGACCCGCACCCGGAGGCGGCCGCTCGGCTCGCGAAGGCCTGCCACGCCGAGGGCGTCCTCGTCCTGACCTGCGGCACGTACGGCAACGTGCTGCGCTTCCTGCCGCCGCTGGTGATCGGCGAGGACCTGCTGAACGAGGGCCTCGACGTCCTTGAGCAGGCATTCGCCGGAATCTGATCCCCGGGTCCCCCCGCATCCCCGGGATTCCGGGTGGGCCTGTGAAGAAAGGGTGCGGGGCCGATGGCGGGATAACGTACCCGCTGTCGGTCCCCCCTTCGCCTGACGTACGGTTTCGGCAGATGAGAGAAACACCCCGCCCGCGGGGAACCGCGGGTGAATCCGGGTCGGAGCTTCCCCAGCACCGTCCCGGGCGTGCCTTCGCGCACACCACTGGAGCACCACGCTCCGGAACTCCTCACCGATCGGACGGCCGCCCGTCCCACACCCCCCGGGGCGCGCGGCAAACCGGTCCACTCGTCCGCTCCGGAACCACCCCCCCTGTTCCGGGGCGGACGGCTCTTCTCCTCTCCCTGGTGTCGGGTCTCTCCGCGCTGTTCGCGCTGACCACCTGGCAGATCGCGTCGGACGGGCCGCTGCGCGGGCTCGACGAGCGCGCCGGCCGGGCCCTCGTCGGACACGGCCCCCGGTGGCTCACGGAATTCCTCGCCGATCTCGGCAATATGCAGGTCGCGCTCCCGGTCCTGGGCTGCGCGGTCGGCTGGTCACTGCTGCGCGGCCGGCGGCGGGCGCCGCTGGGCGCGGTCCTCGCCATGGCGGCGGTCCCGCTGCTGGTCGTCCCGCTGAAGGACTGGATCGCCCGTCCCGGGCCGCTGACGGAGTCCACCGGCTACTACCCGTCGGGCCACGCCGCGACCGCGGCGGTGGCGTACGGCGCCTCGGCGCTGCTGCTGGGCGGGCTGGTGCGCCGCCGCGCGTGGATGATGCCCGTCGCCGCCGTCCTGCTGACGGCGGCGACGGGCATCGGTCTGGTGCTCCGCGGCTATCACTGGCCGCTGGATGTGCTGGGCAGCTGGTTCCTGTGCGGACTGCTGCTGGTGCTGCCCGGTGTGCTCAGCCGAAGTAGGCGTCGAAGTTCTTCGAGAACTCCCAGTTGTTGAAGTGGTCCCAGTTGATGGACCACGTCATGAGCCCGCGCAGGTCCGACCAGGTGCCGTGGGTGGCGTAGGAGCCGCAGTCGGTCTTCTTGGTCAGGCAGTTCAGCGCCTTGGTGACCTCGGCGGGTGAGGTGTGGCCGTTGCCCGCCTGGGTGGAGGCCGGCAGGCCGATCGCGACCTGGTCGGGACGCAGGCCGGGGAAGACCTTCGTCTGGTCACCCGCGACGGGGAACCCGGCCAGCAGCATGTCGGTCATCGCGATGTGGAAGTCGGCGCCGCCCATGGAGTGGTACTGGTTGTCCAGGCCCATGATGGAGCCCGAGTTGTAGTCCTGGACGTGCAGCAGGGTGAGGTCGTCGCGCAGCGCGTGGATCACCGGCAGGTAGGCACCGGCGCGCGGGTCCTGGCCGCCCCACGGCCCCGAGCCGTAGTACTGGTAGCCGAGCTGCACGAAGAAGGTCTCGGGGGCCATGGTCAGCACGAACTTCTCGCCGTACTTGGCCTTGAGGCTCTTCACCGCCGAGATCAGGTTGACGACGACCGGCGTGGTGGGGTTCCGGAAGTCGGTGTCACCGGTGTTCAGCGAGAGGGAGTGGCCCTCGAAGTCGATGTCCAGGCCGTCGAGACCGTACGTGTCGATGATCTTGCTGACCGAGGAGACGAACGTGTCGCGCGCGGCGGTGGTGGCGAGCTGCACCTGGCCGTTCTGGCCGCCGATGGAGATCAGCACCTTCTTGCCGGCGGCCTGCTTGGCCTTGATGGCCGCCTTGAACTCGGCCTCCGACTCGACGTTCGGGCACTCGGCGACCGGGCAGAGCGAGAAGCGGATGTCACCGGAGGTGACGGAGGTCGGCTCGCCGAAGGCCAGGTCGATAACGTCCCAGGAGTCGGGGACGTCCGCCATGCGGGTGTAGCCGGAGCCGTTGGCGAAGCTGGAGTGCAGGTAGCCGACGAGCGCGTGGGGCGGCAGCTGGGTGCTGGTGCTGCCGTCGTCGCCCCCGCCGCCGCCCTCCGTGGTGGTGGCGGAGACTGCGGCGGACTTCGCGGACTCGCCCGCCGCGTTGGTGGCGCTGACCTGGAAGCTGTACGCGGTGGAGGCGCTGAGGCCGGTCACGGTCGCCGAGGTGCCGGTGGCGCTTTGCACCAGCGTGTCGCCCCGGTAGAGGTTGTAGCCGGTGGCCCCGGTGGAGCCCGTCCAGGACAGCGCGACCGAGGAGTCGGTGGCCGTGCCCGCCTTGAGGCCCGTGGGGGCGGCGGGGACAACGACCGGGGCGCCGCCGGGACCGACCAGGCTGAGGTCGTCGACGTAGTAGGCGGGGGTGCCGTACCAGCCGTGCGTGTACACGTTGACCGAGGTGGTGGAGGGCCCGGTCCTGAACGTGGTCGTGAGCTGCTGCCAGCCGGAGGCGGACTGCGTCCAGGTGGACACGTCGGTCGTGCCGGTGCCGTCCGCGCCCAGGTAGACGTAGCTGCCCTGCACCCAGGCGCTCAGGGTGTACGTGGAGTCGGGCTCGACCGTCACGGCCTGGGAGCACTTGGCGTTGTCGCTTCCGGCGGGGGTCGCCTTCAGCGCCGAGTTCCCGCCGTGTACGGGGGTGCTGACGGCGGCTCCGCTGCCGCCGGTGCAGTTCCAGCCGGTCAGCCCGGCCTCGAAGTTGCCGTTGCTCGCCAGGTCGGCGTCGGCCGCGGCGGCGCTGGGCGCCGTCGCGGCCAGCCCGCCGGCGGCGAGGAGGGCGGCCGAGAAGGCGGCCAGAAGTCCGGTCATGCGGGCAGGGGGTCCCGTGCGTTCCACAACGGCCTCCGTACAGGGGGGAATTGAGTGCGGCGCGCACAACATGGTCCAGACCAATCAGGTTGTCAAGACCTCTGACAGCGACGCACCCGAGCCCGACCTCGCGGGAACAGGAAGCCGACACCCCCTGAACAGCTCCGCGACATCCGACAACTCCCCTTACCGATAAGGCAGTTCAGCCTCCGCCACCTGCGGCGGCCCGGCCCGCGGCCTCGTGCATCGCGAGTTCCAGCAATGTGGCGTCGGTGAGCGTGCCGGAGCCGTCGGGCGGCACCAGCCAGCGCATCTTCCCTACCGGACGACCCGGATGCGGCACGACGATCCAGGTGCCCCGCCCCGCGCCCCGGACGCCCGTTCCGACCCAGCGGGCGACGGTTCCCGCGGGCACGAAGAAGCCCATCCTCGCGTCGCCGAAGTCCGCGAGGACCGGCCCCGGCCGGTCGATGAGCCGGGTGAGCACGTCGAGCGTCGGATAGCCCAGCTCCCCCGGCAGAATCAGCACGTCCCAGCGCCGGCCGGCGGGCAGCAGCGCGATCCCCCGCGGATCGCGCTCCCACTCCCACCGGCAGGCGTCCGGATCGGGTGCCGCCGATGCCAGCCACTCGACCGCTGCCCTGACTTCCGAGCCCTTCATGGCCCGCCCTTCGTCTCCGGTCGCGCCGGCAGGTCTGCGGGCGCGTTCACCTCGGGAGAGCGGGCCCGGACCGATTCATGACGCGGGTTCGGCTACTCATTGGTAGTGATCTACGTCACGGCGGGCGGTACCGCTGGAAACAGGGCTGTGACCTGCGTCCGCGCCGCTGTGCCGGGCCGGTTGTCAGTGGCGGGTGGCAGACTCCGCGTCATGGAACACCTGGGGGATGTCCGGAGTGCCGAGTCGCCGGCCGAGCCGGCCGCACGCGGCGAGAAGGTGAAGTATCTGCTGTTCTGGGGGCACCGCCCGCACTCGGACGGCCGGATCGGTGCGAGCTGCCTGAGCCAGTGGTGGCCCTCGCCGTTCACGGTCGACGGCGTGGGCTACGCGTCGGCCGAGCACTGGATGATGGCAGGCAAGGCCCGGCTCTTCGGCGACGAGGAGGCGGCCGGGCGGGCGGTGGCGGCGAGGAGCCCCGCCGAGGCGAAGAAGGTCGGCCGCCTGGTGCGCGGCTTCGACGAGGCGGTCTGGGAGCGCGAGCGGTACGGGCTGGTGGTGGCGGGCAGCGTCCACAAGTTCGGCCAGAACCAGGAGCTGGGCGCGTTCCTGCGGGGCACGGGCGACCGGGTGCTGGTGGAGGCGAGTCCGCTGGACCGGATCTGGGGCATCGGTCTCGCGGCGGACGATCAGCGCGCGCAGGATCCCGCGACATGGCGGGGCCTGAATCTGCTGGGCTTCGCGCTGATGGAGGCGCGCGAGCGGCTGCGGGGCGGGGTCGACGGCATATGAAGCGGGGCGGCGGGGAGTGGTCCCCGCCGCCCCATGGCCCGGCTCCGTCCCGGGCGGCCGGGACGCCGTGGCGTGAGGGCCTCGACACCCCGGGCCCTCGACGGCCCCTCGACGCGCCCTCAAACCTTGGGGGAGAGGCTCCCCAGCGGAGTGTGCCGTGGCGCCTCGACGACCAGGGAGGTCGGCACCGTTTCGTACACCCGGTCGTCGCTCTCGTCGTCGTCGGTGTTCGCCGCCCAGATGGTCAGTCCCAGGAACGCCGCGCTGACGACGATCCCGACCGAGCCGAGGATGACGCCGGCCAGGGCCACCCCGCCGTTGTCGGCCACGCCGTCGCGGACGCGGCCGCGGCCTATCAGCCCGAAGATCAGGGCGAGGACGCCGAGGATGATCCCGAGGCCGAGCATGCAGAAGGCGGCCGTCGCGATGATGCCGAGCACCAGCGCGGCGACACCCATCCCGTTCGCGGGCTGCGGGCCGCCCCAGGTCTGCCCGTAGCCGGGGTAGCCCGGGTAGCCGTACTGCGGGGCCTGCGGCGCCTGACCTGCCGGGTAGCCGTACTGCGGCTGGGTGCCGGGGTAGCCGTACTGCGGGGTCTGCCCGGTCGGGTAGCCGTACTGCGGCGGGGCCTGCCCCGGGCCGTGCGGGCCGACCGGCGGCATCGGTACGGTCCCGGGCTGCTGCCCGGACTCCGGCGCGGCGAAGCCGGGGGGCGGCACGGGGCCCGTCCCCACGCCCGGCATCGCGGCGACCGTCTGCTGATCGTGCACGCTCGGCGGGCGGGTGCCCTCGGGCGCGGCCGTCGGCGGGCGGGCGTCCTGCGGAGTACCTCCGGCCGGTCGTCCGTCCGCGCCGGGCTTCTTGTCCAGGGGCACCCTGGACTGCGGCGGAGCCCACGGATCGCGCGACGCGGCCCCGTCCGACGGCTGCTCTGTGTTGTCTGGCATGGGCCTCCCCCATCGTGATGCGGTCATGCTACGGGCGAGCCCGTCCTACGATGACTCCCGTCCCATGCCCCGGCCACCCCCTGGCGGCCGGCGGCCCGTAGCCACACCACGCCCACGGAGGCCCCGGTGACCGATCCGCACCCCTTCATCGCGGGGCTGCCCAAGGCCGAGCTCCATGTCCACCACGTCGGGTCGGCCTCGCCCCGCATCGTCGCCGAGCTGGCCGCGCACCACCCCGACTCCAAGGTCCCCACCGACCCCGAGGCCCTGGCCGACTACTTCACGTTCACCGACTTCGGCCACTTCATCGAGGTCTACCTCTCGGTCGTGGACCTGATCCGCACCCCGGAGGACGTACGGCTGCTGACGTTCGAGGTCGCCCGCGACATGGCCCGGCAGAACATCCGTTACGCGGAGCTGACGGTCACCCCGTTCTCCTCGACCCGGCGCGGCATTCCCGAGCAGGGCTTCATGGAGGCCATAGAGGACGCCCGCAAGGCGGCCGAGCGGGAGCTCGGTGTCGTACTGCGCTGGTGCTTCGACATCCCGGGCGAGGCCGGTCTCGAAGCGGCCGAGGGGACCACCCGGCTCGCCGTGGACCTGCGGCCCGAGGGGCTCGTCTCGTTCGGGCTCGGCGGCCCGGAGATCGGCGTGGACCGCCCGCAGTTCAAGCCCTACTTCGACCGCGCGATCGCCGCCGGCCTGCACTCGGTGCCGCACGCCGGGGAGACCACGGGCCCGCAGACCGTCTGGGACGCGCTGACGTCGCTGCGCGCCGAGCGCATCGGCCACGGCACCAGCTCGGTGGCCGATCCCAAGCTGCTGGACCACCTCGCCGAACACCGCATCGCCCTGGAGGTCTGCCCCACGTCGAACATCGCCACCCGGGCGGTGAAGGACATCGAGCAGCACCCGGTCAGGGAGATGGTCCGGGCGGGCGTGCTGGTCACGATCAACAGCGACGACCCGCCCATGTTCGGCACCGACCTCAACAACGAGTACGCGGTGGCCGCCCGCATCCTCGGTCTCGACGAACGGGGCCTGGCCTCGGTCGCGAAGAACGCCGTCGAGGCATCCTTCCTCGACCCGGCCGGCAAGCGCGCGCTGGCCGCCGAGATCGACACGTACACGGACAACTGGCTGGCGAGCGTCGGACGGTGACCGCCCGACGGTGACAATGGCCCCATGCCCATGCCTGTCACCGCCGTCGCCCATCGCGGCGATCCGTACCGTGCCCGCGAGAACACCCTGCCCTCGGTCCGCTCCGCCGTCGAACGGGGGGCGGACGCGGTCGAGGTCGACGTCCGGATCACCCGCGACGGGGTGCCGGTCCTGCTGCACGACGCCACGCTGGACCGGCTGTGGGGCCATGACCTGCGGCTGGACCGGCTCACCCACCGGGAGCTGACCGAGCTGACGGCGGGCGGTGTGCCGACGCTCCGCGAGGCGCTGCTCGCCGTCGGGGCGCACCGGGTGATGGTCGATCTGCCCGGTTCCACGGACGAGTCGGTGCGGCGGACGGTGGGGGTGGTGCGGGAGTGCGGGGCCGGTGACCGGGTGTACTACTGCGCGGGCCCCCAGGCCATGCTGCGGGTACGGGCCGCCGACCCGTCCGCCGAGATCGCGATGACCTGGACGACACTGGCGCCGCCGCGCCCGGCCCTGCTGGAGGCGGTGCGGCCGCGCTGGCTGAACTACCGCTTCGGCCTGGTCGGCGCGGAGCTGGCGGAACGCAACCACCGGGACGGGCTGCTGGTCTCGGCCTGGACCGCGGACACCGGCCGCACGATGCGCCGGCTGATCCGGCACGGCGTGGACTCCATCACCACCAACCGGATCGACGTGCTGCACTCCGTGATCGTGAAGTCCGCCGCCCGAAAGGCCCGTTGACGTAGGACCGCCCGGATCCGGGGAGTCGGATCCGGGCGGTCCCGCCGAGCGCCGGGGCGCGGGGCCCCGCCGCCGGGCCGCTACTGTCCCTGCCCGCTGCCCCGCGTCCCGGCGGTGGCCTGCGCGTCACCCGTGTCGATCACGAACTGCGATCCGGGTTCGACCAGGACGTCTCCGTCGCGCGAGCCGCTGATGGTCACATCGGTGAGCGTCGCGCTGCCTCGCGCGCCGCCCATGGCGAGGATGCCGGAGCCGTTGGAGGACCCGGAGATCGTCACGTTGCTGATCCGTACATCCGGCATCGCGCCCCCGCCGGTCTTGAACTGGATGCCGTCGTACGTCGAGTCCTGGATGTCGGTGTCGCGGATCGTGACGCCGGGGATGTCGGAGCCCTGCGCGAACAGGGTGATCGCGCCGAACTCCTGGTCCTCGTTCCAGAACGCCCCGCCCGTGCGGTAGAGCCCGTTGTTGGCGATCAGGGTCTCCCCGGAGAAGGGCACCGGGTCGTGGTCCGTGGCGAGCATGATGCCCGGGTAGTTCATGGTGTCGGAGACCAGGTTGTTCTCGATCCTGTTGCCGTAGCCGCCGTACACCGCGATGCCGTTGGCCCGCCAGGGCAGCTGGATCGTGTTGTTGCTGAAGACGTTGTCGTGGCCGACGTCGACCGCCGGGTCCTTGACGTACTTGCTCGCCCACACGGCCAGTGCGTCGTCCCCGGTGTTGCGGAAGGAGGAGTCGGTGACGGTGGAGTCGTGGGTGCCGTTGGTGAAGTTGATGCCGTCCGCGTAGGTGTTGCGAATGCGCATCCCGCTGAATTCGAGCCCGTCGCCGGGGCCCCACAGCTCGGGGATGTTGCTGTAGTCGCGGCCGACCCAGGTGCCGACGTTGGCGTGCTCGATCCAGACGTTGGTGATCTTGGTGTTCTTCCCGAAGCGGCCGTTCAGGCCCACTCCGCCCTCGGCGTTTCCGTCGCCGCCCCGGATGGTGCCGGAGCCGAAGATCGCGATGTCCGAGATCTTGGTGTTGTCGTCGATGTCGAAGCCGAAGTTGCCCTCGTGCGGGTGGTTGATGCCGCCCGCGTCCTGCGGCGGGGTCAGGGAGTAGAGCTGGGAGTGCCACATGCCGGCGCCGCGGATCGTGACATCGCGGATGCCGACCTGGTTGTACTCCCCGCGGTCCTGCGGGTCGTCGGTGAGGATCTTCTGTTCCTGGCGCCACTGCCCGGCCGGGATCCACACACAGTCGATCTCACCGTTCTGGTTGGCGGTGACGGCCGCCTGGATCGCGTCCGTGTCGTCCTTCCCGTCGTCCGGGACCGCGCCGTACTCGGTGATCGAGGCGCACTCCTCGGGCTTGCTCGCGGGCGGCGCCACCTGTTCCAGATCGACCAGGTCGACCACGTAGTACGCGGCGTCGTCGTCGGCGTCCCGCTGGAGGCGGAAGGTGGTCCCCTCGGGATAGGTCTTGTCGAGCAGGGCGTGCGACTCGTCGAACAGGCGCCGCGCGTCACCGCCCGGGGTGTTCGTCAGACCTTCCGGGTCGTCCGTGCTGCCGTACAGCCAGCTGTGCTTGGACGACAGGTCCAGCTTCTGCACGAACGTGCCGTCGGCGTAGAGGCTCAACGTCTTCTCCTGGCCGCCTCCGCCCGGCGCGTCGGGTATGGAGTTGCGGACGACGATCGAGTTGGTGCTGACGGTCGACGTGAACTCCGCGTACTGGCCGGTGGAGTCGAGCCGTACCGACTTGCGCCCCGAGGACTCGGTGGCGAAGTTGGTGTGCCCGAAGGTGCGCGTGGCGTCCGTCTCCAGCAGGGTGCCGTCGTAGGTGCCGTCCTCCAGCTCGTACTCGGTGTACGGGGACGGCGCGCCCCGGTCGGCCGCGGCGGCCGTCGGTACGGACACCACCGGCGCGCCGTGTGCGGCGGCCGGCAGCAGCCAGGCGGCGGTCAGCGTGGCGCCGAGCGTGACGGCGATGCTCCGCCTGCTCCAGTCTCTCCTTGTCACGGTGTTCCTCTCGATGTGGGGGGAATGCGGGGGGAAATGTGGGGGGGCGATGTATACGACTTGGCGCTAGTTCCCGCTGTCCGGCTCGGGCCAGGCGGAGCAGTCGTCCCAGGTGGTGTCCCAGCCGGAGTTGCCGCCGCCGTCGGTGAGCGTGAAGGTGCCGGAGCCCTCGGGGTAGGCGCAGTTGTAGACGCCCGCCGCGCCGACGCCGGTCGCGGTGACGTCCGACATCGTCACGGCGCCGGGCGTCTCGGCCTGGACGACGACCGTGCCGACCCCGTCGACGTCCGACCCGTCGACCGTGACGTTCCTGACCTCCTGGCCGGTGCCGCCGCCGGAGACGAACTCGTAGGCGCTGTAGGGGCTGTCCTTGATCGTGGTGCCGGTGATGTTCACGTTCGCCTCGATGGCGCTGTCGTACGCGTCCACGCGCAGCGCGCCCATCGGGTGGCCCCAGTTGGGGTTGACGGCCCCGGTGCGTACGAGGGTGTTGCCGGAGACGGTGATGGTGCCGCCGAGGGGGAAGAACGGGTCGGCGAATTTCTGGTTGGAGATGGCGATACCGCTGCCGAGGGCGTTGGTGTCGCTGATCAGGTTGTCCTTGACGGTGATGTCGCTGCCGCCGTAGATGGCGATGCCGTTCGCCAGGTTGGGCTGGGAGATGGTGTTGTTCGCGAAGGCGGAGTCGGTGTCGGGGGCGTTCAGCGACCACATGGCGAGCGAGTCGTCGCCCTGGTTGCGCAAAAAGTTGTCACGCACCTGCACGCCGTGGGCGCTGCCGTTGAGGTTCAGGCCGTCCGCCGTGGTGTCGAGGATGCGGTTGTTCTCGACGACCAGGTTGTCGTTGTTGCCGGTCAGCCAGAGGCCGACCTTGAGGTGCTGCAACCACATGCCGCTGACCCGGGAGTCCGGGCCGAGCGATCCGTTGACGAAGTTGTCCGGGTTGCTGTCGACCCGCTCGGTGACCTCGCCGATGACCGCGAAGTCCTTGATGGTGACGTTGCCGGCGGAGGTGCTCTGGTTGATGAACCGTGAGGCGTGCACGACCGAGTGCCAGCTTCCGGCGCCCTGGATCGTCACGTTCCCGACACCGCTGAGCTCGGAGTCCAGCTTGAAGTCGCCCGCCGGAATCCACACGGTGCCGCCACTGGACCCGGCCTCGGCGATGGCTTCGCGGAACGCCTGTGTGGAGTCCTGCTGCCCGGTGGCGTCGGCTCCCTTGTCCACGACGGAGACCGCTCCCGACGGTGCGCCGGCGGGCGCGCCGACCTGCTCGAAGTCGGCGACGTCGACGGTGACCTCGGTGGAGACGGCCTCCAGCTCCACCGTGTCGCCCGCCCGGAGGTCGCGCCCGAGGAGAAGGCGGGCGTTGTCGAAGAAGTGATGGGTCTTCGCGCCGGCGATCCAGGGGGTGTCGACGTAGCTGTACTTGGAGGTGACGGGCAGGGACGCGTCGAGCGCGGTGCCGTTGACATGGACCGCGAGTGAACCGCTCTGCCCGTCCGGGACGCTGTAAGCGACGTTCACGGCGTTGGCCGCCTCGGTGAGGGTGAACTCCACGCTCTGACCGGTGTCCAGGCGGACCGCCTGCCGGCCCGAGGCCTCGGAGGCCAGGGTGCCCTGGGTGTAGTCCGGCCCGATCTTCTGGCCGGTGGTGGTGGCGGACTCCGCCTCGGTGGAGCTGAAGGGAAGCGTGGCGCCCGCCACGGCCGCCGCCCTCGGCTCGGGGGCCTGCTGGGCGGAGGCCGGGCCGGTGACGCCGACGGCCGTGCCCACGAGGGCGACCGCGACGGCGAGTACGTACGGATGACGCGTGGGGGATGACGTGCTCATGACACTCCAAATCCTCTGCGACCGCGCTTCCCGGTGGGGGAGGTGGGGGGAGGGGAAGCGCCTCACACTCAAGCATCACGAACACGCGAACACAAGATGTCGCTCAGATTTCGAAAATTTTTGACAGCGAGGTGAAACAATCAACTGGTTCCGGGGCGCGGGCGGCTGGCGGCTCCGGCTCCGCCACCCGCTCCAGGGCCTCCGGCCGCTTGGTCCGACGGCTCACGGCCGGACGCGGGATCATCCGAAAACGCCCGCGGCCCCGCGCGAACCAGCAGGTTCGCGCGGGGCCGCGGGTTGGGTACGGTCAGCCCTCGATGGACGTCATGACGTGCTTGATGCGCGTGTAGTCCTCGAAGCCGTAGGCCGAGAGGTCCTTGCCGTAACCGGACTTCTTGAAACCACCGTGCGGCATCTCCGCGACGAGCGGGATGTGGGTGTTGATCCAGACGCATCCGAAGTCGAGGTTCTTCGACATCCGCATGGCTCGCGCGTGGTCCTTGGTCCACACCGAGGAGGCCAGCGCGTACTCGACGCCGTTGGCCCACTCCAGCGCCTGGGCCTCGTCCGTGAAGGACTGGACGGTGATGACCGGGCCGAAGACCTCGTTCTGGATGATCTCGTCGTCCTGCTTGAGCCCGGAGACGACGGTCGGGGCGTAGAAGTAGCCCTTGTCACCGACCCGGTGGCCGCCCGCCTCGACCCTGGCGTGGGCCGGGAGGCGCTCGATGAAGCCGCTGACCTGGGCCAGCTGGTTGGCGTTGTTGAGGGGGCCGTAGAGCACGTCCTCGTCGTCCGGCAGGCCCGTCTTCGTGTCGGCGGCGGCCTTGGCGAGCGCGGTGACGAACTCGTCGTGGATGGACTCGTGGACCAGGACGCGCGTCGCCGCCGTACAGTCCTGCCCGGCGTTGAAGTAACCCGCGACCGAGATGTCCTCGACGGCCTTGGCGATGTCGGTGTCCTCGAAGACGACGACGGGCGCCTTGCCGCCGAGCTCCAGGTGGACCCGCTTGACGTCCTTGGCCGCCGACTCGGCGACCTGCATGCCGGCCCGGACCGAACCGGTGATGGAGGCCATCGCCGGAATCCGGTGCTCGACCATCGCGCGGCCGGTGTCCCGGTCGCCGCAGATGACGTTGAAGACGCCCTTGGGCAGGATCTGCCCGATGATCTCGGCGATCAGCACGGTGGACGCCGGCGTGGTGTCGGACGGCTTGATGACGACGGTGTTGCCCGCCGCGAGCGCCGGGGCGAACTTCCAGACGGCCATCATCATCGGGTAGTTCCACGGCGCCACCTGCGCGCAGACGCCGACCGGCTCGCGGCGCACGATGGAGGTCAGCCCCTCCATGTACTCGCCGGCCGAGCGCCCTTCGAGCAGCCGGGCGGCACCCGCGAAGAAGCGGATCTGGTCCACCACCGGCGGGATCTCCTCGGTGCGGGTGAGCCCGATCGGCTTGCCGGTGTTCTCGGACTCGGCGGCGATCAGATCCTCGGCGCGCTCCTCGAAGGCGTCCGCGACCTTGAGCAGGGCGCGCTGGCGCTCGGCCGGTGTGGCGTCGCGCCAGGCGGGGAACGCGGCCGCGGCGGCGTCCATCGCGGCGTCGACGTCGGCGGGGCCGGAGAGCGGCGAGGTCGCGTAGACCTCCTCGGTCACCGGGTTGACCACGTCGATCGTCCGCCCGTCGGCGGCGTCCCGGAACTCCCCGTTGATGTAGTTGCGCAGACGGCGTACCTCAGCGGTCACGGCCACCCCTCCTGATGTTGAGTCCAATGGGTGAGACGCCCAGCGTAGTCGGGGGTCCCTGCCCGGCGATCGGCAAGGCCGCGGACGAAGTTCTGAGCGAACATTCGACCGGCTGATCGACTGTTCCCCTCTTGACCTCCCCTTGACCGTCCCACGCCCGTCGGCGGGCGGTCATCTCATACGCCCGGCGCAGCCCGGATGCGCCCGATCGAGTGGGAAGAGGCGTACCCGGGCCGCGTGCCGTACGCACACCGCGATCCGAATCCCTACCGTGCCGAGTGACCGATCGGCCCCCTCTTCGTTCCCCCGTACGGGGGAACGGGATATCTGATCTGAACCGAGGTGTACGCCATGGTGGCCCCGCCGGACAACGATGTGATCTGGGCGCGTTCCCTGCAGCACTCCCACAACGGCTCGCCCGCGCTCGGCGGGGTATCCCTGGGCATCCGCGACGGCGAGATCCTCGCCGTGACCGGCCCGCGCGGCAGCGGCAAGACGACCCTGCTGCACTGCCTCTCCGGCCAGCTCGTCCCCCAGGAGGGCGAGGTCTGGTTCAACAGCGTGCCCGTGCACACCATGGGGCCGAGGCTGCGGGAGCGGCTGCGCCGCGACAAGTTCGGCTGGATCGCCCCCGAGCCGCAGCTCGTCCCGGAGCTGAACACCTGGGAGAACACCGCACTCCCGCTCCTGCTGCGCGGCGCCTCGCACCGGGAGGCGAAGAAGGCCGCCATGGAGTGGCTGGAGCGCCTCGACATCGGCATGTGCGCCAAGCAGCGCCCGCACACCCTCCAGCAGAGCCAGCGGCAGCGGATCTCCGTGGCCCGTGCCCTGGCCGCGGGGCCCTCCGTGATCTTCGCCGACGAGCCGACCGCGAGTCTGCACCGCACCGACCGCACCCATGTGCTGCGGACCCTGACCAGCGCCGCCCGCTCGCACGGCATCACCGTGGTGCTCGCCACCCACGACGCGGAGATCGCCGCCCTCGCCGACCGTGTGGTGCCCCTGCTGGACGGGCGCCGCGTCTCCACGGTCACCCTGCCCGCCGAAACCGATCCGGAGGGCCGCGCGGCGTGCTCGCTCTCCGTCTAGCCCGCGGTTCCCATCCCCTGGTCCTGATGCGGAGGCTGCTCGTCGCGGCTGCCTCCGCCGGGGTCGGCTTCCTCCTCCTGTGCACCCTCGGCTACGCCGCCGGGCATCCCGCCCACTCGGCCGGTTCGGTGCTGCGGCTGCTGTGGTGCCTCGTGCCGCTCGTCACCACGGTGCAGTTCGCCATCGCGGTGGCCCGTACGGACCCGAGCACCCGGCCGCGCTCCGGGCTGTCCGCCGTCGGCCTCGGCCCGGTGCGGCTCAGCGTCCTCGCCGCGGTCTCCACCGCCGTCTCGTGCACCCTCGGCTCCGCGGTGGCGCTGCTGTTCTTCCTCCATCTGCGCGGCGACCTGTCCGGGCTGCCGTTCGACGGCGCAGCCGCCGGGCTGCTCGGCGCGGACGCTCCGCTTCCGGTCGCCGCCGTCCTCGTCCTGCTGACCCTGGTGCCGGCCGCCGCCGCGACGGCCAGCGCGCTGGCGCTGCGCACCCGTCCGGTACGGACGGCGAGCCCCGCCGAGGACACCGCCGACCCGGCGCCCGCCGAGGAGCTTCCCGCCCCCGCGGCCCCGCCCACCGGGCTGCCCTGGGGCGTGGCCCTGACGGCGGCCGGTCTCGCCGTCGAGGCCTACGCGAGCCGGGGCTCGGCCGGCAGCCCCTTCCCGCTTCCCGGCAAGCTCGACGCCACACCGGCCTGGGTGCTCGTGGGCTGGACGCTGACGGCGATCGGCCTGGCCATGGCGGGCCCCGGTCTGACCCATCTGTGCGGGCGGCTGCTCCAGACGGTGCGCCCCGGAGCCGTACGCCTGCTGGCGGGCCGGGTCCTGATGGACGAGGCGCAGCGCATCGGCCGCCCGCTCGGGGTGGTCTGCGCGGTCCTCTCGGGGATCATCGCCGCCTTCGCGCTGTACGGGACGGGGCCCCGCCCGTTCGGCCCGCTCACCGCGCTCGGGGCGGTGCTCGTCATCGGCTGCACCACGGCGACGCTGCTGACCTCCGCCCTGGAGGCGAAGCAGGCCCGTGCGGAGACGGCACGGGCGCTGCTGCGGCTCGGCGCCCCGGCCTCGGCGCTGCGTGCGGCGACGGCCCTGCGTGCCGCCGCGCTGCTGGTGGTCTTCGCCCCGATCACCTGGGCCATCGCGGAACTGGCGGCGCTGCCGCTGACCCCCTGAGCAGAACCCGACGGACCCGACGGACCGGCCCGGGCACACTGCCCGGCCGGTCCTCGGCGTAACCCCCGGCCCCGGCCCGTCCGTCCCTCCGTCAGAAGAGTGCGGGCAGCACGACGCACTCCGAGGGGTCGAAGGTGACCCCGATCCGCTCCCCCTCGTCCGGCGTCCCGCGCAGTGAGCACTCGGCCTCCAGCACCGGGCCGTGCTCGGGACGCAGGGTCACGGCGACATGGCTGCCGCGGAAGGTGCGCGCGCCGACGACGCAGCCCAGCCCCTTCCCCGGCCCGCCGATCCGCACCCCGGCCGGACGCACCAGCAGATCGCACGCCCCCTGCCTCGACCCGGCGGGCACCGGCACCTCGCCCCAGTCCGTGAGCGCCCTCTCCCCGTCGACGGTCGCCTCCACCACGTTGTCGAAGCCCAGGAAACGCGCCACGAACGCGGAGGCGGGGCGCTGCCACACCTCCAGCGGGGTCCCCACCTGGGCGACGCGTCCCTCGCGCATCACGACGACCCGGTCGGCCAGGGCGAACGCCTCGCCCTGGTCGTGGGTGACGGCGAGCACGGTCGTGCCGAGCCGGCCGAAGAGGGCGCGCAGTTCGACGACGAGGCGTTCGCGCAGGCTGCGGTCCAGCTGGCCGAGGGGTTCGTCCAGCATCAGGAGCCTGGGCCGGGGGGCGAGGGCGCGGGCGAGGGCGACGCGCTGCTGCTCACCGCCGGAGAGCGCGGCGACGGCACGCCGTTCGGCGCCGGGGAGGCCGACGAGGTCGAGGAGTTCGGCGACCCTGCGGTCCTGCTCGTCCCGGCCCACGCCGTGCATCCGCAGGCCGAACGCGACGTTGGCGCCGACATCCCGGTGCGGGAAGAGCTGGTGGTCCTGGAACATCAGGCCGAGCCCGCGCCGGTGCACCGGGACACCGTCCTGGTCGGCGCCGTCGAGCAGGACCCGCCCGCCGTCCGGCTCCTGGAGCCCGGCGACCAGCCTCAGCAGCGAGGACTTGCCGCTGCCGCTCGGCCCGAGCACGCAGACGATCTCGTGATCGGCGACCTCCAGGTCGACCCCGTCGACCGCGACCCGCTCGCCGAAGCGGACCGTGGCCGATTCGAGTGTCAGCATTTTCCGGAACTCCCCATCTCCTAGAACTCTCCCGACCGGTCGGTGCGGATGCGTTCGAGGAGCAGCAGCGACACGGCGCACACCAGCATCAGGATGGTGCTGAGGGCCATCGCCTGGCCGTAGTTGAGCTCCCCGGACCGCCCGAGCAGCCGGGCCACGGCCACCGGCAGTGTCGGGTTGTCGGGCCGCGCGATGAACACGGTGGCGCCGAACTCCCCCAGCGACACGGCGAAGGCGAAGCCGGCGGCGACCAGCAGCGCCCGCCGCACCAGCGGAAGGTCCACCTCCCGCCAGGCGCGCAGCGGGGAGGCGCCGAGCACCCCGGCGGCCTCGCGCAGCCGTGCGTCCACCGCTCTCAGGACCGGCAGCATGGTCCGTACGACGAACGGCACCCCGACCAGTGCCTGGGCGAGGGGCACCAGGATCCAGGAGGTCCGCAGGTCCAGCGGCGGCTTGTCCAGGGTGATCAGGAAGCCGAAGCCGACGGTGACCGCGGAGACCCCGAGCGGCAGCATCAGCAGCGCGTCGAAGCCCCGTACGAGCCGGCCAGCCCGGCGGGTGAGCGCGGCCGCGGCCAGCCCGCCGACGACCAGGGCGATGAGGGTGGCGACCACGGCGTAGCGCAGCGAGTTGCCGATCGCCTCGATGGGCGCGACCAGGAACGTACCGCTGTTGGCGTCCGCCGAGGTGAGCGCGCGGTAGTAGGCGAGGCCGGATCCGCCGAGCGAACGCTCCACCAGCACCGCGAGCGGCAGCAGGATCAGCACCAGCACGCTCAGCAGCACCCCGGCGAGCAGCGTCCACTGCCCGGCGCCGCTCGGCCGGCGGGCGGTCTGCGCCGGGTCGACCAGCTTCAGCGCCCGCTCCCTGCGCCGTACGGTCCAGGCGTGCACGGCGAGGATCGCGCCGACGGCGACGAACTGTACGAGCGTCAGCACGGCAGCCGTGGGCAGGGCGAGCAGCTGCGCGGTCTGCCGGTAGATCTCCACCTCCAGCGTGGAGAAGCCGGGCCCGCCGAGGATCTGTACGACCCCGAAGGAGGTGAAGGTGAAGAGGAAGACCATCAGAGCGGCGGCGGCCACGGCCGGGGCGAGCGCCGGCAGGGTGACGCGCCGCCAGGCGGTGAACCGGCCGGCTCCCAGGACCCGGGCGGCCTCCTCCTGGCGCGGGTCGAGCTGCGCCCAGAGGCCGCCGACCGTGCGGACGACGACCGCGTAGTTGAAGAAGACGTGCGCCAGCAGGATCGCCCACACGGTGGTGTCGAGCCGTACGCCCCACAGCTCGTCCAGCAGACCGCCGCGGCCGAGCAGCGCGAGAAAGGCGGTGCCCACGACGACGGTCGGCAGCACGAAGGGCACCGTGACGACGGCGCGCAGCACCTGCTTGCCGGGGAAGTCGAACCGGGCGAACACATAGGCGCCGGGCAGCGCGATCAGCAGGGTCAGCGCGGTCGAGGCGAGCGCCTGCCACAGGGTGAACCACAGGACGTCCCGGATCTCCGGCCGGGCCAGCACCTCGCCGAACCCGCCGAACTGCCAGACGCCGTCCACCTTGAGCCCCCGGCCGACGATCGCCGCGACGGGATAGGCGAAGAACACGGCGAAGAAGGCGACCGGCACGGCCATGAGACCGAGCCGGACCGCGTTCCCGCGCCGGGACCGGGCGCGTGCGGACTTCCCGCGCGCGCCCGGTCCGCGTACGGGGTCCTTCGCTACTTCACTACGAGCGAGGACCATGACTGGACCCACTGCTCACGGTTCTTGGCGATGGCGTCCGGGGCGACGGTCGCCGGCTTGTCCGCGGTGGCACCGAACTTCGTGAAGAGTTCCGGCACCTTCGCGTCCTGGGCGACCGGGCTGACGAACATGGTGAGGGGCATGTCCTCCTGGAACTTCTTCCCGATCAGGAAGTCGAGCAGGGCCCTGCCGCCGGCCTCGTTCTTCGCCCCGTCCAGGAGTCCGGCGAACTCGATCTGGCGGAAGCACGTCCCGGTGGCGACGCCGGTCGGCGCGGTCTTGGGCTGCGGGTCGGCGTACAGCACCTCGACGGGCGGGCTGGAGGCGTAGCTGACGACGAGCGGCCGGTCCGCCTTGGCCTTCTTGCCGCCCGCGGAGCCGGAGAACTCCTCGTTGTACGCCTGCTCCCAGCCGTCGACGACCTTCACGCCGTTGTCCTTCAGCTTCTTCCAGTAGTCCTGGTAGCCGTCCTCGCCGTACGTGGCGACGGTGCCGAGGAGGAAGCCGAGGCCGGGTGATGAGGTCGCGGCGTTCTCGGTGACGAGCAGGTTCTTGTACGCGGGCTTCGCCAGGTCGGCGAAGGTCTTCGGCGGCGCGAGCTTCTTGTCGGCGAAGTACTTCTTGTCGTAGTTGACGCAGATGTCGCCGGTGTCGACCGGGGTGACCCGGTGCTTGTCCGCGTCCAGCTGGACGTCGGCCGGGATCCGGTCGAGCCCCTTGGCCTCGTACGGCGTGAACAGGCCGTTGTCGAGGGCGCGGGAGAGCAGGGTGTTGTCGACGCCGAAGAACACGTCGCCGCGCGGGGAGCCCTTGGTGAGGATCTCCTGGTTGAGAGCGGCGCCCGCGTCGCCGCTCTTCAGCACCTTGACGGTGTAGCCGGTCTCGCGGGTGAACTCCTTCAGCACGTCCTTGGAGGCGTTGAAGGAGTCGTGGCTGACGAGCGTGACGGTCTTGGAACCGGCGCCCTTGGTGCCCTCGGCGCCCGGGGCCGGGTCGTCGGAACTGCCGCAGCCGGCCAGCGCGGTGATGCCGAGCGCGGCGGCGACGGCCGCCACGGCGGCCTTCTGGGTGGTGCTCATGTGTGATTCCTCCTGGAGTGACCAGGAAGAGACGCGGCCCCGCCCGCACCGGCCGCAACCGGAAGCGGGCAGGGCGCAACAGCTTGAGTATGGTCCGAACTTCCTACCCGGAATGACCCGGGCGAGGTTCAGAGGGTCTGCGGCCAACCTGTCCTTGGTGCCGCACTCTCAGCGCTGTGGCGCTCCCCTGTCGGAATATGCAGTTGATTTCGGCCCCAGGCTACACGGCCCGTTTCGGCCGCGGACGGGGCCCATGGCCCCGCCCTCCCGGCCTCAGCGCTCGGAGGCCGCCAGCTGTCCGCAGGCCCCGTCGATCTCCTGGCCCCGGGTGTCGCGGACCGTGACCGGCACGCCGTGGGAGGCGATGGCGTCGACGAACGCCTTCTCGTCCTCGGGCCGCGAGGCGGTCCACTTCGAGCCGGGGGTCGGGTTCAGCGGGATGAGGTTGACGTGCACCCGCTTGCCCTTGAGAAGCCGGCCCAGGCGGTCACCGCGCCAGGCCTGGTCGTTGATGTCGCGGATCAGCGCGTACTCGATGGAGATGCGGCGGCCGGACTTCTCCGCGTACTCCCACGCCGCGTCCAGCACCTCGCGCACCTTCCACCGCGTGTTCACCGGTACGAGGGTGTCGCGCAGCTCGTCGTCGGGGGCGTGCAGCGAGACCGCGAGGCGGCATTTGAAGCCCTCGTCGGCGAACCGCAGCATCGCGGGCACCAGGCCGACGGTGGAGACGGTGATCCCGCGCTGCGAGAGGCCGAGGCCGTCGGGCTCGGGGTCGGTCAGCCGGCGGATCGCGCCGACCACGCGGTTGTAGTTGGCCAGCGGCTCACCCATGCCCATGAACACGATGTTGGAGAGCCGGGCGGGGCCGCCGGGGACCTCGCCGTCGCGCAGCGCCCGCATCCCGTCCACGATCTGGTGGACGATCTCGGCGGTGGACAGGTTGCGGTCGAGACCGGCCTGCCCGGTGGCGCAGAAGGGGCAGTTCATCCCGCAGCCGGCCTGTGAGGAGATGCACATCGTCACCCGCTCCGGGTAGCGCATCAGGACGGACTCGACCAGCGTCCCGTCATGCAGCTTCCACAGGGTCTTGCGGGTGGTGTCGTCGTCGCAGCTGATGTGGCGGAGGACGGACATCAGGTCGGGGAACATCGCCTCGGCGAGCTTGTCCCGCGACCCGGCCGGGATGTTGGTCCACTCGGCCGGGTCGTGCGCGTACCGCGCGAAGTAGTGCTGCGAGAGCTGCTGGGCGCGGAACGGCTTCTCGCCGATCGCGGCGACGGCTTCCCTGCGCTCGGCGGGCGTGAGGTCGGCGAGGTGCCGCGGCGGCTTCTTGGCTCCGCGGGGCGCGACGAAAGTGAGTTCTCCGGGCTTAGGCATGGTTCCTCCAGTGTCGCAGACGTGCGGAGGTACCCGTGTGCGTCGTCCGGCCGAGCCCGCCCGGGCACCGTTGGACCGGGCTTTCGGGGGTAACCGGGTCAGTACAGGGAGTTCCGCAGACGCCGCAGGAGGTAGGTGCCGTGCACACCGTGAAGCACTGGTTCAGCGACAGCCTGACCGGGCAGGGCCTGCTGGTCCTCGTGCTCGGCGTGGGCCTCGGGGCACTGTTCCGGCACGACGAGCATCCGGGCCTGTGGGTGGTCCAGGGCGTGCTGTACACCGCCGTGGTCATGGGCGCCCTGGCCGTGCAGCGCCACAGGACCAGCCGTGCGACCGGGGCCGGCCCGCGCGCCATCGCCGGTCTCAGCCGCAAGATCCGGCACCGCGAGGTGCCCCGGGACCCGCAGGAGCGCGCGGTCATGCGGCGGCTGGTGGACGACCAGCTGGGGAAGATCGAGCGGGGTGAGCGGTGGCTGCCGTACTGGCTGGGCTTCATGGGGCTGGTGGCGGCCGGCCTGCTCGTCCTCGGCGCCGCTCGCGGTTCGCTGGTGTACTCACTGGTCGTGGCGGCCCTCGTGGCGGCGTTCATCCCCTGGATCCTGCGGATGCGCCGGCGGGCGCTGGGCCTTCACCACTACATGCGCGCGGCGCTGCGGGAGCGTGGCTGACGTCATACGCGTGAGGGTCCGCCGTCCCGTGGACGGCGGACCCTCACGGGTGAACAGTCCGTGCGCTCAGCCGGAGCCGACGAAGAGCACCATCAGCAGCCAGACCACCGGCGCGGTCGGCAGCAGCGAGTCCAGCCGGTCCATGATCCCGCCGTGGCCGGGCAGCAGGGTCCCCATGTCCTTGATCCCGAGATCCCGCTTGATCATGGACTCGCCCAGGTCACCGAGGGTGGCGCTGGCCGCGACGGCGAGCCCGAGCAGCAGCCCCTGCCACCAGGATCCGTCGTCGATCAGGAACTGCATGCACAGCGCGCCGGCCACCATCGCGAAGCCGACCGCCCCGAACAGGCCCTCGCGGGTCTTGCCGGGGCTGATGCGCGGCGCGAGCTTGTGCTTGCCGAACCGCCAGCCGACCGCGTACGCACCCGTGTCGCTGACCACGGTCAGCAGCAGGAAGGTGAGCACCCGCTGCGGCCCGTCGGCGGCGGTCAGGAGCATGGCGACGAAGGTGGCCAGGAAGGGGACGTAGAACGCGGCGAAGACACCGGCCGTGACGTCCCTGAGGTAGTCCTCGGGCGGCTGGGTCATCCGCCAGACGAGCACCGCCAGGGCGGTCAGGGCCATGGCGACCCAGGCCCCCTCGGCGCCCCGCGCGTACCCGGCGACGACCATGGCGGCGCCGCCGACCGCGAGCGGCACGAGCGGCGCCTTGATGCCCTTGCGCTCGTCGAGCCGGGAGGTCAGCTCCCACAGGCCCACGACGACGGCGAGCACGATCACGCCGACGAAGACGGCCTTGACGAAGAAGAGCGAGACGACGACCAGCGCACCGAGCCCGAGACCGACCCCTATGGCGGATCCCAGGTCCCGGCCCGCACGCTTCTTCTGCGGGGGTGGCGGCGGCGCGGTGGGCATGGGCTCCTGCGGCTTCTCGTCGCGGAACAGGGGGCCGCCGCTCAGGCGTCCGGCCCCCTGTCCCCGGTGATCACGGTCTTCAGCGTCTCTACCTGCGTCGGGAACGTCCGGCACGATGGGCATGGGCCGAGTCTGCTGGGCGTCATGCACATCGTATGCAGGACCCGCCGCAGCGGCCCGCATCTCGGGCGCGACCCGGTGGCCGGCGCCCTGCGGAGCGCCCCAGGAAGAGTCGTTCATCAGACTTCGAGCAGCTCGGCTTCCTTGTGCTTCAGCAGCTCGTCCACCTGCGCGACGTACTTCGCGGTGGTGTCGTCGAGCTCCTTCTCGGCGCGGCGCACCTCGTCCTCGCCGGACTCCTTGTCCTTGACCAGCTTGTCGAGCGTCTCCTTGGCCTTGCGGCGGACGGCCCGGATCGAGATCTTGGAGTCCTCGGCCTTGGTCTTCGCGACCTTGATGTAGTCGCGACGACGCTCTTCGGTCAGGTCGGGGAAGTTCACCCGGATGATATTGCCGTCGTTGCTCGGGTTGACGCCGAGGTCCGAGTCGCGGATGGCCTGCTCGATGTTGCGCAGCGCGGTCTTGTCGAACGGCGTCACCACAGCCATACGGGGCTCGGGCACCGAGAACGAGGCCAGCTGGTTGATCGGGGTCGGCGCACCGTAGTAGTCGGCGACGATCTTGTTGAACATCGCCGGGTGCGCGCGGCCGGTACGGATCGCGGCGAAGTCCTCCTTCGCAACGACGACGGCCTTCTCCATCTTCTCCTCGGCCTCAAGGAGGGTTTCTTCGATCACCACGTGCTCCTGCGTGTCTTGAACGGGCCCGGCGGGCCCAGCGGATCCTGCGTCGCGTCCTCACCTGCACGGTGTCCGACCGGCAGGCCGTTGTCCATCCTCCGGGGCGGTTCCGCGCCCCGGGTTCCACCGGGCCTCACCGGTGGAACCACGCGTCAGGCGCGGGTGCTCTGGTCACTCACGAGTGTGCCGATCTTCTCACCCTTGACGGCGCGGGCGATATTGCCCGCGGTGGTGAGCTCGAAGACGAGGATCGGCAGCTCGTTGTCACGGCAGAGCGTGATGGCGGTGGCATCGGCGACCTTGAGGTCGCGGGCCAGCACCTCGCTGTACTCCAGCGCGTCGAACTTCACCGCCGCGGGGTTGGTCTTCGGGTCGGAGTCGTAGACCCCGTCCACGCCGTTCTTGCCCATGAGCAGCGCTTCCGCGTCGATCTCCAGGGCGCGCTGGGCGGCGGTGGTGTCGGTGGAGAAGTACGGCATGCCCATGCCGGCGCCGAAAATGACGACGCGGCCCTTCTCCAGGTGCCGTACGGCACGCAGCGGAATGTACGGCTCCGCGACCTGGCCCATGGTGATGGCGGTCTGTACGCGGGAGTCGATGCCCTCCTTCTCCAGGAAGTCCTGGAGTGCGAGGCAGTTCATCACGGTGCCGAGCATGCCCATGTAGTCGGAGCGGGCCCGGTCCATGCCGCGCTGCTGGAGCTCGGCGCCGCGGAAGAAGTTGCCGCCGCCGATGACGATCGCGATCTGCGCGCCGTCCCGGACGACTGCCGCGATCTCGCGGGCGATGGCGTGCACGACGTCGGGGTCGACGCCGAGACCCCCGCCGCCGGCGAACGCCTCTCCGGACAGCTTCAGCATGAAGCGTCCGAGCACCTTGCCGTCCTCGCGCTTGTGGTCACCTTTGGCGGCGTCCGCGCCCTTGTTCATGGGAATTCTCCTCGTGCGCATACGAAGAAGGCCATTGCCGGTGGGCCTGGTGTCCCTCAGCGGCAATGGCCTCCTCGTCAGATCTGCGGTCGTACGGCGGTGTGCGGCCGTCGACTGCACCAGACCCTATCGGGGTCCGCCGTTATTTCGCGGTCGGACTCAGATGCCGACCTTGATGCGCGTGAAGCGCTTCAGGGTGACACCGGCCTCGTCCAGAACCTTCTGGACGGACTTCTTGTTGTCCAGCGCGTACGGCTGGCCGAGGAGGGTGGCCTCCTTGAAGAAGCCGTTGACGCGACCCTCGACGATCTTCGGGAGAGCGGCCTCGGGCTTGCCCTCGGCGCGGGTGGTCTCCTCGGCGACGCGACGCTCGGCCTCGACGACCTCCGCCGGGACGTCCTCGCGGGCCAGGTACTTCGGCGCGAAGGCGGCGATGTGCTGGGCGAGACCCTTCGCCAGGTCGGCGTCGGCCTTGTCCAGCTCGACCATGACACCGATCTGCGGCGGCAGGTCGGGCATCGTGCGGTGCATGTACACGGAGACGTAGGCACCCTGGAACTGCGCGAAGCGGTCCAGGACGATCTTCTCGCCGAGGTTGGCGTTGGCCTCGTCCACGTACGCCTGGACGGTCTTGCCGGGCTCGATCTCGGAGGCGAGGAGCGCCTCCAGGTCGGCCGGGGAGGACGCGGCGACGTGCGCGGCCAGCGCGTTGGCGACGGCCTGGAACTTGTCGCCCTTGGCGACGAAGTCCGTCTCGCACTTCAGCTCGACCAGAACGCCGGACGTCTTGTCCTCGGAGACGAGGGAGACGACCGCGCCGTTCTCGGCGGAACGGCCCTCGCGCTTGGCGACGCCCTTCTGGCCCTTGATACGCAGCGCCTCGACGGCTCCGTCGACGTTGCCGTCGGCCTCGTCGAGCGCCTTCTTGCAGTCCATCATGCCGGCGCCGGTGAGCTCGCGGAGCTTCTTGACGTCAGCGGCGGTGTAGTTCGCCATGAGTCTGTGTTCTCTCTCGAAGTCTGAAAGATCTACGGGTGGACGGCGGGGGCGGTGCTTGTGGCACCGGCCCCCGCCGTCTTCAGCCGTGACGAGTGTCAGGCCTGCTCGGCGTCCGCGGCCGGAGCCTCGGCGGCGGGGGCCTCGGCAGCGGGGGCCTCGGCAGCGGCCTCGGCGGCCGGGGCTTCGGCGGCCTCGGCGTCCGCGACCTTCTCGGTCTCGGCGGAGGTCTGCACCTCGGCGTCGGCCTTCTTGTCGCCCTCGAGCAGGTCACGCTCCCACTCGGCGAGCGGCTCGCCGGCGGCCTTCTCGCCCGGCTTCGAGTCGCCGGTCGCGGCACCGGAACGGGCGATGAGGCCCTCGGCGACGGCGTCGGCGATCACGCGGGTGAGCAGGGTGACGGAGCGGATCGCGTCGTCGTTGCCCGGGATCTTGTAGTCGACCTCGTCGGGGTCGCAGTTGGTGTCGAGGATCGCGACGACCGGGATGTGGAGCTTGCGCGCCTCACCGACGGCGATGTGCTCCTTCTTGGTGTCGACGATCCAGACGGCGCTCGGCACCTTCTGCATCTCGCGGATACCACCGAGGGTCTTCTCCAGCTTGGCCTTCTCGCGGGAGAGGACCAGGAGCTCCTTCTTGGTGAGGCCGGAGGCGGCCACGTCCTCGAAGTCGATGAGCTCAAGCTCCTTCAGACGCTGAAGGCGCTTGTAGACGGTGGAGAAGTTGGTGAGCATGCCACCGAGCCAACGCTGGTTGACGTACGGCATGCCGACGCGCGTCGCCTGCTCGGCGATGGCCTCCTGGGCCTGCTTCTTCGTACCCACGAACATGATGGAGCCGCCGTGGGCGACGGTCTCCTTGACGAACTCGTAGGCGCGGTCGATGTACGACAGCGACTGGAGCAGGTCGATGATGTAGATGCCGTTGCGCTCGGTGAAGATGAAGCGCTTCATCTTCGGGTTCCAGCGACGGGTCTGGTGACCGAAGTGGACGCCGCTTTCCAGCAGCTCCCGCATCGTGACGACGGCCATGGCCGTACTCCTTGAGGTGCTCGGTTGTCGCGACAGCAGGTTTGCTGTCGCGCCTGACGCCCCGACGCGCCGTGCCACGAGGGACCGAGGAGCGCGGCCACCTCCGCTGAGCGGATGGTGGCGGGGCGTGCGAAGTCGACCCGGTGACCCGGATCGCCAGAAGAAGTGTACGGGACCCGCCGGGTCCCGGGTGACGGCGCTGTCCACAACCAGCTGGTAGTCCACAGATCAGGCCCATGATCCCCGCGTTCCGGGGCCCGCGGGGGACGGTGGTGCCATGCGAATCACATCCGGCCGGGCGGCTGCCCGGACCCGACACGGGGACCGTCGCGCGTGGTGGCGGGGCCGCTGGACCCTCGTCCTCGCCCTGCTGGTGGTGGCGTGGAGCCGGCCGGGCACGGCCGAGGCGTCGGCGGGGCCGGGCGACGGCGCGCGGGCCTGGCCGCTGGCGGGCCGGCCCGCGGTGGTACGCGGCTGGGAGCCGCCCGCCACGGTGTACGGGCGGGGGCACCGGGGAGTGGACCTGGCCGCCGCCCCGGGCGCCGAGGTGCTGGCCGCCGCGCCGGGCCGGGTCTCGTTCGCGGGCGAGGTCGCCGGCCGCGGGGTGGTCTCGGTCGAGGTCGCCGGGACGGGCGACCCGCCGCTGCGGACCACATATGAGCCGGTGCGGCCGCTCGTCGCGAAGGGCGACGAGGTCACGGCGGGGCAGGTGGTGGCCGTGCTGGAGGCGGGGCCGTTCCACTGCGCGTCGGGCTGTCTGCACTGGGGGCTGCGCCGCGCGGACGCGTATCTGGACCCGCTGTCGCTGCTGCCGGCCGCACTGCTGCGGCGCGGGCCCTCCCGGCTGCTGCCGGTGTTCGGCGTACCGCTGCCGGAAGCGGCCTTTGGGGCAGCGGCGGCGTCCGGTGGCGGCGGACGGCCGGTGACGTCCGGCGGCGACGGGCAGCCGGTGGCGGCCGGAGCCGGGGGCCCGGCCGGTCCCGCGGTGCTGGTGGTCCTCGCCGGGCGGTGGCGGTGGCGGCGCCGGGATCAGCCCCGGTCGGCCGCGATGCCCCGGACGCCGTTGAGGATCATGGCGACGGCGGTGTCCGCGATGACACCGGGCTCCTCCGCCACGCTCAGCTCGATACGCCGGACCGCGGCGTCCACGGAGCCCTGGAGCAGCATGGCCGCCAGCCGGGGCTGCTCGTGGCCGAGGTCGCCGAGGGCCTCGACGATCATGGCGACGAGGCCGCCGTGCGCGGCCCGGATCTTCTCGCGCGCACCCGCGTCCAGTTCGCTGGCGGAGATCGCGACCACGGCCCGGTGGCGTCGGTCTCCGACGAGGTCGAGCTGGCGCCGGACGTACGCCTCGATCTTCTCCTCGGGCGTCGCCGCCCGCTCCATCGCGTTCTCCACCTCGGCCGCCCAGACGGGGAAGTCGACGGCGCAGAGCTCCTCGACGACGGCGGCACGGGAGCGGAAGTACTCGTACACGGAGGACCGGGCGAGGCCCGTACGTTCGGCGAGGGCGGGGAAGGTCAGCGCTTCCGTGCCCCCTTCGGACAGCAGGGAGCGCGCTGCGTCCAGGAGGGCGCCGCGCTGCATGGTCCGGTGCTCGGCCACGGAGGCCGCTCGAATCCTGGGCACGCCTCCACTCTACGGCGACCTCCGCCGAACAGAGAGAGCGCGCCCCGAACGGTGGCCGAACCGGACCTCCGAGCGCGGCGGCACGAGGGCGGGCCCGGGGGACACGGTCCGGGTGGCGATGCCGGGTGGCGATGCCGGGCAGTGGTCCCGGGTGGCGGGTGTCCGGGGGCGGCGACCTGCGCGCGGCGGGCAGCCGCACGAGGGCCCCGGACCGGCTGCGTTCAGCGGCCGGCGTCGGCCAGTTTCGCGCGGAGCTGGAGGACCGACTTGGTGTGGATCTGACTGACGCGGCTCTCCGTCACCCCGAGCACGTTGCCGATCTCGGCAAGGGTCAGGCCCTCGTAGTAGTAGAGCGTGACGACCGTCTTCTCGCGGTCCGGAAGGGTGTTGATCGCCCGGGCCAGCAGCCTCCTGAGCTCACGGTCCTCGGCCACCTCCACCGGGTTGTCGGCGGCGGTGTCCTCCAGCGTGTCCATCAGGCTCAGCCGGTCGCCGCCCTCGCCGCCCACATGGAGCAGCTCCTCCAGCGCCACCACATTGGCCAGCGACAACTGGCTGAAAACCGCGTGCAGTTCATCCAGCGTGACGTCCATCTCCGCCGCGACCTCCGCCTCCGACGGGGTGCGCCGCAGCTGGGCCTCCAGGGTGGCGTAGGCGCGCTCCACGGCGCGCGCCTTCTGCCGGACGGAGCGGGGAATCCAGTCCAGCGCCCGGAGTTCGTCGATCATCGCGCCCCGGATGCGGGTGATCGCGTACGTCTCGAACTTGATCGCCCGCTCGATGTCGAACTTCTCGATCGCGTCGATCAGCCCGAAGACCCCGGAGGAGACGAAGTCCGCCTGCTCGACGTTGGACGGCAGGCCCACACTCACCCGGCCGGCGACGTACTTCACCAGGGGCGAGTAGTGCAGGATCAGTTGCTCCCGCAGCCTTCCGTCGCCCGTCGTCTTGTACGAACGCCACAACTCGTCGAGCGAGGACGGGGCGGGAGGGCGCACAGTGCCACGCGCAGCCGGTGGTACTGCCGCGCGGTCAGACCCGGAGGTGTGCTGGGGCATGTGGTGCCTTGAGCCGTTCTGCCGTGAAGTACTGGGACTTGTCTCTGGGGCGGAATCCTTGTGAGCGTAGCGTGACCGCGCCGTCGCGGTGCGCGCAGGATAAGGGATCGGGCCCCCGCGCTCCCGGGCGGACGGACATGACGCGCGACCGGGCCGCGGACATGACAGCCCACCGGGGCGCGGACGCGCCGGAGGCCCGGGGCCGTCGCCGCAGGCACCGGCCCCGGAACCACCGTCGAAGCGTCCGCCGAGGTCATCGGCCTCACCTTTTCACCCGAATGCCCCAGGTCAAGAACCGCCTCGCCGCGCGTCGTCCGGACAACTCGGCCGTCGCGTCAACCTCCATCCTTCGCCCTCACGTTCGACGAATCCCAGTGAGTGCAGTTCGTACAGTTTGCCGAGGGCTTCATCGGCGCTCGTCCCGGCGACGCGCGCCACCTCGCGGGCGGCGACGGCCGTACGGGCCGGCAGGGCGTCCAGCACCCTCCCGGCGACGGCGTCGAGCAGATCCCTGGCCAGCACGGGACCGCTCCTTGAGGGGGCCAGATCCCCGATGTCCCCCACGAGTTCGGCGACTTCCGCGGCGTCCGTCACCAGCACGCCCTCGCCCCGCAGGAGTTCGTGGACGCCCGCTGACAGACCACTGGTCGCCGGCCCGGGAACGCCCATCGTGAACCGGCCGAGCCGCTGCGCACCGCGCGCCGTGACGAGGGAGCCGCTGCGGTATTCGGCCTCGACCACGACGGTCCCCCGCGTCAACGCGGCGATCACCCGGTTCCGCAGGATGAACCTGCTGCGCGTCGGGTGTTCGGACGGCGGCAGTTCACCGATGACGAGCCCCTGTTGGGCCACGCGCCCGATCAGCTCGGCGTGCCCGCGTGGGTAGGGGACGTCCACCCCGCAGGCCAGCACCGCCATCGTCGCGCCGCCGGCGGCCAGCGCGCCGCGGTGCGCCGCCCCGTCCACCCCGAAGGCGGCCCCCGAGACGACCACCCAGCCACGCTCCGCCAGACCGGCACCCAGTGTCGTCGCCATGTGCGCCCCGTACGGCGTGCAGGCGCGGGCGCCGACCACGGCGACCGAGCGCAGCGCCCAGAGCCGCAGATCGGGCCTCCCCCTGACCCAGAGCCCGGTCGGCCGCGCATCGCCCAGGTCGTCGAGCTGCGTCGGCCACTCCGGGTCACCGGGACAGACGAAGCGCCCGCCGACCGCCGCGACGGCGGCCAGATCCCGCTCCGGGTCGACGCCCTCGGCCCTCAGCCGGTATCCGGCCAGCCGCCGCACGGTCATCCCGCCGAGCCGCTCCGCCTCCCCGCCCGGGACCGTGATCCGGCGCCAGAGCTCCGCCGCCCCGCACTCCCGCAGCCACCGGCCGCCGTGCTCGTCGCCCGGCTCCAGCACCCGGGTCAGCGCCGCCCGCGCCAGCCGCTCCCGCGCACTCACGCCCCCGGCCGGCCACCCCCGCCCGCTCGACGCCCCACCACCGCCCGCGACCACGGCTCCCCCACCGCCGGGCCCGCGTCCCGCCACGACCGCCCCGCCCCCGCACCCCGCGGCCGACGCGCCTCCACCGCGCCCCTCAACCCCCGCTCCGCCACCGCCGTCCGGGGCCGGCGCCCCGCTCCAGCGCCCCTCAACCCCCGCTCCGCCACCGCCGTCCGGGGCCGGCGCCCCGCTCCGGCGCCCCGCGTCCCGTGCCGTCATGCCGCCCCCGCCCCCAGCGCGACCCCGCGCGGGATGCCGCTGCGCAGTTCCAGGGCCACCGCGATGTCCGAGGCGTCCGGGCGGTCGGCGCCACGCAGGTCCGCCACCGTCCACGCCACCCGCAGCACCCTGTCCAGGCCCCGCGCGGTAAGCAGGCCGCGCTCCATGTCGCGCTCGGCCGCCAGCAGCGCGCCCGGCGCAGCGGCCAGCCGGGTCCGCAGCTCATGGCCGGGGACCTCGCTGTTGGTCGTCCAGGCCGTCCCCGCCAGCCGCTCGGCCGCCCGCGTCCGGGCCTCCCGCACCCGGGCCGCGACCGTCGCGGTGGACTCGCCCCTGCCACCCCGTCCCATCAGGTCCCCGCGCGTGACGGGCTCGACGGCCACCCTCAGATCCACCCGGTCGAGCAACGGCCCGGAGAGCCGGGCCTGATAGCGGCGCACCGCGGACGGCGGGCACTCGCAGCCGTCCCCGCTCAGGGTGTGCCGCCCGCACGGGCAGGGGTTGGCCGCGAGCACCAGCAGGAACCGGGCAGGCAGCCGCACCACCCCCGCGCTGCGCGCCACCACGATGTGCCCGGACTCCAGGGGCTGGCGCAGCGCGTCCAGCGCCCGGACCGAGAATTCCGGCGCCTCGTCCAGAAAGAGAATCCCGCGATGAGCGAGCGAGACGGCGCCGGGTCTCGGCAGCCCGTTGCCCCCGCCGACCAGCGACTGCATGGTCGCCGAGTGGTGCGGCGCGCAGTAGGGCGCCCGGGAGACCAGCGGCTCGCCGGGCGGCAGGATGCCGGCGACCGAATGCACGGCGGTCACTTCGAGGGATTCCTGCCTGCTCAGGGGCGGCAGGATCGCGGACATGCGCTCGGCCAGCATGGTCTTGCCCGCGCCCGGCGGCCCGGTGAGCAGCAGGTGGTGGCCGCCGGCCGCGGCGACCTCCAGGGCCTTGCGCGGCCGCTCCTGCCCCGCCACGTCCGCCAGGTCCGGCCGGGAGCCCTCGGCCGTCGCCGAGGCCCTGGCGACGCCGGTGCCCAGTCCGGCGCCGGGCACCATCAGCCCGGCGAGCATGGTGTCGGGGCGCCCCTCGTCCTGGGCCCGTTGTTCGTCGGGCACGGGTTCGTCGCACAGCACCGCGATCAGCTGCCGCAGGCTGCGCACCCCGAGCACGGAGACGCCGGGCACGAGGGCCGCCTCGCCCGCGCTCTGTTCCGGAACGACCACCTGCCGGTAGCCCGCCTCGGCCGCCGCCAGGACGGCGGGGAGCACCCCTCGTACCGGGCGCACCCGGCCGTCGAGTCCCAGCTCCCCGATCATCACCACGTCGTCGATGGAGGCGGGGTCGATCCGCTCGGCGGCGCCCAGCACCGCACACGCGACAGCGAGATCGAAACCCGATCCGCCCTTGGGTACCGAGGCCGGGGACAGCCCCACGGTGAGCTTCTTCTGCGGCCACTGGGCCCCGGAGTTGACCACGGCGGCCCTGACCCGGTCCCGGCTCTCCACCAGGCTCTTGTCCGGCAGCCCCACCAGGGTGAACGCCGCCACCCCGGCCTCCAGGTCCGCCTGGACCTCCACCACCACGCCCTCGACGCCGACCAGCGCCACCGAGCAGGCACGTGCGAACCCCATCACGCCACCCCCCGGGCGTGCTCGGCCAGGGGCGCACCGCGCGTGGGCAGCACCACACCCACCAGATCGATGCGCACCCCGCCGGGCGGCGGGCCGCCGTGCCGGTCGAGCCAGAGCGCGGCCAGCCGTCGCAGCCGGTCCGCCTTGGCCGGGCTGACCGCGGCCATCGGATGCTCGAACGCGCCCGCCCTGCGGGTCTTCACCTCGCAGATGACGAGCGCGTCACCGTCCATCGCGACGATGTCGATCTCGCCGGCGCGACAGCGCCAGTTCCGTTCCAGTACGGACATGCCGGCGTCGGCCAGCAGCCGCGCCGCCAAGTCCTCGCCGTACCGCCCGAGAGCCCCCCGTGCGTTCATATCGGCACCACCTCCGGCACCGACTCTGACGCTTCCGCCCTACTTCAGTGGATCTTGGTGGACAAGCGGGCGATTGTGGATAACTCAGCCACCCGGAAGTTCGAGATCGCTCTTGTTGAGCTCCTCGATGTTGACGTCCTTGAACGTCAGCACCCGTACCTGCTTGACGAACCGTGCGGGTCGGTACATGTCCCAGACCCAGGCGTCCGCCATGGACACCTCGAAAAACACCTCGCCCTGGACCGAGTGCACCTGCATCTCGTAGTCGTTGGTGAGGTAGAAGCGCCGTTCGGTCTCGATCACATATTTGAACAGACCGACGACATCGCGGTACTCCCGGTAGAGCTTCAGCTCCATCTCGGTCTCGTACTTCTCGAGGTCCTCGGCGCTCATTGAAATGTTCCCCTTCAGCCGTGCGTTTCCCCATTGTGCGCCGGCGCCCCGCGCCCCGGCCGCTCAGGCGTTTTCGGGTGCCAGGACCACCGGTGTACCCGGAGGACCCTCGTCGAGCAGCGTCCGGAGCAGCTCGGCGAGTCTGGTCGGGTACACCGTCTCACGCGCCGCCGACAGTTCGGCGGAGGTCCACCACCTCAGACCCGTGACACTGCGGCGTTCCAGCCATGTGTGGCCGCTGGTGTCGATGGCGGTCTGTGCGGTACGGGCCAGGAAGTACCACTCGTCCTGTTCCCAGCGCCGGCCGTCGAAGGAGAAGGAGCACCGCCGCTGCCAGAGGACCGGGCCCAGTTCGACGTCCGTGATCCCGGTCTCCTCGGCCAGCTCGCGCAGCGCGGCCCGCTCACGGGTCTCGTCGCCCTCAAGACCGCCGCCCGGGGTGAACCACCAGCTGCGCTCCGGGTCCTCCGGTTCGAAGCCGTGCATCAGCAGAATGCGGTCGTCCGGGTCGAGGAGTACCAGGCGGGCGACCTTGCGCACCTCAGCGGACACCGGCCGCCGCCTTCGGCTGGGTGCTCCGCTTCGGCCGGGAGGAACGGGCCGCGAGCGGGCCGTACACGGCACCGCCGAGGATGAGCACGATGCCCACGGCCATGGCGGTGAGCTGGAGCTTCAGCGGCCCGGCCGACGAGACCCCGCCGGGCAGCGCCGCGAAGGCCTCGGGCCTGTCGATCATGGAGCCGAGCGGCCAGGCGACGGCGTCGACCCGGGCCTGCACGGCGCCGCGCGGCACCGAGCCGTGGGTGGCGTCCGACAGGTGGACCCGGGAGTCCAGCGAGACCGTGCGGTCGTCGCCCAGCAGGAAGAGCTGCCCCTTCGGCACCTCGGCCGTGAAGTCCTCGCCCGAGGCGCGGCCGGAGGACCGCAGATACGGTTCGTCGATGGGTATGCCGTTGACCGTGAGGCGGCCGTCCTCGCCACAGCAGACGATCTTGTCGCCGCCGGTGCCGACCACCCGCTTCACCATGGGCATGTCGCCCCACTGGGTGTCGGTGAAGACGACCACGTCACCGCGCCGGACGTCGCCGCCGTCCACCCGCTGCGCGAGGACCTTGTCGCCCGCGTTCACCGTCGGCGTCATCGAGCCGGTCGGGACCGTGTAGGGCCGGTACAGCACCGCTCCCCAGGCGAAGCCGCCGAGGAAGAGCACGCAGCCGATGGCCACGGCCACCGAGGACAGCCTCGCGCCGAGCCGGCCGCGGCCGTCGTCCGCACGACCTGTTGCACCCATACCGGCATCCCCCATCGGAGGTCGACAATCGCTGATCCGCGTGGGCACCCTACCCGGCGGTACGCCCGGCGGTCAGCCTCCGTCGGCGCCACAGCACGAGCGGCAGGGCACCGGCGAGCCCGGCGACACCCGGCGCGGCCCCGGCCGCGGCGCTGATGCCGGACTGGTCGAAGGTGTCGGGAACGGGGAGCGTCGCCCAGCGGTTGACCGGCCACGCCACCACCACGGCCCGGCCCACGACCTGGCTCACCGGCACGAAGCCCTTGTTGGCGTCGTCGGTGTGGTAGCGCGAGTCCGACGAGTCCTGCCGGTGGTCGCCCATCACCCAGATCTTGCCGTCGGGCACCTTGAACGGGCCGAAGGGCATGTCGTCGCAGGCGCTGTTGCCGGGGAAGACGTACGGCTCGTCGAGCGCCTTGCCGTTGACCTGGACCGGCCCGCCCTTCTTGCACTCCACGGTGTCACCGCCGACCGCGATCGTGCGCTTGATCAGGTCCTTCTCCTCGGCGGACGGCATCAGCCCGACGAAGCTCAGGAACTTCTGCACCGCGTTCGGCTTCGGGGTCGGCTCGTCGCGCAGCCAGCCGTCCGGGTCGTGGAAGACGACGACCTCACCGCGCTCCGGCTCCGAACCGAACCACGGCGTCAGCTTGTCCACCAGCACCCGGTCACCACGCTGAAGCGTGTTCTGCATCGAATCCGAAGGAATCGAGAACGCCTGCACCAGAAACGTCTTGATCAGCAACGCCAGAATCAGCGCGATCCCGATGAGGAGGGGCAGTTCCTTCCAGAACGGGCGGGCGTTCTTCTTCTTGTCCCCGCCGCTGTCCGGCTCGGCCTCGGGGGCCGGGGCGGACTCGGCGTCGGTGCCGGTGTCCGTCGCGTCGGCCGGTTCCGGCTGCCGGGTGGGCCCCTGCTCGGGCCGTGCTCCGCCTGCCACTCCACTCATGTCCGCTTCCTCACTCTGCGCCGGATGCCTGCCCAGGGGACCGCCCTGTCGGCCGGCCCGCCGTATCGGAGAACCGCCCCCTGCGCGCAGGGGGCGGTTCGTCGCTTACGTCGTCCGCCGGGGCGAGGTGCGGCGCCGCCTGCGCCAGAGCACGAGCGGTACGGCGCCCGCGAGGCCGATCGCTCCGGGCGCCGCAGCGGCGGCCGCGGCGTTGAGGCCCGGCTGGTCGAAGGTCTTGGGAATCGGCAGGGTCGCCCAGCGGTTGACCGGCCACGCGATCACGATGGCCCGGCCGACCACCTCGTCGGTGGAGACCGTGCCGCCGCCCGGCAGATTCTGGTGGTAACGGGAGTCGAGCGAGTTCTGCCGGTGGTCGCCCATCACCCAGATCCGGCCCTTGGGGACCTTGATCGGGCCGAACGGCTGGTCGTCGCAGGCGCTGTTCCCCTTGAAGATGAACGACTTGTCGTCCAGCGCCGTGCCGTTGACCTCGACCGGCCCGTTCTTCTTGCACTCCACGGTGTCACCGCCGATCGCGATGACCCGCTTGATCAGGTCCTTCTCCTCGGCGGACGGCATGAGTCCGATGAAGCTGAGGAACTTCTGCACCGCGTTCGGCTCGGGTGCCTGGGTGTCCTCCAGCCAGCCGCCCGGGTCGTGGAAGACGACGACCTCACCGCGCTCCGGCTCCGAACCGAACCACGGCGTCAGCTTGTCCACCAGCACCCGGTCACCACGCTGAAGCGTGTTCTGCATCGAATCCGAAGGAATCGAGAACGCCTGCACCAGAAACGTCTTGATCAGCAACGCCAGAATCAGCGCGACGCCGATGAGGAGGGGCAGTTCCTTCCAGAACGGGCGGGCGTTCTTCTTCTTCCGGGCCGTGCTGCCGCCGGACGCGCCGCCGTCACTCTCCGCCCCGCTCGCCGTCGCCGAGTCCGCCGGCTCCCCGGCGGACTCGGCGTGCGCCGGACTGCCCGGCCGGTCCTCGGGTTCTTCGTGTCCGGATCGTGCGCCGACCGCCAAATCCCCCACATCCACTCCTTATTCCGTGCCACCGCCTGCGTCCTAGCCGATGCAGGCCCACCACTCCCATAACGAGCGGGAGTTCCGCAGGGGTCGGGAGACGGGTCGATCCGTATGGATACTCGGACACACTATTCGACGGCCCCGAGGCGGCAGCCGTACCGGCGCGCGCGTCCGGGACCGCGGCGAACGCCGAGCGTTCCGCCAGACCGCTCCAGTGCCCGAAGGGCCAGACGATCCACTTCGCCCGCCCCACGACCGCCTCCTCGGCGATCGTGCCGTCCGCCGCCTTGTCCAGGTGGAAACGTGAATCGGCGGAATTGGAGCGGTGGTCCCCCATGACGAAGAGGCGGCCCGCCGGAACCTTTACCTCGAATTTGATGGTGGAAGGGGAATCCCCGGGGAAAACATAGGGTTCGTCGATCGCCATGCCGTTGACGGTGAGCCGCCCGTCCTGCGCGCAGCACTTCACGGTGTCGCCCCCGACCGCCACGACCCGCTTGATCAGATCCTGCTCGTCACCAGACGGAAGCAGCCCGATGAAGGTGAGTGCCTCCTTCACCTGCTTGACGACGACGGGGGACTCCTCGGAACTCGTCGGGTTCGGGGGCGGCCAGTCCGACGGGTTGCGGAACACGACGACGTCACCGCGCCGCGGCTTGGACCCGAACCAGGGCGTCAGCTTGTCCACCAGCACCCGGTCGCCGATCCGGATGGTCTGCTCCATCGACCCGGAGGGGATCACGAAGGCCTGCACCAGGAACGTCTTGAGGAACAGCGCGATGAGCAGCGCCACCGTGATCAGCAGCGGGATCTCCCGCACCGCCGACCTGCGCCGCTTGCGCTTCACCTTGCGGGCCAGCTTGCGCCGCTCCGCCCGGGTCGGCAGCGAACGCGCACCGGCCGCGTCCGGCGCGGCCCCGCCCCGGCGCCCGCGGTTACCCATGGGCCGGGCCCGGCGCCGGTATGCCGTCGAACGCCGAGGTGCCCGGCAGGGAGCCGATCCGCCCGAGCGGCCAGCCGAACCAGTCGACCCGCCCGATCACCCGGCTCACCGGCACCATGCCGCCGCCCGGCTCGCCCAGGTGGTCGCGGGAGTCACGGGAGCGGCTGCGGTGGTCGCCCATCATCCACAGGGTGCCTTCCGGGACCACGATGTCGAAGGGAGCCCGGGAGGCCGCGTCACCGGCGAAGAGGTAGTCCTCCGCCAGCGGCCGGCCGTTCACCTCGATCCGGTCCCGCGCGTCGCAGCAGACCACCCGGTCGCCCCCCACACCCACCACCCGCTTCACGAAGTCGGTCTCGGCGGGCTCGGCGAGCCCGAGGGACGCCGCCGCCCCGTGCAGCAGCGCGGTGACCGGGTTCGTCTCCCCCGCCCCCTCGGGCACGAAGGAACCGGTCCCGTCGAAGACCACCACGTCACCGCGGCGCGGCTCGGAGCCGAACCGGTACGCCAGCTTGTTGACGAGCACCCGGTCGCCCACCCGGAGCGTGGGCTCCATCGAGCCGCTGGGGATCAGGAAGGGCTGCACCACGAAGGTGCTGAAGAGGAGCACGAAGACCGCGCAGACGGCACCGAGCGCGAAGGCGCGCCGCCAGGACAGCGAGGCGGCGGCCCGGTGCCGTACACGCGAAAAGCGCGACCGCGCCTCCGGACCCGTAGCGGGTGCGGAGGAGCGGTCGCGCTCCTGGAGTTCTGCTTCCGTGTCCATCGGGGCCAGAGCTTATCCGGCCGTCCTGTGGACCAGGCAGTCAGCTCAGCGGTCGCGCTTCTCCTTGATCTTCGCGGCCTTGCCGCGCAGCTCACGGAGGAAGTACAGCTTGGCGCGACGGACGTCACCGCGGGTCACGATCTCGATCTTCTCGAAGATCGGGCTGTGCACCGGGAAGGTGCGCTCGACGCCGACGCTGAAGGAGACCTTGCGGACCGTGAAGGTCTCGCTGACGCCCGCGCCCTGGCGGCGGATGACGATGCCCTTGAACTGCTGGACACGGGAGCGGTTGCCCTCGATCACGCGGACGTGAACGTTGACGGTGTCACCGGGGCGGAACGCCGGGACGTCGGTACGCAGCGACGCGGCATTGACGTCGTCGAGCAGGGAAGCCATGTTGTCTGCTTTCTTCGCCGATGCCACAGGTCATCGACGGGAGAGAGTGATGAATGCGAAGGGCTGATCGCGTCGGACGGGCGTCTTTCCCCCTGTGGCAGGGGCGCACGCGGACGTACAGCAGCGGCCTATTCTTCCACGGCCTCGGGCCTGCGCCAAAATCGGCCGCCCGGCTCCGGCGACCAGCCGAGGATGGAGAGCATCTCCCGGTCCTTCTTGTCGAAGCCGGAAGCCTCGCACCGCTCGATCAGATCGGGCCGGTTGGCGGCCGTACGGCGCAGCGCCTCGTCCCGCCGCCAGCGCGCGATCCGTCCGTGGTGGCCGCTGAGCAGCACCTCGGGGATGCCCCGCCCGCGCCACTGGGGCGGCTTCGTGTAGACGGGCCCCTCCAGGAGGTTCGCCATCGCGCCGGGCGCGAAGGAGTCGTCCTGGTGGGACGCGGCGTTGCCGAGGACGCCGGGCAGCAGCCGGGCCACCGCCTCGGTGATCACCAGGACGGCCGCTTCCCCGCCCGCCAGCACGTAATCGCCGATGGACACCTCGATCACCGGCATCCGGCCGGCGTACTCCTCGGTCACCCGCCGGTCGATCCCCTCGTAGCGGGCCGGGGTGAAGATCAGCCAGGGCCGCTCGGCGAGTTCGACGGCGAGTTCCTGGGTGAACGGCCGGCCGCTCGGCGTCGGCACCACGAGGACCGGCGCATGCGCCCCCGCCTCGTAGCCGTCCGCCAGCGCCTCGTCCAGGGCGTCGCCCCACGGCTCGGTCTTCATGACCATGCCGGGGCCGCCGCCGTACGGGGTGTCGTCCACGGTGTTGTGGCGGTCGTACGTCCACTCGCGCAGGTCGTGCACCCGGACGTTGAGGCGGCCGCTCGTGCGGGCCTTGCCGACCAGGGAGACGTTCAGCGGTTCCAGGTACTCGGGGAAGATCGTGACGATGTCGAGGCGCATCAGGCGTCGTCCTCGCCCGTCCCGGCGGCCGTTCCGCCCTCCTCCTCGCGCGCGGAGGCCACGACCGCCTCGCTCTCGTCGATCAGTCCGGGCGGCGGGGCGATCACCGCGCGCTGCTCGTCCAGGTCGATTTCGGTGACGATCTCCTCGACGAACGGGATCATCACCTCGCTGCCGTCCGGGCGCTCCACGATGAAGAGGTCCTGGGACGGCAGGTGCGTGATCTCGGTGATCCGGCCGATCCCGGTGCCGTCGGCGAGGACCACGTCGAGGTCCATCAGCTGATGGTCGTAGAACTCCTCGGGGTCCTCCGGGAGCTCCGCCGGGTCGACATCGGCGATCAGCAGGGTATTGCGCAGCGCCTCGGCGGCCGTACGGTCCTTCACACCCTCGAAACGCAGCAGCAGCCGGCCGCTGTGCACCCGGCCGGTCTCGATCGTCAGCGGTCCCGTCGTGGCCGGCTCGGTGGCCAGCACGGCTCCGGGCCCGAGCCGCAGCTCCGGCTCGTCCGTGCGCACCTCGACGGTGACCTCGCCCTTGATGCCGTGGGCGCGACCGATCCGCGCGACTACCAACTGCACCTTGTGTCTCTCCTGTCGTACGACGACGGGCCGGGGCGGGCGCTTGGCCCTCCCCGGCCCGTGCCGGTGTTCAACTCTGTCAGCGAACCTGGTCCACATCGACGAGGTCGACGCGGATGCCACGGCCGCCGATGGCGCCCACGACGGTACGCAGCGCGCGTGCGGTGCGGCCGTTGCGGCCGATCACCTTGCCGAGGTCATCGGGGTGGACCCGGACCTCCAGCACGCGGCCACGGCGCAGGTTGCGCGAGGCGACCTGCACATCGTCGGGGTTGTCGACAATGCCTTTCACGAGGTGCTCGAGAGCCTCCTCGAGCATGCTCAGGCCTCGGTCGACTCGGCGGGCGCGGCAGCGTCAGCAGCCTCGTCCGCCTTCTTGTCGGCCTTCTTCGCCTTGGGCGTGATGGCCTCGCCCTTCGACTCCTCGCCGCCGTCCTTGGTGAGGGCGTCGAACAGGGCGCGCTTGTCGGCCTTGGGCTCCGGCTGCAGCAGCGGCGCGGGGGCCGGGAGGCCCTTGTGCGCCTGCCAGTCGCCGGTGAGCTTCAGGATCGCGAGAACCGGCTCGGTCGGCTGGGCGCCGACGGACAGCCAGTACTGCGCGCGCTCCGCGTTGACCTCGATGCGCGAGGGGTTCTGCACCGGGTGGTACAGGCCGATCTCCTCGATGGCCCGGCCGTCACGGCGGGTACGGGAGTCGGCGACGATGATGCGGTAGTGAGGCGAACGGATCTTGCCCAGACGCTTCAGCTTGATCTTGACTGCCACGGGAGTGGTGTCTCCTGGTCTATGACGTGGTTGGGCACAACGAAGATGCCACGTGGGGTTGCGGTACTCGGGTGCCCGATGGACGCGTCAGCCGGAGGAGAGAGGGGTCCTGTGCGACTGTCGAGTACAGCTAGCCATTGTGCCACACCACATCGGCTCACCCCACCGCGACCGCCGCTTCCGGAATCCGGAACGGCTTCCCGCAGCCGCCGCAGACGATCGGGGCCTGCGCGAGGACCGAGGGGACCACGCGCACATTGCGCCCGCAGTCGCAGACGGCCTTGACCCGCACGCCCCCTCCGGAGGAGCCGTGCCGGGCGGCGGGGCCGCGGAAGGAGCGCTTGGTGTCGGCGGCGGTGGCCACGGTGTGCGCCTTGAGGGCGCGCTGGAGCCGTTCCGTCGTGGGCCGGTAGCGGCGCTTGGCCTCGGGGTTGAGCGTGACCAGCGAGAAGCCGCTGCTGGGATGGGGCTCCTCGGCATGGTCGAGGCCCAGCTCCTCGGCGATCGCCAGGAATCGTCGGTTGTGGTATCGGCCGGCGCGTGAGGTGTCGCGGACACCTCTGGCGGCGGCGATGCCGTGGACTGCCTCGTGGAGCAGTCGCTCGAAGGAGAGCTCGGCGCCACAGGCGGACGAGGACTCTCCGATCAGGGACTCGGGTGCGGCGAGATCGGGCAGCTCGGGGTGGTACCGCTGAATGTCGGCCCACGCCTGTGCCAGCTCTGCGGCAAGTACAGGTGGTGTCGTGCTCACGTCGTGACCAACGAGCGCGGGGCCCTCGGTGTTCCGATTCCGGGCCATCCCAAATATTTTGCACGTACCAGTCAGTTGCCGTTCATGCGTCCTGACGAGGGCGGGTGCGCTGATCTGCGGAGAAGTCTCACAGCTCGCACCAAGCCGGTACGTAGCGCCGCGTACGCCCGAGCGCGTAGACGCCGTGCGCGCCCCCACCGTCCGCGCGTGGTCCGGCGCCGGGCTCCGGCGGGCGCGGAACGCAGGTGGAAGAGGCTACCCGCAGCCCCCTGACGTGCTCGACGTGCCCGTCCGGGCGTACCGGGTGAGACTGGGACGGCAGCGACGGCGGAGCACGCGGCGGACCCCTGGTCGCCCATGCCGTCCGGGCGCCCGGGTGCCGTCACGCGCACCGGGGCGGCCCCGCGGGCAACGGCGCCCCGCAGCCCCCTGGACGCGGCGGCGGACGCGCGGTTCTCCGGCATACGGGGGAAGCGCGCGTACGGGACGGCCGGCCGTCCACCCGGGCACGACCGATCGGCAGAACCGGCAACCTCTCGGCGGATGATTGGGGCGCGTTCCATGACACCTACGCTCGTCCGGCACCACCGGCACACCGAGCCCTCCGCCTCCGCGGACGACGGCTCCCGGGCCCGTGACTGGGCCGAGATCCAGGAACGGATGCTGGCACCGCTCCACGAGGCGGTGTACGCGCGGCTGGAAGTGGGGCCCGCCACCCGGATGCTCGCGCTCGGCTGCGGCTCCGGACTCGCGCTGCTGACGGCCGAGGGCCGCGGCGCGCGGGTCACCGGCGTGGACACCGATCCCGAGCGCCTCGCCCTCGCGCGGGCCCGCCTCCTGCCCGCCCCCGAGGACCGGGGCTCCCCCGCCACCGGTGCCCGCCTCGTGGACACGGTCACCGAGGCGGCGGCCGCCGGACCGCACAGCCTGATCACCGCGTTCACCCCGATCGGCTGCGCGGCGGGCGACGGGGACGAGCTGGTACGGAGCCTGGGGACCGCGGTGCCGTCGGCGGGCCGGGGCTCCACGGTCGTCCTGACCGGCTGGGGCCCGCCCGAGCGGTGCGCGACCGAGGCGGTGCTGCGGGTGGCGAGCCGGCTCGCCGGGGACGGGCGCACACCGGGCGGCGGCTGGCGCGGCCCGCGCCGGGACGATCTGGAGGACGTGGCCTTCCGGTCCGGGCTGCGGCCGGACGGTTCGGGCCGGGTGGCCTGCCCGTTCGGCTACGCCGACATGGACAGCGCGGTACGCGGCCTGCTCTCGACGCGGCTGTTCGACGCCGCGGTCCGGGCGACGGACCGGTGGCAGGTGGAGAGAGAAGTGGCGGAGGCCCTGCGTCCGCACCGGCGCGCGGACGGCACGGTGTGGATGTCCAACGTGTTCCGCTATCTCGTCTGCACCTCTTAGCGAAACTCGTCTGCACCTCTGAACGAAAGCGGATGCGGGCCGGCCACCTCGCGACACGCGTCGCCGAGGCGGCCGGCCCGTCCCGTCGCCCCCGTGACCCGCCGCGCTCCGGCGCGGACGCTTGTCAATATCCAGAATCCTGTTTACTGTTCCCTTTGTGAACGTCTTCGATGACCGTTTCCTCACGCGCAACGGACTGGCCGCCCGCCAGCTCGCGGTCCTGCTGCTCAACCATGAGCCGGACACGCGGCTGCCCCGGGTGCGGGACTACGCGCAGGAGCTGGGGTGCGGAAACGGCACGGTCCAGGCGGCCCTGCAGCTGCTGGAGGAGTCCGGCGCCATCAGGACGACCGCCCGGGGCCACCTCGGCACCTTCCTCGCCCACTCGGACCGCTCCATACTCTGGCGGCTCTCCGGGCTCGGGACACTGCTGGCCGCGATGCCCCTGCCGTACTCCCGCCGTTACGAGGGCCTGGCGACCGGACTGCGCGGCGCCTTCGAGGAGGCGGGCGCGCCCTTCGCGATCACCTTCATGCGAGGCGCCGGGGCCCGTACCGCCGCACTGCTCGAAGGCAAGGTCGACCTCGTCGTCCTGTCCCGCTTCGCCGCCGACGAGCTGATCGCCGAGCATCCGGTGGAGCTGGTGGCGGACCTGGGGCCGGCCACCTACGTCGGCGCGCACGGCATGCTCCTGCGCCACGGCGTGGACCTGGACACCCCGGGCCTTCGGGTCGCGGTCGACCACGCGTCGGAGGACCTGCGCATGCTGGTCGACCTGGTCTTCGCCGGGCGCCCGGACGTCCAGCGGCTGGAGGCCTCGTACATGCAGCTGCCCGATCTCTTCGCCCGCAAAGAGGTGGACGCCACCGTCTGGAACCTGGACGAGGTGCGGGACCGGCTCGGAGTCGGCGTCGACGTGCTCCCGCTGGGGGACGAGGTCACCCGCGAGCTGTCGCTGCGCAACTCGAGCGCGGCCATCATCGGCCGGACCGAAGGGGCCAAGGCCCTGGCCGCCGTCCGGGACTCCCTGAACCTCTCGCTGATCACCTCGCTCCAGCGCGAGGTGCTTGAGGGCACCCGCCTGCCCTCTTACTGACCCCCGGCCGGCCGGGAGCCGGAACAGGACGAAGGTCCTGCCACGACGGGACCTTCGACCTCGTCAAAATACAAAATCCTGGTTACTGTCGATTTTAGGAGGACCGCCATGGACGACCAGCTGGCCCTGCGGATTCAGCTCTTCCGCGAAGGCGGACAGATCAAGCCCGAGGTCGCCGACTTCGTCACGGCCGAACTGGCCGCCCTCGAAGCGGAGGGCTGCACGGTGACCGAGGCGACCGCGGGCATGCTCACCAGCCATCTGATGATGGCGCTCACCCGGCTCCTGGACGGCGAGGCCATCGAGCAGTTCCTCACCGACGACCAGGTGGCCGCCGAACTGGCCGGACACCCCGAGGCCGTCACCCGCGCCCGCGCCGTCGCCGAGCGCGCCCGGCGGGAACTCGGGGCCGTCCTCCCGGAGTCCGAGGTGAACTTCCTCGGCATGCACCTCGCGGTACTGGCGCAGCAGACCCCCGCCGCGCCCTCCTCCTGAACCTCGGTCCGGCGCAGCCCGGACCGAACCACCGAGAAAGAAGCAGGACATGACGAAGATCCTCGCCGGCGGCGTCGGCAAGACCGAGGTCACCAACACCATCAAGCAGCTCGGCATCGAGGGCCTGGAGGTCACCGCCTCCAGCGACATGGACGCCGCGATGAAGCTGCGCGTCGCCCAGGCCGACTACTACCTGGGTACCTGTCACACGGGCGCCGGCGCCTCGCTCGGCGTCCTCGTCGGCCTGATGGGCAGCGCCGTCTGCCACACCTTCGGCCGCAGCGTCCCCACCGAGGAGCAGATCACCGCCCTGCTGGACGAGGGCAAGAAGGTCTTCGGCTTCTCGATGGACCAGATCGACACCATCGCCCCCCTCATGGCGCGCGCCATCGCCGCCCGCGGCTGACCCCAGCCACCCCGCTCTGATCACCCCGGGCACGAAGGAGTGACCCCGTGAGTACAACACTCGCAGCCGGTGCAAGCCTCGACTTCTCGCTGGCCCAGCAACTGACCGTCATAGCCCTCTGTGCGCTGACCGCGTACATCGCGCACATGGCGCTGGCCGTCTTCAACGACGGCGTACGCCCGTTCCTCCTGGACTTCATCCAGGGGCGCACCACGCGCAGCGCCACGACGGCGGTCTCGTTCGGCCTCTCGGCCGGGTTCATCTTCGGGCTCGGCGCCCCGATGGCCCTGTCCACCGGCGTGCTGAACCCGTGGCTCCTCTTCCTGCCCACCGACATCCTCGGCATGCTGTCGCCGAAGAAGTGGCTCGCCCCGATCCTCGGCGGCGCCTGGGGCGCGGTCGTCGTCTTCGGACTCAACGGCGCCAACAACGTGGCACACGACCTGCCGGTCGACTTCATCACCGCCATGCAGCAGATGTCGACCCCGATCCTCTTCCTCTTCACGCTGTTCCCGGTGCTGGCCATCACCAAGCAGTTCGGCCGCAAGTGGGGCGGCATCGCGGGGCTGCTGGAGTTCGCCCTGGTCGTCATGACCATGAAGCTGTGGCCCAACATGTTCGCCGGCGCGCTGGCGATGGCCGTCGGCGTGCTGATGCTCATCGGTCTCGCCGTCGCCAAGGACCTCGCCCAGCGCAAGGCCGACAAGGCGGCGGGCGTGAGCGAGCCCGTCCTTGAGGGCGACGACCCGATGGCGTCCCTCTTCAGCGCCAGCGCGGCCCGGCTGCGCAGGTATCTGCCGCTGTTCATGGTGCTGGGCGCCGGAGTCTGTGTGCTCGCCCAGATGCACATATTCGGCGGCGGCGAGGCGACCAGCTTCCTGATCGCCAAGGGGCAGTACTCCGAGGCCGCGCAGGTCGACTTCTACCGGGTCTTCGGCTTCATCCCGCTGATCGCGACCACCGCGCTGGCCTCCGGCGCGTACGGCATCGCGGGCTTCACCCTCGTGTACCCCATCGGCTATCTGATGCCGAACCCGTTCCTCGCCGCGATCGTCGGCGCCCTGGTCTTCGCGGCCGAAGTGCTGGCCCTGTCCTACATCGGCAAGCTCCTCGGGCGGCTGCCCAGTGTCCGGGACTCCTCGGAACACCTGCGCAGCGCGATCACCGACACCCTCCAGCTGGCGATCCTCTTCGGCTCGCTGATGGCGGCCAACGCCATGGGCGGCGGCCTGGGCATCCTCGTCGTCGGCGGGCTCTACCTGCTGAACGAGGCGATGGGCCGGCCGATCGTCCGGATGGCCGCGGCACCGGCCGCGGTGATCGTCGGCGGCATCCTCCTCAACCTCCTGTACTGGATGGACCTGTTCACACCGATCAAGGGATAGCTCCGCGCCCCGGATCACGCAGGCCGACCCGAGAAGGACCCCCCACGATGAACAGCCCCGCCCCCGTGCTTCGTACCGTCCTCGGAGACATCGCCCCCGACGCGGTACGCGGCCCCGCCCTGGCCCACGAACACCTCGTACTCGACCTCGACCACCGGGGTGACGGCGGCGCCGTGCTCGCCGCCGGCCGGCACACCGCCGCCGTCACCGCCGAACTGGCCGCACTCCGCGAGGAGTACGGACTCGCCCTCGTCGTCGAGCTGACCTGTCGCGGCATGGGCCGCGACGTGCGCACCCTGGCCCGGATCTCCCGGGACGCCCAGGTCGCCGTCGTCGCCGCGACCGGCTGGTACTACGAGCCGTTCCACACCCCCGAGATCGACCGCGGCAGCGTCGCGGACCTGGCCGCCACCCTCGTCCGCGAGATCGAGGACGGCATCGGCACCACCGGCATCCGCCCCGGCGTCCTCGGCGAGATCGGCAGCCACGGGGACATCCCGGCGCCGCCGGAGAGCAAGGTGCTCCGCGCCTCGGCGCGGGCCGCCCTCGCCACCGGGCTCTCCGTCGCCACCCACGCCCAGCTCGGCCGCGGCGGCCTCGCCCAGCTGGAACTGCTCACCGCCGAGGGACTGCCCCCGCACCGGATCTCCCTCGGCCATCAGGACCTGCTGGACGATCCCGCGGTGCACCGGGAGCTGGCCGCGAGCGGCGCCTACGTCGCTTTCGACACGGTCGGCAAGGACAGCTATCAGAGCGACGACACCCGGCTGCGGCTCCTGCTCGCCCTGCTGGAGGCGGGACACGCCGACCGGGCCCTGCTCAGCTGCGACATCTCCCGTCACGGCTACCTCACCTCCGAGGGGGGCCAGGGCTACGGCCACCTCTTCGGGAGCTTTCTGCCCGAGGTTCGTGCGGCAGGCGTGGACGACGACCTGATCGACCTGCTGACCCGCCGCAATCCGCTGCGCTTCCTCAGCGGCGCGAACGTGGAAGAGAGCTGACCATGAACCCCGTACTCCCCCGGACGTTCCCGCTGCCGACCGTGGCCCCGGCCGATGCCGTCGCCCGGCAGTTCCGGCTCATCGAGGCCACCGCCCGCCACTTCGAGGGCCCGCAGCTGTTCGCCTCCGACGCCGGGGTCGTGCCCGGCCTCGGACGCCCCGCCACCACCGCCCGCGTCGAGTCCGTCCTCGCCGACTTCTTCGGCGCCGAGGACGCCGCCTTCGTCCAGGGCGCGGGCACCGGCGCGATCCGGGCCGCCCTCACCGCAGCCGTCCGGCCGGGCGACCCCCTCCTCATCCACCGGGCGCCGGTCTACCGCACCACCGAGGTCACGCTGCGCGGCCTCGGGGCCGAGACCGTCGAGGCCGACTTCAACGACCCCGACGAGCTGCGCGGGGCCCTGGAGTCCGGCCGGTTCCGCTGGGCCTACGTCCAGCACACCCGGCAGCGGCTCGCCGACTCCTACGACCCCGGCGAGGTCCTCTCCGCCTGCCGGGCCGCCGGCGTCCGCACCGTCGTCGACGACAACTACGCGGTGATGCGCACCCCGGCGGCCGGGGTCGAACTGGGCGCCGACGCCTCCTGCTTCTCCCTGTTCAAGCTGCACGGCCCGGAGGGCGTCGGTATCGTCGTCGGCGCCCGCGACCTGGTCGAGCACATCCGCCGCGACAACTACTCCGGCGGCGGCCAGGTCCAGGGGCACCAGGCGCTCGACGCGCTGCGCGCGCTCACCCACGTACCGCTCATGTGGTCCGTGCAGTCCCAGGTCGGTGCCGAGGTCGCCGAGCGGCTGACCGCGGGCGAGGTGCCCGGGGTCGCCGAGGTCCGGCTCGCCAACGCGCAGGACCGGTGCCTGCTCGTCCGCCTCGACCGGCCCGTCGCCAGGGAACTGCCCGCCGTCGCCGCCCGCTTCGGCGCGGCCCCCTACCCCGTCGGTTCCAACTCCCGTTACGAGATCACGCCGCTCTTCTACCGGATGTCCAGCTCCGCCCTGGACGACTCCCCCGAACTGGCCGACTGGACCGTGCGCATCAACCCGATGCGGGCGGGCGCGGACCTCGTCATCGAAATCCTGCGCCGCTCGCTGGCCGCGCTGAACGACCCGAAGGACCACTGACCGTGTTTCTCGACACCGTACTGACCCGCAATCCGGGGCTCGTCGAGGCCGCGGCCGCACTCCACCACGAGGGCGCGATCCCGCCGGACACCTATGTGATGGACCTGGACGCCATCGAGGCCAACGCCGCGCTGCTGGCCGCCGAGGCCGACCGGCTGGGCGTCTCCCTCTGGTTCGTCGTCAAACAGCTCGGCCGCAACCCGGAGCTGATCCGGGCCATCGCCCGGCACATCCCCCGGTACGCCGCCATCGACCCGCCCGAGGCCCGCACCCTGCACGCCTCCGGCGCCCGTGCCGGCAACCTCGGCCACCTCGTCCAGATCCCGCGCCGCGCCCTGCCCGAGATGCTGGCGTGGCGCCCCGAGACCGTCACCGTCTACGACCTGGACAACGCCCGCGCGGTCTCCGACGCCGCGCGGCGGCTGGGGTTCGTCCAGGACGTCCTGATCCGGCTCGAAGGCGCCGAGGGGAGCGTCTACCCCGGCCAGGAGGGCGGCGTCCCGCTCGCCGGGCTCGACGCCTTCGCCGACGCCGCCGAACGGCTTCCCGGCATCCGGATCGCGGGGGTCACCGCCTTCCCCTGCGTGCTGTGCGACCCGGCGACCGGGGCCCCGTACGCCACGCCCAACTTCGCCCTCGCCCTCAAGGCCCGCGAGACACTCGCCGGCCGCGGCCACACGGATCTCGGGCTGAGCGCACCCAGCGCCACCTCGATGGCCTCCCTGCCGCTGCTCGCCGGCCTCGGCGCCACCCACGGTGAGCCGGGCCACGCCCTGACCGGCACGACCCCGCTGCACGCCCTCGACCCGGCGCAGCCCGAGACCCCCGCCTACGTGTACGTCACCGAGGTCGCCCACACCCTGGACGACGGACGTCCCGCCGTCTTCGGCGGCGGGTTCTACGCCCGCTCCCACATCAGGAGCGCCCTGCTGCCGCGCACCGGCGCACGCCTGAACGTGCTGGACGCGCCCGCCGAGAACATCGACTACTACCGGCTGCTCGACGCGCCCGCCCCCGGCCAGGAGGTCCGGATCGGCGACACCGCGCTGCTCGCCTTCCGCACCCAGATCTTCGTCACCCGCTCGACCGTCGCCGTCGTCTCCGGAATCTCATCCGGTGCGCCCCGTCTCAACGGTCTGTACGACGCCCAGGGCCGGTCCCTGAGCTGAGGAGGCACCCCATGGCCAAGACCGTCATCGTCGTGATCGACGGATTCGGCATCGGCGCCATGCCCGACGCGGGCACCGCGCGCCCCGGCGATCCGACCGCCGACACCTGCGGACATGTGCTGGACCACTGCCGGGAGGCGTTCGGCCGCCCGCTGCGGCTGCCTGTGCTGGGCTCGCTGGGCCTCGGACTCGTCCACCCGCACCCCGATCTCGCCCGGCGCACCCACCTGCCCGTCGCGGCGGGCCGGGCGGCCCTCGGCTATCCGGGCGCCGACACCTTCGCCGGTCACCAGACCATGATGGGGGCCGACTTCAGCCGGGTGACCGTCGCCCGGCTCGCCGACCACATCGACGAGGTGACCGCCGCCCTCGAAGAGGCCGGTCACCGGGTCGGCCGGCTGGACGGCAAGCCGCTCCTGGTCGTCGACGGCGCGGTCCTGGTCCACGACAACCTGGAGGCCGACCCGGGCATCAACTGGAACGCCTCCGGGCGGCTGGAGGACCTGCCGTTCGACGGGCCGGACGGCATCCTCGCCGTGGCCCGCACGGTACGCACCGTCGCCCCCGTGGCCCGGGTCATCGCGGTCGGCGGACACGCGGACGACCCGCTGGAGCGCTTCGTGCGGGCCGGCGAGGAGGGCACGGTCGGCCTCGACACCCCCGCCACCGGCTTCTACCGCAACGGCGGCCTCGAAGTGCGGCACCTGGGTGCCCGGATCGACCACGCCCGCCAGCTCCCCGACCTGGCTGCCCGCGCGGGCATCCCCGTCACCCTGGTGGGCAAGGCCGCCGACATCCTGGTCTGCGACGCCGCGGCCCGGCACCCCGCCGTGGACACCGCCGACGTCCTCACGCACACCCTCGAAGCGGTACGCGCCCCCGGCGACGGTCTGGTGGTCTCCAACGTCCAGGAGACGGACCTGGCCGGACACCAGCAGGACACCGAGCGCTACGGACGTCTCCTGGAACAGGTCGACGCGGGCCTGGCCGCGCTCGTCGCCCTGCTCGACGCACCGGGTGACCGCCTCATCGTGACCGCCGACCACGGCAACGACCCGACGGCCGGGCACGCCTTCCACACCCGCGAGTACGTCCCCGTCCTCATCCACCGGCCCGGCGCGGACGGCGCGGAGCTGCTGCCGGACGCGGGGAGCCTGGCGGATGTCGGCGCGACGGCCGCCGTGTCCCTGTCGCTGGACCCGGAGGGCCTGGCCAACGGCCGGGAGCTGCGGACGGGCCGGCGGGCGGCTTAGGGCCTGTCGGGACACGCGTGAGGGGCGCCCACCGGGAGTGGGCGCCCCTCACGCGTGAGCCGTCCGGGCTGTCAGCCCATGAACTTCTTGAACTCGTCGGGCAGCTCGAAGTCCTGAGCGTCCTGGCCGGCCGGCAGGCCGGGGACGCCGCCCTGCGCCGCCTGCTCGCGGCGGGCCGCGGCGGCCTGCTCCTCGGCCTTGCGCTTCATCGGGTTGCCGCTCTTGCGCTTGCCCTTGGCCTGCTTGACCTGCTTCTTCTGCCGACCGGGCCCACCGCCCATGCCCGGCACCCCGGGCATCCCCGGCATGCCGCCGCCCTGCGCCATCTTCGACATCATCTTGCGGGCCTCGAAGAACCGCTCGACCAGGTTCTTCACGGCGCTGACCTCGACGCCGGAGCCCTTGGCGATACGGGCGCGCCGCGAGCCGTTGATGATCGTCGGCTCGGCGCGCTCCTTCGGGGTCATCGACTTGATGATCGCGGCGGTGCGGTCGACGTCGCGCTCGTCGATGTTGTTGATCTGGTCCTTGATCTGCCCCATGCCGGGCAGCATGCCGAGCAGCTTGGAGATGGAGCCCATCTTGCGGACCTGCTCCATCTGGGCCAGGAAGTCGTCGAGCGTGAAGTCCTTGCCGCCCTTGCTCGACGACAGCTTGGAGGCCATTTTGGCGGCCTCTTCCTGGCTGAACGTCTTCTCCGCCTGCTCGATCAGGGTGAGCAGGTCACCCATGTCGAGGATGCGGGAGGCCATGCGGTCCGGGTGGAAGGCGTCGAAGTCCTCGAGCTTCTCGCCGTTCGACGCGAACATGATCTGCTTGCCCGTGACGTGGGCGATCGACAGGGCCGCGCCACCGCGGGCGTCACCGTCGAGCTTGGAGAGGACCACCCCGTCGAAGCCGACGCCGTCGCGGAAGGCCTCGGCGGTGTTGACCGCGTCCTGACCGATCATCGCGTCGACCACGAAGAGGATCTCGTCCGGGCTGACGGCGTCGCGGATGTCCGCGGCCTGCCGCATCAGCTCCTGGTCGATGCCGAGGCGGCCTGCGGTGTCCACGATGACGATGTCGTGGACCTTGGTCTTCGCGTACTCGATGGAGTCCTTGGCGACCTTGACCGGGTCGCCCACGCCGTTGCCCGGCTCGGGGGCGTACACCGCGACCCCGGCGCGGTCGGCGACGACGCTCAGCTGGTTGACGGCGTTGGGGCGCTGGAGGTCACAGGCGACGAGCAGCGGGGAGTGGCCCTGGCCCTTGAGCCAGAGGCCGAGCTTTCCGGCGAGGGTCGTCTTACCGGCACCCTGGAGGCCGGCGAGCATGATCACGGTGGGCGGGTTCTTGGCGAACCGCAGCCGCCGGGTCTCGCCGCCGAGGATGGCGATGAGCTCCTCGTTGACGATCTTGACGACCTGCTGCGCCGGATTCAGCGCCTGGGAGACCTCGACGCCGCGCGCCCGCTCCTTGACGTTGGCGATGAAGGACCGGACGACGGGCAGCGCCACGTCGGCTTCGAGCAGGGCGATACGGATCTCGCGAGCCGTGGCGTCGATGTCCGCCTCGGACAAGCGGCCCTTGCCCCGGAGGTTCTTGAAAGTCGCGGCAAGGCGGTCGGAGAGAGTATCGAACACGGCGCTCGTCGGTCCTCAGGGTCGGGGGCGGGTGGAGTCGGTCGGTTCCCAGGGTATCCGGACGCCGGACGACGCCAAGCCCGCGCCCGGCACTCGCCGGGGGGCGAGGCTCAGCCGAGCGCCTTCTCGACCTCCTGGGCCAGCTGCGCCGCCCGTTTCGCGGACAGCGGTGCACCGTCCGCGTCCGTGACGTAGACCGTGTCCACCGCGTTCGCCCCGAGCGTCGACACATGCGCGCTGCGCACCCGCACCGTGCTGCGCTCCAGCGCGTGGCCGATGCGGTGCAGCAGGCCGGGGGCGTCCTGGGCGCGGACCTCGATCACCGTGGCGAGACGGGAGCCGGCCGCCGCCACCGTCACCCTGGGCGGCGGGGCCTTCACCCCGCGCCGCCTGGGATAGGCGGCCTCGCGTTCGGCGAGGCGGGCCGGGATGTCCAGGGAGCCGTCCAGGGCGCGTACGAGGTCGGCGCGCAGCCGGGCCGCCTGGGGCAGCGAGCCGTACTCGGCGGCGACCCGCCAGCTGAGCAGCAGCAGGTCCGCGGTGTCGCCCAGCTCCGTGGGCAGTTCCACGGCCCTCAGGTCGGCGGCGCGCACGGTGAGGCGGTGCAGGGCGAGGACCCCGGCGGCGGCGGGCAGGACTCCCGGCCGGTCCCGGAGCGCGATGAGGAGTTCGACGCCGACCGGCTCCGGGGCGCCTTCCTCGTGCGGGGTCTCGGGCCGGGTGTGCAGGGCGAGGACGGGTTCGCCGGTGCGCAGGGCCTCGATGGCGAGGCGTTCCTGCTCGGCGCCGGGGGCGGCGGGTTCGGGTTCCTCGGGGGCCTCACCGGCCAGGACCTGGGCGACGCGTCTGACGAGTTCGGTGACGAGGGAGGCGCGCCAGGCGGACCAGGCGGCGGGCCCGGTGGCGAGGGCGTCGGCCTCGGTCAGGGCGTGCAGCAGCTCCAGGGTGGCGGCGCTGCCGACCGCGTCGGCGACGGCGCGGACGGTGGCCGGGTCGTCCAGATCGCGGCGGGTGGCGGTCTCGATGAGCAGCAGGTGGTGGCGTACGAGGGTGGCGATGACGCCCACGTCGTGCCGGTCGAAGCCGGTCCGGGCGGCCATGTCGCGGGCGATGACCTCGCCGGCGACGGAGTGGTCGCCCGGCCAGCCCTTGCCGATGTCGTGCAGCAGGGCGGCGACGAGGAGCAGGTCGGGGCGGCCGACGCGGCGGGTGAGCGAGGAGGCGCGGACGGCCGTCTCGACGAGGTGGCGGTCGACGGTCCAGGTGTGGACGGGGTTGCGCTGGGGGCGGCAGTGGACCCGTTCCCAGTCGGGCAGGAGCCGGGTGATCAGTCCCTCGGCCTCCAGTGCTTCCCAGACGGGGACGGTGGCCTCGCCCGCGCCGAGGAGGGTGACGAGTTCCTCGCGCGCCTCGGCGGGCCACGGCACCGGGAGCGGCTTCGCGGTGGTGGCGAGGTGGCGGACGACGTGGCGGGAGAGGGGCAGTCCGGACTGGGCGGCCGCGGCGGCGGCCCGCAGGACGAGCACGGCGTCGCGTTCGGGGCGTGCGGTGCGGGCGAGCACCGCCTCGCCGTCGGCCTCGACCACGCCGTCGGCGAGCGGGGTGCGGTCGGGGGCCGGGCCGCGTCCGCCGCCGAGCAGGGCCCGCAGCCGGGGCCGGGCCGAGCGGGCGCGCAGCACCCGGTTGACCTCGCGCCAGGTGACGTCGGTGGCGTAGGAGACGGTGCGGGCGGCCTCGTAGACCTGGCGCAGCAGGGCGTCGGCGTCGAGGAGGCCGAGGGCTTCGGCGACCTGGTCCTGTTCCTGGAGGGCGAGGCGGTCGGTGGCGCGGCCGGTGGTGAGGTGGAGGGCGTCGCGGGTGTCGAGCAGGACGCGGCGGGCCTCGGCGAGCCCTTCGCGGGGGGCGTCGGCGACCCAGGAGGCGGCGACGGCGCGCAGGGCGGTGGCGTCGCGCAGGCCGCCCCTGGCCTCCTTGAGGTCGGGTTCCAGGAGGAATGGGAGCTCGCCCTGGCGTTCGGCGCGTTCGGTGCAGAGTTCGTGGAGTGCGGGCAGGCGTTCGGGGGCCTGGTTGCGCCAGTCGGCGAGGATCGCGGTGCGCAGGGAGGCGACGAGGCCGAGGTCGCCGGCGACGGGCCGGGCGTCGAGCAGTCCGAGCTGGACCTTGAGGTCCTCGCCGGCGGTCTTCCGGGCTTCGGCGGGGGTGCGGACGGAGTGGTCGAGGGCCAGGCCGAGGTCCCAGACGGGGTACCAGATCCGGTCGGCGAGCGCGGCCACGGCCGCGGCGTCGGCGGTGCCGTCGTGCAGGAGGAGCAGGTCGAGGTCGCTGCGCGGGGAGAGTTCGCCCCTGCCGTAGCCGCCGACGGCGACGAGGGCGGCGCCCCGGACTCCGGCGTGTTCGGCCGCGGTGGTGAACAGGGCGGTCAGCCAGGTGTCGGTGAGCGTGGCGAGGGCCGCACGGCGCGGCGGCCCGGACCGCTCCTTCTCCTGGAGAAGGCGCAGCCGGGCCGCCGCGTAGCCGCTGGGTCCCGAGTCCTCGGATTCGGTGGTCACTTCGGTGCTCGTCACCCAGCTGCCCTTCCGTGTGCGCGACGGTACGAAATCGGTGGACCGGGCCGGTCAGAGCGCGTCCGGGCCGCGTTCTCCGGTGCGGACCCTGACGGCGGTCTCGACCGGAACGCTCCAGACCTTGCCGTCACCGATCTTGCCGGTGCGGGCGGCCTTGACGACGACCTCGATGAGCTGTTCGGCGTCCTCGTCCTCGACCAGGACCTCGATGCGGATCTTGGGGACGAGGTCGACGGTGTACTCGGCGCCCCGGTAGACCTCGGTGTGGCCGCGCTGGCGCCCGTAGCCGCTGGCCTCGGTGACGGTGAGTCCCTGGACGCCGAAGGCCTGGAGGGCTTCCTTGATCTCGTCGAGGCGGTGGGGCTTCACGACGGCGGTGATGAGCTTCATGCGTCCACCTTCTTGTTCGTCGGGGCGGCCGGCGTGCCGGGGGCGGAGGCGGTGGCGCGCGGGGCCGCGCCGCCACCGGCGCCGCTGAAGTCGTACGCGGTCTCGGCGTGTTCGACCTGGTCGATGCCGGAGATCTCGTCGTCCTCGTCGACGCGCATCCCGAGGGTCCTGTCGACCAGGAGGGCGAGGACGGCGGAGACGACCAGAGAGTACGCGAGGACGGCGAAGACACCGACGGCCTGCTTGCCGAGCTGGTCGAGCCCGCCCCCGTAGAAGAGGCCCTTGGCGTCGGACTGGACCCCGCCGGTGGCGAAGAAGCCGACGAGCAGGGAGCCGATGACGCCGCCGACGAGGTGGACGCCGACGACGTCCAGGGAGTCGTCGTAACCGAGCTTGTACTTGAGGCCGACGGCCATGGCGCACACCACACCCGCGACGGCGCCGACCGCGATGGCGCCGAGCGGGCTGACCGCGCCGCCCGCCGGGGTGATCGCGACAAGCCCGGCGACCGCGCCGGACGCGGCGCCGAGGGTGGTGAAGGAGCCGTGGCGCAGCTTCTCGTAGCCGAGCCAGGCGAGCATCGCGGCGGCCGTGGCGACCTGCGTGTTGACGAACATGACCGCGCCGACGCCGTCGTCGTTGCCGAGCCAGGAGCCCGCGTTGAAGCCGAACCAGCCGAACCACAGGAGCGCGGCGCCGAGCATGACGAGCGGCAGGCTGTGCGGCCGCATCGGGTCCTTCTTGAACCCGACGCGCTTGCCGATCACCACGATCACGCCGAGGGCGGCGGCACCGGCGTTGATGTGGACGGCCGTACCGCCGGCGAAGTCGATGACGCCCAGCTCGGCCAGCCAGCCGCCCGAGCCCCAGACCCAGTGGGCGACCGGGAAGTAGACGACGGTGACCCAGAGCGTGATGAACAGGGCCCAGGAGGTGAACTTGACCCGGTCGGCGAGGGCGCCGCTGATCAGGGCGGGCGTGAGGACGGCGAACATCAGCTGGAAGACGGCGAAGACGTAGACCGGGATGGTGGTGCCGTCCCAGAGCTCGTTGACGCCGATCCCGCTGAGGCCGAGGAAGTCCTGGCTCCATCCGATGACCGAGCCGGCGTCGGTGCCGAAGGTCAGGCTGAATCCGTACAGCACCCACAGGATCGTGACGATCCCGAGGCTGATGAAGCTCATCATCAGCATGTTGAGGGTGCTCTTGACGCGGACCATGCCTCCGTAGAAGAAGGCCAGGGCCGGGGTCATGAGCATCACCAGGGCCGAGCAGATGAGCATGAAGCCGGTGTTGGCGGCAGACAGCGTCGGGGCGTCTGCGGCAAGCGTCGTGATGCCTGGGGGCATCGGCGTCTCCTCGTCGTCGGTGCGGCCGCGTGCGGGCGGTGGGGGCACAACCACGTGCGGGACCACTGGGGAAGGCGTGCGGGCCACTTGTTATGCGCCATGAGGTTCGCGCAGCGCGGTTTCGGCCGTTGCGCCGCGATGTTTCGCCGCAGTGACCAAGGGGACCGCGGTGTTACGTCCCCATGAACCGCCCGCGCCGTGCCCACGCTCGCGCCCACTCTGCGGCTCGGGCCGCATACGGTGCGGTTACGACGCTCCGGCGGGGGAACGACCACACGAACCGGCCACGGCGATCACCCGTTGACCTGGCAATGGGGGGAGCCGAAGTCGGTCTGTGCGGGGTGATCGTCGTGGCCGGGGTCTGAGGAGCCTCTCCGTGGTCGCGCTAGACGGCTTCCACGGTTTCGGGCAGTTGTTCGATGAGGAGTTCGGTGAGCCGGGCGACCTCGGGCACGTCCCCGAAGTCCCTGGCGGCGGTGTCGACGGTCTTGCGGAGCCGCGTGTTGACGCGCTCGGAGCGGACCTTCCTGGCGACGCGCAGCGCCTTCTCGGCCGGCGCGGTGGACTCCTCGGGCTCGCCCTTGAGGAGGTGCACGGTGGCGAGGCCGATCAGATTGAGCGCGTACGAACGCTGGTGCTCGTCGTCCTCGCCGAAGAGCTGGACGGCCCGCTGCATGACGGGCTCGGCGAGCGAGGCGTAGGTGGGACTGCGGCCCGCCACGTAGGCCAGGTCGCGGAAGGAGTGCGAGTTCTCGCCGTTCAGCTCGGCCTCGGAGAAGAAGCGGATCCAGTCGGGCTCGGGCTCGCCGTCGATGCCGGCGTCGAGGAAGGTGTCCTCGGCCATGCGGACGGCCCGCTTGCACTTGCTGGGCTGGCCCATGTTGGCGTAGGCGCGGGCCTCCATCGCGTACAGCATGGCCTGGGTGCGCGGCGTCGCGCAGTCCCGGCTGCCGTACTGGGCGAGGTGGATCAGCTCCAGGGCGTCGTCCGGGCGGCCGAGGTGGATCATCTGCCGGCTCATGCTGGACAGGACGTACGAGCCGAGCGGCTTGTCGCCGGCCTCCTTGGAGGCGTGCAGGGCGAGCACGAAGTACTTCTGCGCGGTGGGCTGGAGGCCGACGTCGTAGCTCATCCAGCCGGCCAGCTCGGCCAGTTCGGCCGCGCACCGGAACAGGCGCCTGGCGGTGGCGGCCGGCTGCGGCTCCTGGAGCAGGTCGGTGACCTCGTGGAGCTGGCCGACGACGGCCTTGCGGCGCAGCCCGCCGCCGCACTGCGCGTCCCACTGGCGGAACATCGCGGTGGTCGACTCCAGCAGGTCCAGCTCGGGCCCGGAGAGCCGGGACGGGCGGCGGGAGGCGCCGGCGGGCTCCGGCTCGGCCGGCGCGGCGGAGGCGACCGGCACCAGCCAGCGCTGCATCGGCTCGACGAGCGCGGGGCCCGCGGCGAGGGTGAGGGAGCTGCCGAGGAAGCCCCGGCGGGCGAGCATCAGGTCGCTGCGCGAGAACTCGCTGAGCAGGGCGACGGTCTGCGGGCCCGCCCAGGGCAGGTCCACCCCGGCCACGGAGGGTGCCTGGTGCGGCGTGCGCAGCCCCAGGTCCTCGACGGCGACGACGCTGCCGAAGCGCTCCGAGAACAGCTCGGACAGGATGCGCGGGATCGGCTCGCGCGGCTGCTCGCCGTCGAGCCAGCGCCGCACCCGGGAGGTGTCGGTGCTGATGTGGTGGGCGCCCATCTGCCGCGCCCTGCGGTTCACCTGCCGCGCCAGCTCACCCTTCGACCAGCCACTGCGTACGAACCACGACCCCAACTGCCCATTCGGGCGCTTACCGGCATTCGAATCGCCTGCGCCGCTGCCACTCACTGGAACGCCCCCATCCCGCCGAATACTGTCGCGCGAAGCACTATCAGAATGCCCCGAACTCATTGTGCCCGTACGGGCGTTGCACCCGATCGAACAGGAAATCGGGTTGCCTCCGGCATACCCGTGGGCGCACATACTTCCATGGTTCGTGTACCGACGGTAATCCTACGATCACGGGCCCGGCGACCGCCTTTGCACAATCGCCACCATTCGCCACCCCTTCGACTGAACGCCACCCGCACGGGGCGCGATTCACTTGACAGGGCGATCAGCAGGAGGCGCAGGGATGCGTCCGGGGGCGCGCGGGCGGTTGTGCGCTCCCCGTTCGTAACCACCGGCGAGTTGGACCCGTTGGAGGGGGCATGGGCTTCACGATCGGCGGCATCCGCGAAATGCGAACCGGAGCGCGGCGCCGCGGCCGTGCCGTCGGCGGCACCGCGGTGGCGGAGTACACCGGCCTGTGGGGCTGGGCCGTCGTGCCGGGTGCCCGCGCCGCGGACGGCGCCTGCTCGTGCGGGGACACCGGCTGCGCCGCCCCCGGCGCGCATCCGCTGGACTTCGCGCCCGAGGTGCCGGCCGGGACGACGCTGGACGCGGCGGCGCGCGCCTGGGCCGAGGTGCCGGGCGCCTCGATGCTGCTCCCGGTGGGCCGCAGCTTCGACGTGCTCGACGTGGCGGAGGCGGCCGGGCGCCGGGCCCTGGTGCGGATGGAGCGGATGGGCCTGCCGCTGGGCCCGGTCGCGGTGACCCCGCAGGGACGCGCGCAGTTCTTCGTCGCGCCGGGCGCCGCCGACGAGCTTCCCGGGCTGCTGTACCGGATGGGCTGGGACGACGCGGGGCTCGACCTGCGGGCGCTCGGCCCCGGCAGCCACATCACCGCGCCGCCCTCGGACCGGGGCGGCCTCGGGCCGGTGCGCTGGCTGCGGCCGCCCGGACCGGACAGTGCCCGGCCGCCCGAGGCCCGGCTGCTGCTCGGCACGCTGGCCTACCTCTGCCACCGCTGGACGGCCCCCTGCGCCTGAGCGGGGTGCGACCACAGCACGGAGCCCGGCCGCACGGCGTGTGCGGCCGGGCTCCGTGCGCCGTGCCCGGCCGGGTCAGTCCCCGATCAGGGCGTCCACGAACGCCTCCGGCTCGAACGGAGCGAGGTCGTCCGGCCCCTCGCCGAGTCCGACGAGCTTGACCGGTACGCCCAGCTCGCGCTGGACGGCGATGACGATGCCGCCCTTGGCGGTGCCGTCGAGCTTGGTGAGGACGATGCCGGTGATGGCGACGACCTCGGCGAAGACCCGCGCCTGCACCAGACCGTTCTGCCCGGTGGTGGCGTCGAGGACGAGCAGGATCTCGTCCAGCGGGCCGTGCTTCTCCACGACCCGCTTGACCTTGCCCAGCTCGTCCATCAGGCCGGTCTTGGTGTGCAGCCGGCCCGCGGTGTCGATGAGCACGACGTCGGCGCCCTCGGCGATGCCCTCCTTGACGGCGTCGAAGGCGATGGACGCCGGGTCGCCGCCCTCGGGTCCGCGTACGGTGCGGGCCCCGACGCGCTCGCCCCAGGTCTGGAGCTGGTCGGCGGCGGCGGCGCGGAAGGTGTCGGCCGCGCCGAGCACGACGCTGCGGCCGTCGGCGACGAGCACCCGGGCCAGCTTGCCGGTGGTGGTGGTCTTGCCGGTGCCGTTGACCCCGACGACCATCACGACGCCGGGGGTCTCCAGACCGCCCTCCGTCTTGACGGCGCGGTCGAAGTCGGTGCCGAGCAGCGTGAGCAGCTCCTCGCGCAGCAGGGCGCGCAGCTCCTCGGGGGTACGGGTGCCGAGCACGCGGACGCGCTCGCGGAGCCGTTCCACCAGTTCCTGGGTGGGGGCGACGCCGACGTCGGCGGTGAGGAGGGTGTCCTCGATCTCCTCCCAGGTGTCCTCGTCGAGGTTGTCCCGGGACAGGAGCGCGAGCAGCCCCTTGCCGAGGGTGTTCTGCGAGCGGGCGAGGCGGGCCCGCAGCCGTACGAGCCGTCCGGCGGTGGGCTCGGGGACGTCGAGCGCGGGGGCGGCGGGCGCCTCCGGTCCGGCGGTCTCGGGGGCGGCCTCGGCGGGCGGGGCTCCGGCCTCCTCGATGGTGCGGCGCGATTCCTCGCGCGGCGTTTCGGCCTCCTCGCCGACATGGGGCTCGGCGGGAGGAGTGATGGTCGGCGTGCTCGACGGTGCCGGGGGCAGCTGCTTCTTCTTGCGGCTGCTGACCACGAGCCCGCTGATCACGCCGACCGCGACCAGGGCGATGACTACAGCAAGGATGACGAATTCCATAACCCACCCAGTATCAGTCACCCGGCCCGGCAATCGGGGAAGGGTGGGGTCCGGCGCAGAGCCGGAGGGGCGCGCGCCCCCGCATTCGTTATGCACTGTATGCCGGAAAGGTACGATCCTGGCCGTGGAGACCCGTGGCCTGGACCCCGTGCCCGACGAGGAGCGCACCGGCCGGGTCCGTGCCCTCTTCCCCACCTGGGCCGCGGCGAACATGACGGTGCTGCTGCTCACCGTCGGCGCGGGGCTCGTCGTGCTCAACCGGCTGAGCTTCTGGCAGGTGCTGGTCGTGGCGGTCACCGCGCCGCTCGTCTCGTTCGGCCTGGTGGGCTTCGTCTCGGTGGCGGGGAAGCGCGGCGGCGCCCCCGGCATGGCGCTGTCCCGGGCGGTCTTCGGCCAGCGCGGCAACCTGGCGCCGGGGGCGCTGATCTGGGTCGCGCGGTGGGGCTGGGAGACGATGAACGCGGTCACCGGGGCGTACGCCCTGCTGACCGTGGGCGATGTGCTGTTCGGCGTACGGACCACGCCCGCGCTCATCATGGGGACGCTGCTCGCCTTCGTCGCCGGCAGCTTCCTGCTGTCGGGGCTGGGGCTGCGGGCGCTGCGGGTCTGCTGCATCTGGTCGGCGTACCTCTTCGGCGCCTTCAGCGTCCTGGTGCTGGGGCATCTGGCGGTCACGGCGCCCTGGCGGCTGGTGCTGGACCGGCCGCCCGGTCCGGCGTCGATGGTGATCGCGGGCATCGGGATCCTGACGGCCGGCGGGATCAGCTGGGCCCCGTCCGGACCGGACTTCACCCGCTATCTGCCGCGCACCGCCCCGGGCCCGGCCCTGGTCGCGTTCACCGTGGGCGGGGCGGCCGTGGTGCTGCTGCCGATGGTGCTGATGGGCGCGGTGATGGCGGAGGCGACGCCGGCCCTGGCCGTGACCGGTGACCCGGTCTCCTTCATCGGCGCGCTGCTGCCGACCTGGCTCTCCGTTCCGTATCTGATCGTCACCATCACCGGCATGGTGCTCATCAACGCGATGTCGATGTACTCGGCCGGATTCACCGCGCAGACCCTCGGGTTCTCGCTCCCGCGCGCCTGGGCCGTCGGGGTGAACGCGGCGATCAGCCTGTTCCTGGGGGCGCTCCTGATGATGGTGGCGAGCAGTTTCATCGAGTCGTTCGTCTCCTTCCTGAATCTGCTCGCGGTGACGTTCTCGGCCTGGATCGGGGTCTTCGCGACGGACATGCTGCGCGGCCGTTCCTACGATCCGGTGGCGCTCATGGACACCACTCCCGCCAGTGCCTACTGGTACACGGGCGGCGTCGCCTGGACCGCCGTCGCGGCCTGGGCGGCCGGTCTGGCGGTGGGGCTGCTCTTCACGGGCGTGGAGTGGTTCACCGGCCCGCTCGCCGGGACCTGGCCGGGGCGCAGCGGCCTGGGCTGGGCGGTCACGGTCCTCGTCTCCGGCGGTCTGTACGCGGCGCTGCCGCGTCCGGGGCGGGGCCGCGGGGCGGCCGCACCCCTCCACATTTGACGCCCCGTCAGTTATGGTCGCGGCCCCGTCCCGGCCCGCCCGAAGGGGACCCGCGTCATGGCCTTCACCGTCGTACGGTTCAACCTCGTCGCTCCGGGCGCCACGCCCGCCGCCCTCTCGGCCCGGTACCGCGCGGCCCTGGAGATGGCCGCGTACGCCGACGCGCACGGTGTGGACACCGTCCAGACCGAGGAGCACCACGGGGCCGCGAACTCCTGGCTGCCCTCCCCCTTCGTCCTCGCGGCGGCCGTGTTCGGCGCGACGCGCCGGATCGCGGTGACCGTCTCGGCGGTCATCGGCCCGCTGCACGACCCGCTGCGGCTGGCCGAGGACATCGCGGTGCTCGATCTGCTGAGCGCGGGCCGGCTGGCCACGGTGGTGGGGATCGGTTACCGGCGCGAGGAGTACGAGCGGGCGGGCGTCGAATGGGCGGGGCGCGGCCGGCTCCAGGACGAGCTGCTGGAGACGCTGCTGACGGCGTGGAGCGGGGAGCCCTTCGAGTTCCGGGGCCGCACGGTGACGGTCACCCCGCGCCCGTTCACCCGTCCGCATCCGCTGCTGCTGGTGGGCGGCAGCTCGCGGGCGGCGGCGCGGCGGGCGGCCAGGCTGGGGCTGCCGCTGTTCCCGAGCGCGCATCTGCCGGAGCTGGAGGCGTACTACCACGAGCAGCGCGCGGTGCACGGGACGGAGGGGTTCTGCATGATGCCGTCGGCCGAGACGCCGCTGCTGCATGTGGCCGAAGACCCGGACCGCACGTGGGCCGCGTACGGGGAGCATTTCCTGCACGAGGCGCGTACGTACGCCTCCTGGCAGTCCGCCGGGATCCGCTCGGCCGTGCGCTCGGCGGCGACGACGGTGGCCCAGCTGCGGGACGAGGGCGTCTACCGGGTCGTCACCCCGAAGGTGTGCGCGCGGCTGGCCGGTGAACTCGACAGCCTGGTGCTGCATCCGCTGTGCGGCGGGATGCCGGTGGAGGAGGGTTGGCGGAGCCTGCGGCTGTTCTGCGGGGCGGTCGGCGGGTGAACCGCGTACGGCCCCGCTCGCGGACGCGCGCGGGGCCGTACGGTTTCGAGGAGGGGGCAGCGGGGTCTTAGCCCATCTCCTCCAGCGCCTTGCCCTTGGTCTCCTTGACGAACTTGATGACGAAGGGGATCGAGAGCGTGGCGAAGCAGGCGTAGATGATGTACGTGCCCGACAGGTTCCAGTCGGCGAGGCTCGGGAAGCTCGCGGTGATCGCCCAGTTGGCGATCCACTGCGCGGACGCGGCGACGCCGAGCGCGGCGGCGCGGATGCGGTTGGGGAACATCTCGCCGAGGAAGACCCAGACGATGACACCCCACGACAGGGCGAAGAAGAGCACGAAGACGTGGGCGGCGATGAGTGCGACCGTGCCCTGGGTGGTGGGGAGCTTGCCGTCGACCAGGTCGGCGGAGAAGGCCCACGCCTCGAAGGCCAGGGCCACGGCCATGCCGCAGGAGCCGACGAGGGCGAGCGGGCGGCGGCCGACCCGGTCCACCAGGATCATCGCGATGACGGTGCCGATGATGTTGATGATCGACGTGGTGAACGAGTAGAAGAACGAGTCGGTCGGGTCGATACCGACGGACTGCCACAGCGTCGCCGAGTAGTAGAAGGCCACGTTGATGCCGACGAGCTGCTGGAACACCGAGAGGCCGATGCCGACCCAGACGATGGGCAGGAAGCCGAAGCGGCTGCCGAGCAGGTCCCTGAAGCTGGACTTGTGCTCGCGGCGCATCGCGGTCTCGATCTCCTCGACGCGCGCGTCGAGGTCGACGTTCTCGCCCTCGACCTCTTCGAGGATCTTCCGGGCCCGCTCCCGCTTGCCGATGGAGAGCAGGAAGCGCGGCGACTCGGGGATCGCGAACGAGAGCAGCCCGTAGAGGATCGCGGGCACGACCATCACGCCGAGCATCCACTGCCAGGCCTCCAGCCCGCCGATCTTGCCGCGCTGGTCGCCGTCGGCGATCTGGAGGATGCCGTAGTTGACCAGCTGGGAGATGGCGATGCCGATGACGATCGCGGCCTGCTGGAAGGAGCCGAGCCGGCCGCGGTAGGCGGGCGGTGAGACCTCGGCGATGTACGCGGGGCCGATCACCGAGGCCATGCCGATCGCGAAGCCGCCGATGATGCGCCACATCGCCAGGTCCCAGAGCGCGAACGGGAGCGCGGAGCCCACGGCGCTGATGGTGAACAGGACGGCGGCGATCTGCATGCAGCGGATGCGGCCGATGCGGTCGGCGATGCGGCCGGCCGTGGCGGCTCCGATCGCACACCCGATCAGGGCGATGGCGATGACCTGGGCCAGGGTGCCCGAGCCGATGTCGTACCGGTGGCGGATCGCCTCGACGGCGCCGTTGATGACGGAGCTGTCGTAGCCGAAGAGGAAGCCACCCATAGCGGCCGCGGCGGTGATGAAGATGACATGGCCGAGGTGGTCCGGGTGGGCCGCCCTGGCTCCGGACTCCGGTCCCTGCGATGTGCTGGTCACATGAACTCCTGGTGCCTGGCCGCAACGACAGGCGTGGGGGGTGAGCTCCTCCCAGTGGTACATAACTTCTTATCGGCTACCACTTGAAGGCAAAGTAGACGTCGCAGAGACTATGTCTTCAAGTTTTGAAGTCAACACTGGGGTAAGAGCCGGGAACCACCCCCTGGTACCCCAAAGGTCAGGTTGAAGTCCTGAAGATCGCGTCAAAGCTCAGCGGAGCCGCTGGCTGATCACCTTCGAGACGCCGTCGCCCTGCATCGAGACGCCGTACAGGGCGTCGGCGACCTCCATCGTCCGCTTCTGGTGCGTGATCACGATGAGCTGCGAGCTCTCCTGGAGCTCCTCCATGATCCGGATCAGCCGCTGGAGATTGGTGTCGTCCAGCGCCGCCTCGACCTCGTCCATCACATAGAACGGACTCGGCCTCGCCTTGAAGATCGAGACCAGCAACGCCACTGCCGTCAGGGACCTTTCCCCGCCGGACAGCAGGGAGAGCCGCTTGACCTTCTTGCCCGGCGGGCGTGCCTCGACGTCCACACCGGTCGCGAGCATGTTGTCCGGATCGGTCAGGATCAGCCGCCCCTCACCGCCCGGGAAGAGGCGCGAGAAGACACCCTCGAACTCGCGGGCGGTGTCCCGGTAGGCCTCGGTGAAGACCTGCTCGACCCGCTCGTCCACCTCCTTGACGACCTGCATCAGATCGGCCCGGGTCTTCTTCAGGTCCTCCAGCTGCTCGGAGAGGAACTTGTGCCGCTCCTCCAGCGCCGAGAACTCCTCAAGGGCGAGCGGATTCACCTTCCCGAGTTGCTGATACGCCCGTTCGGCCGCCCTGAGCCGCTTCTCCTGCTCGGCCCTGACGAACGGCCTCGGCAGGTTGCGCGGATGCTCCGGATCCTCGGGCAGCTCCTCGCCCTCGGCGGCCGGCGAGGGCGGCACCGGCTGGTCGGGCCCGTAGTCGGCCACCAGCCCGGCCGGCTCCACGCCCAGCTCCTCCAGCGCCTTCGTCTCCAACTGCTCCACGCGCAGCCGCTTCTCGGCGCCGAGCACCTCACCCCGGTGCACCGAGTCCGTCAGCTTGTCCAGCTCCGCCTTGAGATCACGCCCCCGCAGCCGCTCGGCCGCCAGCTCGCGCTCACGCTCCCCCTTCGACGACTCGGCCGCCGCCCGCTCCCGCTCCGCCCGCACGACCGACACCTCGACGTGGGCCAGCAGTTGCCGGGCGCCCGACGCCACGGCGGACGCCACCTCGGCCTCGTGCCGCAGCCGGGCGCGGCGCCGCTCGGCCCGCGCCCGCGCCTCGCGCTCGGCCCGCGCGGCCCGGTCCAGCGAGTCGGCGCGCCCCGCGAGCGCCTTGACCCGCTCCTCGTGCGTACGGACCTGGAGCCGGGCCTCCATCTCGGTCTGGCGGGCGTTGGCACCGTCGGCCGCGAGCCGGTCGCGCACTCCGGTGTCCGGCTCGTCGTCCGCGCCGTCACCGGCCGCCTCCTCGGCGACGAGCAGCCGTTCGGCCAGCTCCTCGGCCTCCTCGGTGGCCCGCTCCAGCGCCTCCTGTGCACGGGCGGCCGACGCGTCCATGCGCTCGGCCTCACCGGCGGCGCCCCGCGCCTGACCGGCCAGCCGGCCGAGCTGCTGGGCCACCCCGGACCGCTCCCGCTCCACGGCCCGCCGCTGCTCCCCCAGCTCCTCGACCAGCGCCGCCGACGCGGTCCGCCGCTCGGCCGCGAGGCGCTGCGCCTCGGCCAGCTCCGTGCAGCGGACGGCCAGCTCGGCGAGTTCGGCGGCCGCCTCGTCCACGGACGCCCGCACTTCGAGGAGGCTCGGCGCGCCCGCCGAGCCGCCGTGCGCGAAGTGCGCGGAGAAGAGGTCCCCCTCGCCGGTCACCGCCGTCAGCTCGGGACGGGCGGCCACCAGGTCCTCGGCGTCCTCCAGGGTGGAGACGACGACCATGTCCCGCACCAGCCTGCGGACGGCGGCCACCAGCCCGGCGGGGCCGCCGACGAGATCGGCGACGGCGGGCGCCCCCGGACCGGCGACGACGACCGGTACCGGCAGCCGGTCGGCGGCGGCACCTCCGCGCTCCGGGGCGTCCCCGGGTTCAGGGGCGTCCGCGGGCTCAGGGGCGTCCGCGGGCCGCCCGAGGCCGGCCGCCGCCTCCGGGGCGTCCACGGCCTGGGCGCTCTGCCCGGGAAGGACGACCTGCGGCGGGTGCGCCTGGGCCCCCTGGCCGGGTACGTGGCCCACCGCGTCCGAGCCCGGGGGCACGCCGCCGAGGAGCAGGGCAGCGCGGCCCGCGTCCTGCTTGCGCAGCAGCCGGATCGCCTCGGCCGCCGTGGCCGGGTCCGTCACCGCGACCGCGTCCGCCGCCGCGCCCAGCGCCGCCGCCACCGCCATCTCGTACCCCGGGGCCACCGTCAGCAGCTCCGCCGCCGGTCCGAGCAGCCCGGCGAGCCGGTCGCGGGCCCCGAGCAGCACCCCCGTACCGTCCTTGCGCCGCAGCCCGAGGGCCAGCGCGTCGTGCCGGGCGGCGAGGGCGGCGCGCCGGCGTTCGGCCGCGGTGGCCTCCTCGCGGGCCCCGGAGAGCGCCGCCTCGGCCTCCTTCAGCTCCCGGCGGGCGGCCTCGTGGCGCTCGCCCAGCTCGGTGTCCCCGGCGTCCAGGCCGTCGACCTCGGCCTTCAGCTGCTCGTACTCCTCCTGGGCCACGACCGCACGCTCCCGCGCCTCGTCGCGGGACGCGGCCAGCCGGTCGATCTCCGCCTGGGCCGAACCGGCGCGGCCGCGGGCGGCGTTGACCTGGCCGTGCAGCCGGGCGAGCCCTTCGCGGCGGTCGGCCAGGGCGCGGGCGGCGTCCTTGAGCCTGCGTTCCTCGGCCGCCAACTCGCGTTCCAGCTCCGCGCGGTGGGAGGCGGTGTCCTCCAGCGCGTGTTCCGCCGCCTCCAGGGCCGCGGTCAGCTCCGCCTCCTGCTCGCGGACGCGGGCCGCCTCGCGCTCCATGTCCTCGGGATCGCGGCCGCGCCGCTCCTCCTCGGGCGGGGCGGTGGCGCTCTTCACCCGGGCGTCGGCCAGTGAGATCGTGCCGCGCACCCGTTCGGCCAGCTGGGACAGCTCGTACCAGGTCTGCTGGGCGCGCTGGAGCCGGGGCGTCAGCCGCCGCACCTCGTCCTCCAGCCCGGCCTCGCGTCCGAGTGCGGCCTTGAGTTCCGCCTCGGCGGCCTCCCTGCGCCGCTTGAGCGCGGCCTCGTCGGCGATCTCGCCGCGCAGGGCGGTGCGCAGCGTCACGAGGTCGTCGGCGAGGAGGCGGAGCCGGGCGTCACGCAGATCGGCCTGGATGACCGCGGCCCTGCGGGCCACCGCCGCCTGCCGGCCGAGCGGCTTCAGCTGCCGCCGCAGCTCGTCGGTGAGGTCCTGCACCCTGGCCAGGTTCGCCCCCATCGCGTCCAGTTTCCGCAGCGCCTTCTCCTTGCGCTTGCGGTGCTTGAGGACGCCGGCGGCCTCCTCGATGAAGGCGCGGCGGCCCATCGGGTCGGCGTGCAGGACGGAGTCCAGCTGGCCCTGGCCGACGATGACGTGCATCTCGCGGCCGATGCCGGAGTCGGAAAGCAGTTCCTGGATGTCGAGCAGCCGGCAGGTGTCGCCGTTGATCTGGTATTCGCTGCCGCCGTTGCGGAACATGATCCGCGTGATCGTCACTTCGGCGTACTCGATCGGCAGGGCACCGTCGGAATTGTCGATGGTCAGCGACACCTCCGCCCGGCCCAGCGGCGGCCGGCCGGTGGTCCCGGCGAAGATCACGTCCTCCATCTTGCCGCCGCGCAGGGATTTGGCCCCCTGTTCCCCCATGACCCAGGAGAGCGCGTCCACCACATTGGACTTGCCCGAGCCATTGGGGCCGACCACGCAGGTGATCCCCGGTTCGAAGCGAAGGGTCGTGGCGGAGGCGAACGATTTGAAACCGCGCAGGGTCAGGGCCTTGAGGTGCACGCCGCCGGACTCTACCTTTCGCTCTCGGTTTCACCGATGAAGGGGCAGGGCACATCAGACGGTAAGGGAAGGGGTGTACGTCCGGGGCGGGACCTGCGCGGGGCGAAGGGGAAAAGAAAGAAGGGACGCCGAAGCGTCCCCTGTAATTCTGGATCATGCGTCTCACGCAGAATCGTGCATCTCCATGAAGACGCGCGTTACCGGATCAATGACGAGGCCGAGGAGAAGCAGATCAACGCGATTCTGCGGCCGTCCGGCCCGCGATTGACCTTCAATGATCCGGTGATGATCCGGCGATGTGCCCGTGCGGTTGGCGTGTACCGCCCGACCGGCCCGTGAGGGCCTCTCGATCGGGTCAGGTCAGCGCCGGCTCCGCCTGGGGTACGTCGATGTCGATGCTGTCGAGCAGCGACTCTTGGTGCTGGGCGGCGGCGTTGAGCGCGTCGTTCTCGTCCTGAATGCGTACGAGTTCGGACTCTAGGTCCTGGACGCGCTGCTGAAGCCGTCGCATCTCGGCGAGGAGTCGCGGGTCGGAACCGCCGACGTAACCGAGAAGCGCCTTTGCCATGATGGATGGTCCTCCACAATGAGTGACCGACCGATGCGGTGTGGGTCGTGAGGGATCGCACCCGCGGTGCTCGGCAGTGCCTCTGTGTCACTGCTGTCCTGCTGCCTACCAGCTCTGCCGAACAGCTAAGGTGCGCGGGGATTTCAGAGTCTCACCAAAAAGTTTGACGGTCAACACGATCACACCCCGCTGAGGCAGGCGTCCCGGGGGCGCGCGGCGGAACGATCATGCGGCGCGACTCTCCAGCGGGGCCCTCAGGGGTCCGGAGATCATCGTTACTGCGGCAGCCTGGCACGCCAACCGAATCTTGGCAACCATCGGGTCATTCCGCAGGTCATTTCATGTGTACGCGCGACGGGGGCACCTGCCGTCACCCCGCGCCGCGCTTCGAACACGGCCCGAACACGAGCCCCTTTCCCGCCCCGTTCCGCAGCCGGGTCAGCGGATCGCGAATCCCTCATATCCCCCGCGCGGCGTGTCCCATATCTCAGTGACACCGTCAACGCGGCCGGGTGTGTCGTCCGATCGCAGCCACTCCAGAAGACGGTGGCAATTCTCACGCGGGCCCTCGGCCACGACCTGCACCCTGCCGTCGTCCAGATTGAGGGCGAAACCGGTGAGGCCCCCGATCTCCAAAGCGTTTGCCCTGGTGAACCAGCGGAACCCTACTTGCTGTACTCGGCCGCGTACCCAGGCGATGAGTCGCGCATCTTCGTTCATGCCCGAACGCTAGCCGGTCGATTACTCGCGGAGCACTTCCCCGCGAATCGCCATGGCGTACAGTCCCCTCGCAAAAGCTTCACTCGTTCGGGTGAGCGTGGGGCGCCGAAAACGGCGTCCAGGTCGTCAGAAGGGCACAGCAGATGGGACGCCATCGACGCATCGCCGCAGCTCCCGCCGCTGAGGAGTCCGCGGACGGGGCCGCCGGCCGGCGCCGGGAAGCGGGCCGCAGGAAGCGATCCGCGATACCCGTGCGCACGGGGCTGATAGGCATCTCGGCGGCCATGGCCGTCGGAGCCGTCGCCGTGGCCTCGGGTCTGCTGCCCGGCGGTGACAGCCACACCGTGGGCGGCGGCCCGACCGCCGACCAGGTGCGCTCCCAGGCGGCCCCGGACCTGCTCACCCAGGGCGGCGCCACCACCGAGCCCTCCGACCGCTCCTCCGCTTCGGCGAAGGCGAGCCGCGGAACCGACCGCTCCGCCGGGCCCGCGAAGTCGCGTTCCACCAAGTCCGGCACGCCCTCCGCATCCGCGACCGCCTCCCGGTCGGCTTCCGCCTCGGCATCGGCCTCGCCTTCCGCTTCCGCCTCGCCCTCTTCCGCCTCGCCCTCGAAGTCGGCCACGCCGACGAAGACCGCGGCCGGCAAGAAGGCGGCCGCCAAGAAGAAGGAGTCGGCCCGCCCCGCCTCCAGCGCCTCCAAGGCACCCGCCACCACGGCAGCCGGGAGCAAGGCCCCGGCGGCCCCCGCCGCCCCGAAGCCCTCGGCCTCCGCCCCGGCCCCGTCCAGGAGCAGCACCCCGACGGCCACCCCATCCTCCGCCGAGGCCGCCGTGCTCGCCCTGGTCAACCAGGAGCGCGCCAAGGTCGGGTGCAGCCCGGTCACGGCGAGCGCCTCGCTGGCCTCGCTCGCCCAGAACTTCAGCGACGACATGGCCGAGCGCGGCTTCTTCGGTCACACCGACCCGGACGGGAAGACCCCCTGGGACCGGGCGGACGCGGCCGGCGTCTCCGGGCTCGGCGGCGAGAACATCGCCCGCGGCCAGGCCGACGCCCAGGCCGTGATGGACGCCTGGATGAACAGCGACGGCCACCGGGCAAACATTCTCAACTGCGATTACAAGACCCTCGGCGTCGGCGTCCACCTCGGGGCCGGCGGCCCCTGGTGGACCCAGGACTTCGGCTTCTGACCGGCCTCCGGCCCGCCATCGCCGTACGCACCGCCCGTACGCACCACCCCGTACGCCCCACTCGCTTCCCCCATGGATTCCGCTGTCTCCTGGAAAGCGCTGTGCGGGCGTACGCTGGTTTTCATGGACCAGAGCACCGCATCGCCCGAGGAGCGGCAGGACGCCGATCTGCCGTTCGACGTGTTCTCCAAGCGGTGCCCCTCGCGCGGCCTGCTGGAACACGCCACCGGCCGCTGGGGCAGCCTCACGCTCGGGGCGCTGTACGAGGGGAGCCTGCGTTTCAACGCGCTGCGCCGCCGGGTCGACGGGGTGAGCGAGAAGATGCTGTCCCAGACCCTGCACGCGCTGGAGCGGGACGGTCTGGTGCACCGCGAGGCACAGCTCGTCAATCCGCCCCGCGTCGACTACGAGCTGACCCCGCTCGGGCGCGAGGTCGCGGAGCGGCTGCTCGGTCTGATCCACTTCGTGGAGGGCCGGATGTCCGAGGTCCTGGCGGCGCGTGAGCGCTACGACGCGGCGCGCGAGGTCTGAGGCCGGGGCGGGCGCTGGCAGCGCGGGCAGTAGTAGCTCGACCTGTTCATCCAGGGGCGCCGCGCCATCGCCGTACCGCAGCGGTGGCAGGGCTCGCCCTCGCGGCCGTAGGCGTCGAGCGAGCGGTCGAAGTAGCCCGATTCGCCGTTGACGTTCACATAGAGGCTGTCGAAGCTCGTGCCGCCCTGGGCCAGCGCCGCGTTCATCACGTCGCGGACGTGGCCGAGCAGCTCGGCGGACCTGGGGCGGGTCAGCGTCGCGGTCGGGCGGTCGTAGTGCAGCCGGGAGCGCCAGAGCGCCTCGTCCGCGTAGATGTTGCCGACCCCGCTGATCAGCGACTGGTCGAGCAGGGCGCGCTTGACCGTGGTGCGGCGCAGGCGCAGTGCCGTGTGGAAGGCGGCGTCGTCGAAGGCCGGGTCCAGGGGGTCGCGGGCGATGTGCGCGATGATGTCGGGCAGGCCGTCGGGGGTGTTCTCGTGGAGCGAGAGCCCGCCGAAGGTGCGCTGGTCCACGAACCGCAGCTCGGTGCCGACGGAGTCGGCGAACCTGATCCTGATCCGCAGATGCTTCTCGTCGGGCGCCCCCTCGGGCTGGACGAGGAGCTGGCCGCTCATGCCGAGGTGGCCGAGGAGTGAGTCCGCCGCGTCGTCCAGCGGCACCCACAGGTACTTGCCCCGGCGCATCGCCGTCCCGAAGCGCGCGCCCGCGAGCCGGGCCGCGAAGTCCACGCCGCCCGCGAGGTGGCGGCGGACCGCGCGCGGGTGCAGGACCTCGACCTCAGCGGCCGTCCGGCCGGCGACCCAGCGCTCCAGACCGCGGCGGACGACTTCGACCTCGGGCAGTTCGGGCACGGTGTCGCTCCTGGCTCTGCGTCCCGAACGGGACGGTGACGGGTGGGGTGCGGACAGGGAGAACCCCCCGGCGCACGACTGGCACCGGGGGGTTCTCGCAGGTCAGGCGGGAGCACCGTCCGTGGAAGGCGACGGGCCGGCAGGGGTGTCGGCGACCCCTCCGTCGGCCGCGGCCTTCGCCGCGGTCTCCCGCGCCTGGGCTGCGGCGCTGATCTCGCGCCAGGCGGACTCGGCCGCCTGCTGCTCCGCTTCCTTCTTGCTACGGCCGGTGCCGGTGCCGTACGAGACACCACCGACGCGAGCAGCAGCAGTAAAGGTCTTCTCGTGGTCCGGGCCGGTCTCCGTGACGAGGTACTCGGGGACTCCGAGGCTCTCGCTCGCGGTGAGCTCCTGGAGGCTGGTCTTCCAGTCCAGGCCGGCGCCGAGGTTCGAGGACCTGTCGATGAGCGGGTCGAAGAGCCGGTGGACCAGCTCCGAGGCCGCGTCGAGGCCCTGATCGAGATAGACCGCGCCGATCACCGCTTCAAGGGTGTCGGCGAGGATGGAGGCCTTGTCCCGGCCACCCGTGCCCTCTTCACCGCGGCCGAGCCGGATGAAGGAGCCGAGTTCTAGGCCGCGGCCCACTTCCGCAAGCGCACGCGAGTTGACCACCGCGGCCCGCAACTTGGCCAGCTGGCCTTCGGGCAGGTCGGGGTGGGTGCGGTACAGCGTGTCCGTGACCACCAGGCCGAGCACGGAGTCCCCGAGGAACTCCAGCCGCTCGTTGGTGGGCAGACCGCCGTTCTCGTACGCGTACGAACGGTGGGTCAGCGCACGCACCAGAAGGGCGGACTCGATCTGATAACCGAGCCGCCCTTCCAGAAGCGTGTGGGACGAGGCTGTGTTGACGTTGTCTGCCTGCTTCTTGGCGTGGGACAACTCAGACATCGGGCCTCTCACCAGCCGCTCAGACCTCGAGGACCTGGCGCTTGTTGTACGTGCCGCAGCTGGGGCACGCGATGTGCTGCAGCTTCGGCTCCTGGCAGCGCTCGCACGAAACCAGGGTGGGGACCGCAGCCTTCCACTGCGACCGGCGGTGGCGCGTGTTGCTGCGCGACATCTTCCGCTTCGGAACAGCCACGGCTACTTCTCCTGCTTCTTGTCGACGCCGGGTGCGGCGCCGCCCATGTTGTCCTTCTCGCCGTCCTGAACGGTCTCGGCGAGTCCTTGCAGTGCCGCCCAACGTGCGTCGACGGCATCGTGGTGGTGGCCCGGATTCTCGTCCAGCCTGATTCCGCATTCGGAACACAGACCGGCGCAGGTCTCCTTGCACACCGGCTGCATCGGCAGTGCGAGCACCACCGCATCACGCAGCACGGGTTCGAGGTCGAACAAGCCGTCCTCTAGGAAATACCTGTCCTCGTCGTCCTCGGCGTCGTCGACCGGGTCCGCGGTCTTGCCACGGTTCCGGTCATCGGCGTCAGGGTACGAGAACATCTCCTGGAAGTCCGCCTCCACCTCACGGCTCAGCGGCTCCAGACACCTTACGCACTCCCCCTCGGCCGTCGCACGGGCGGTGCCGGTGACGAGCACACCTTCCATGACGGATTCGAGGCGGACCTTCAGCTCCACCGGGGCGCCTTCCGGCACTCCGATGACGCCGGCGATACCGAGATCGGCGGGGGCGTCCACCGTGCGGGTCAGCCGCTGCATGGCACCGGGACGCCGACCCAGCTCGTGCGTATCGAACACGAGGGGGTTTCGGTGGTCGAGGTGGCCGTTCAGGGCTTTTCCTGCTTTCGGATCGAACGCGTCACGCGCGGTGGGGGTGGGAGGGGCCGACCGGTCCGGAGTCGAAGCGGGCAGCCGGGATCGCGGACATGCGCGCGACCGAGGATCCAGGATACTGGACTCACCGCTCAGCTCCCAATCCGGGCCCGCGCGGCATGATCGTCCGGGGTCAGCGCTCCTGCTCGTAGCGGCGCAGCTGGTCCAGGTCGATCATGCTGGTGTCGAACAGACTGGTCTCGTCGAGGGCGCCCTCGCCGTGCTGCTGGAGCGGCTGCTGCGCCGGTACGGGCTGCTGCCAGGCGTCGTAGCCGCCGCCCTGGGCCGGCATCACGGCCTGGGCCTGCTGGTCGTAGCCCTGCTGCTGGTAGGCCGCGTACGGGTCGGGCTGCTGCTGGTAGCCGTAGACGTCCTGCTGCGCGGGATCCTGGTAGGCGTCCTGCCGGGACTGACCCTGGTAGGCGTCCTGCCGGGACTGGTCCTGATAGGTGTCCTGCTGCGACTGGTCCTGGTAGGTGTCCTGCTGCGACTGGTCCTGGTAGGCGTACGTCTGCGCGTACTGCGGCTCCGGCTGGGCGGGGTACTGCGGCTCGGACTGGTGGGGGACCTGGAGCGGCTGCGGGGTGGCCACCTCGGCCAGCCCGGCCCAGTGGTCCTCGTCGCTGGTGTGGCCCTGGCTGCCCGCCGCGTCCTGGGCGGCGATGTGCGCGCCCAGCTCGTCGGTGGCGACCCGGCCGTGCAGCTTCTGCCGGCCCCGGCCGACCGCCTCCAGGGTCTTGGCGAGCACCGCCTCGAAGGCGCCGAGCTTGGTGTCCACGTACTCGTCGGCCCGGCGCTGGAGCGTGGCCGGGTCGGCGCTGCGCTCGGGGGCCTCGGTGAAGTCCGGGTCCTCGTAGCCCTGGTCGTCGAAGCCCCGGCCGCGGCCGAGGAGCTTCTCGCGGCCCCGGTCGACGGAGCCGATGGTCTTGGTGAGGACGACCTCGAAGTTGGCGAGCTTGCTGTCGACGTACTCGTCGGCCTCGGCGCGGACCTCTTCGGCCTCCTTGCGGGCCTCGGCGAGAATCCGGTCGGCCTCGGCCTGGGAGCGCCGGGCGATCTCGGTGTCGGAGACCAGGGTGGTGCGCTCGGCGTGGGCGTTCTCGATGATCCGGCCGGCCTCCTGGCGGGCCTGCTCGACCAGTTGCTCGTGACCGCCGATGACCTCGGCGGCCTGGGCGAGCGAGCCGGGCAGGGCGTCGCGCACCTCTTCGAGCATCGAGAGCAGGTCGGCGCGGTTGACCACGCAGGATGCCGACATGGGCATGGACCGGGCGTTCCCGACCGTCTCGACGATCTCGTCGAGCTTCTTCTGCACGTCCACCGTGTGCTCGCCACTCTCTACTGCCGATTGGAGACGGACGGGACGACTGTACGGCCAGTCGGCGCCCGTCCGACACCTGCGGGGTGCGCGGCTGACGCCCTGTCAGCGGCTCAGCGCTGCGCGAGGCGTTCGGTCAGGACCTCGTGGACGACCGGGGGCAGCAGGTGGGAGACGTCGCCGCCCCAGGTCGCCACCTCCTTGACCAGGGAGGACGACAGGAAGCTGTAGGTGGGGTTGGTCGGCACGAAGAGCGTTTCGACGCCGGAGAGCCCGTTGTTCATCTGGGCCATCTGGAGTTCGTAGTCGAAGTCGCTGACGGCCCGCAGGCCCTTCACGATCGCCGGGATATCGCGTTCCTTGCAGAAGTCGACCAGCAGTCCGTGGAAGGACTCGACCTGGACGTTGCCGAAGTCCGACGTGACCTGGCGGATGAGCTCCATCCGCTCGTCGACCGTGAACAGACCCTTCTTGGACTGGTTGATCATCACCGCGACATGTACGACGTCGTACAGCTTCGAGGCACGGCCGATGATGTCGAGATGTCCGTTGGTGATGGGGTCGAACGACCCCGGGCATACGGCGCGGCGCAACTTGATTCCCTCGCTCTCCGGTCCGGTCATCGTGCGTCTTCGCACGTAGCGGCGGCGCGACCGTACCAAAGCGTTCCCTCGCCGTAGCGACGGGCCCGCAATGGCTCGAAACCCTTGGGCCAGCTGAATTCTCCGCCTCTGGTGCTGCGTTCCACGGTGACGAGCGCGTCGGCTGTGAGCCACCCCTGGGAACGGAGTGTGAGCAGGATCTCGCCAAGATCGTCGTCGGTGACGGCGTAGGGCGGGTCCAGGAAGACCACGTCGTACGGCTCCGCGGGTGCCGGGCCCGTCACGATCTGTTCCGCTTTGCCGCTGCGGACCTCGGCACCGTGCAGGCCCAGGGTGCGGGCGTTGTCCCGGACCGTGCGGACGGCCTTGGTGTCGGCCTCGACGAGCAGGGCGTGGGCCGCGCCCCGGGAGAGCGCTTCGAGGCCGACGGCGCCCGAGCCGGCGTAGAGGTCGGCGATCCGGATGCCGTCCAGGGTGCCGAGGAGCGCCTGCCAGGTGGAGAACAGGCCCTCGCGCGCCCGGTCGGATGTGGGGCGGGTGCCGGTGCCGGGCGGGACGGCCAGGCGGCGTCCGCCGGCCACGCCTGCGATCACGCGGGTCATGGGTGACTGTTCCTCGGGTCGGGGCGGCGCGCGGGGTGGAGCGGGCGCCGTGCCTCCCACGATATGGCGTCGGCGGGGACGGGGCGCTCCGGGGCCCGGCGGGGCCTGGGGACGGGGCGCCCCGGGGCCCCTGCCCGTGCTCACCCCTTCTCCAGGTACTCCTCGCGGTCCTTGTCGAGCAGGGCGTCCAGGGCGGTGCGCAGCTCCGGCAGGTGTTCCAGCTCCGGGTCGGCGGCCACGACGGTGACGGCCTCCTGGCGGGCGGCGGCGATGACCTCCTCGTCGTCGATGACGCTCAGGACCCGCAGCGAGGAGCGGACCCCGGACTGGGCCTGGCCCAGGACGTCGCCCTCGCGGCGCTGTTCGAGGTCGATGCGGGACAGCTCGAAGCCGTCCAGGGTGGCGGCGACGGCGGAGAGGCGGGCGCGGGCCGGGCTCGCCTCGTGGGCCTCGGTGACCAGCAGGCAAAGGCCGGGGGCCGAGCCGCGGCCGACCCGGCCGCGCAGCTGGTGCAGCTGGGAGACGCCGAAGCGGTCGGCGTCCATGATCACCATCGCGGTGGCGTTGGGGACGTTGACGCCGACCTCGATGACGGTGGTGGCGACCAGGACGTCGACCTCGCCCGCGGCGAAGCGGCGCATCACGTCGTCCTTGTCGTCGGGCTGCATCCTGCCGTGCAGCACCTCGACGCGCAGGCCGCTCAAAGGGCCCTTCGCGAGCTGTTCGGCGATCTCCAGGACGGCGAGCGGCGGGCGCTTGTCCGCCGTCGCCTCCTCCTCGGCGGTCTTCTTCTTCCCCTTCTTCTTCGCGGGGTCGTCCTCGTCGTCCCCGATGCGGGGGCAGACCACGTACGCCTGGTGGCCGTTCTCCACTTCCTCGCGGACCCGTTCCCAGGCGCGGGTGAGGAAGTGGGGCTTGTCCTTGGCGGGGACGACGTGGCTGGCGATGGGTGAGCGGCCGGCCGGCAGCTGGTCGAGCACGGACGTCTCCAGGTCGCCGAAGACCGTCATGGCGACCGTGCGGGGGATGGGGGTGGCGGTCATGACGAGCAGGTGCGGGGGCTGTTTGCCCTTGGAGCGCAGGGCATCGCGCTGTTCGACCCCGAAGCGGTGCTGCTCGTCCACGACGACCAGGCCCAGGTCGTGGAACTTGACCTTGTCCTCGATCAACGCGTGCGTGCCGATGACGATGCCGGCCTCGCCGGTGACCAGGTCGAGCAGGGCCCGGCGGCGCGCGGCGGTGCCCATGGAACCGGTGAGCAGGACGACCTTCGTCCCCTGGTCGGAACCGCCGAGCATGCCTCCTTCGGCCAGCTCCCCCATCATCTCGGTGATGGACCGGTGGTGCTGCTGGGCGAGGACCTCGGTGGGCGCGAGCATCGCGGCCTGCCCGCCGGCGTCGACCACGGCGAGCATGGCGCGCAGGGCGACCATGGTCTTTCCGGAACCGACCTCGCCCTGGAGGAGACGGTGCATCGGGTGTTCGGTGGCGAGGTCGTCGAAGATCTCCTTGGTGACCTTCAGCTGGCCGTCGGTGAGGGTGAACGGCAGCTTCGCGTCGAAGGCGTCGAGCAGGCCGTCGGGGGCGGGGCGGCGGGCGACGGCCGGGAGCTGGGTGTCGGCGAACCTGCGGCGGGCCAGGGCGACCTGGAGGACGAATGCCTCGTCCCACTTCAGCCGGTCCCGGGCGGCCGCGACATCGGCCTTGGTCTGCGGCCGGTGGATCTTCAGCAGGGCCTCGGGCAGCGAGGTGAAGCCGCGGCCCTCGCGCAGGGCGTCGGGCAGCGGGTCCACGGCGTCCTGGGCGCTGGGCAGCACCGCGTCGACCGCCTTGGCGATCCGCCAGGAGTCGAGCTGCTTGCAGGCGGGGTAGATCGGCAGCAGCTTCCCCGCGAAGGCGTCCACGGCCTCGGTCGCCCCGGGGTCGTCCGCGGAGGCGGCGTCGAGCAGCTGGTACGTGGGGTGGGCGAGCTGCATCTTGTGGTTGAAGACGGAGACCTTGCCGGCGAACATGGCGCGCCGGCCCGGCAGCAGGTCCTTGTGCGGTTTGTGGACGCCGTGGCCGAAGAAGACCAGCTGGAGCCGGCCGTGGCCGTCGGTGAGGGTCACTTCGAGTCGCTTGCCGCGGCCCCCGTTGAACGTCAGCACACGGGCGTCGGCGACCTGGGCGACGACCGTGACGTGCTCTTCGAGCGGGAGGTCGGTCAGCGCCGTGAGCCGGCCGCGCTCCTCGTACCGGCGCGGGTAGTGATGCAGGAGATCACCGACCGTGTGCAGGTCGAGGTGGTCCGCCATCACCTTCGCGGTGGCGCCACCGAGCAGCTTCTTGAGGGGTTCGTCGAACGCAGACACGCGATCCATTGCACACCACCGCAGTGACAGTTGTCCGGCGGGCACCGCCGTGGGCCCCGGAAACCCCTGGTCGCAATGGCCGCCGCGACCTAGGATCGGCTCCCCCACGCCTCTCCTTCGCGGTCACCCTCCCAGGGACCGCCCGACCCGCGCTGCCGAAAGGTCCCCCACCGGCGCTGCGACGATGACATCCGAGACTTCAGCAACCGATTCCGCCGCCGCCCGGGAACCGCACACCTTCCAGGTGGATCTGCGCGGACTGGTCGACCTCCTCTCCCACCACCTCTACTCCTCGCCCCGCGTCTACCTGCGCGAGCTGCTGCAGAACGCCGTGGACGCCATCACCGCCCGCCGGGCCGATGAGCCGGACGCGCCCGCGCTGGCGCGGCTGTACGCCGGGGACGGCCGGCTGCGGGTGGAGGACAGCGGCATCGGCCTGACCGAGGCCGATGTGCACAGCCTGCTCGCCACGATCGGCCGCAGCTCCAAACGGGACGGCGCCGATTCGCTCGCCTCGGCGCGTGCCGGGTTCCTCGGCCAGTTCGGGATCGGGCTGCTGGCGTGCTTCGTGGTGGCCGCCGAGATCCGGGTGGTGAGCCGGTCCGCGCGGACGCCCGGGGAGCCGCCGGTGGAGTGGTGCGCCCGTGACGACGGTTCGTACACCGTCCGTACGCTGCCCGACAGCGCGCGCCCGGAGCCCGGGACCACCGTGTATCTGACCGCCCGGCAGGGGAGCGCCGAGTGGCTGGAGGAGGAGCGGGTGCTCGCGCTGGCCCGTGACTTCGGTTCGCTGCTGCCGTACGACGTCCGGGTCGGTGAGGCGGCCGTCACGGCGCTGCCGGCCCCGTGGGACCGGGCGTATCCGAGCCCGGCCGCGCGGCGGGTGGCGCTGGCGCGCCACTGCCACGAGCAGTTCGGCTTCCCACCGCTCGACACGATCGATCTCGCCCTGCCGCTCGCCGGGATACGCGGGGTGGCCCATGTCCTGCCGTCGGCGGTGAGCCCGGCGCAGCGCGCGGGTCACCGGGTGCATCTCAAGGGCATGCTGCTGACGGACCGGGCGGAGGAACTGCTGCCGGAGTGGGCGTTCTTCGTGCGGTGCGTGATCGACACGGACACCCTGCGGCCCACCGCCTCGCGCGAGGCGCTGTACGCGGACGAGACGCTGGCCGCCGTGCGGGACGCGCTGGGCGACCGGATCAGGGAATGGCTGACGGGACTCGCGGCGGGTGATCCGGAGCGGCTGGCGCAGTTCCTGTCCGTGCACCACCTGGGCGTGAAGTCGCTGGCCAGGCACGACGAGGCGATGTGGCGCACGATGCTGCCGTGGCTGCCGTTCGAGACGACGGACGGCCGGCTGTCCCTGGAGGAGTTCGCCCGGCGCCACCCGGTGGTGCACTTCACCCGGACCGTGGAGGAGTTCCGGCAGGTCGCGCCGATCGCGTCGGCGCAGGGCATCGGGGTGGTCAACGGCGGCTACACGTACGACACCGAGCTGGTCGAGCGGCTGCCCGCGGCCCGGCCGGGGACGGTGGTCGCGGAGCTGGACGCCGATACGGTGACCGCGCATCTGGACGCCGTGGACCCGGCCGAGGAGCTGGCGCTCGGCCCGTTCCTCGCGGCGGCGCGGGCCCGGCTCGACCCGCTGGGCTGCGATGTGGTGCTGCGCGCCTTCCACCCGGTGACCACTCCGGCGCTGCATCTGGACGACCGGTCGGTCCGTCATGAGCAGGCCAGGGCCGAGGCCGAGGCGCGGGCGGACGATCTGTGGGCGGGCATTCTGGGCTCGTTGCGCGGCAGCGCGCCGCGTGCCCGGCTCGTACTGAACCAGCTCAACCCGCTGATCCGCCGCATCGGTTCGCTGGACACCCCGGAACTGGCGGCGACCGCGACGGAGGCGCTGTACGGGCAGGCCCTGCTGATGGCGCAGCGTCCGTTGCGCCCGGCCGACTCGGCGCTGCTGAACCGGGCCTTCATGGGTCTCCTGGAGTGGGCCGCGCCCCCTGCCGCTCCCCCGGCCGCGCCCCCGGCCCCACCGCTGTCCGCGCCGCCCGGCGCCACGTCCCCCGGCCCCACCCCGCCCGTGAACCCCCAGGAGGACGGCCGATGAGCGCCGACGCAGCGACGATCCGCCAGGCCCTGCGGGACATGCAGGACGAGCCCGAGGGGCCCGCGCGCAACGCCCGCTCGGAGCGGCTCCTGGCCGAGGCCGAGCAGAGCGGGGACGGCGCGCTGGTGATCGAGGCGCTCGTCCATCAGCTTCAGGTCTACAACTACAGCTCCGAGAAGGACAAGCTGTTCGTGCCCTTCGCGCGGCTGCTGAAGCTGTGGGACGAACAGCCGGGCGACTTCGACCGGTTCATGACCCATCATCTGTTCTGGATGTTCAAGTGGGTCTCCAGCTCCATGGTCGACCAGCCGCACATCCCGCTCGCCTCCATCGAGAAGTGGCAGGCCGAGATGGCCCACCGCTACCGGCTCGCGGGCCACTCGGAGCGGGCCGTGCGCCAGGGCGAGCTGGAGATCGCCCGGCATCTGGGCGACCTGGAACGGGGCGAGCGGGCGTACACCGCCTGGCTGGCCGCCGACCGGGACCGGATGGCCAACTGCCACGCCTGCGAACTGCACGGGCAGGGCGCCTGGCAGGTGCTGCGCGGGCTGGACGAGGAGGCGCTGAAGACCTGGGCTCCGGTGCTGGACGGGGAGCACGTCTGCGCGCACGAGCCGCACGCCGTGCTGGCGTCCTCCCTGCTGCCGCTGCTGCGGACGGGGCGCGCTGAGCAGGCGCGGGCGCACCATCTGCGCGGCTACCGGATGGTCCGGCCGATGGAGAGCATGCGCTACTCGGCCGCGCTGCACATCGAGTTCTGCGCGCTGACCGGCAACGAGGCCCGGGGCCTGGAGATCCTCGCCGAGCGGCCAGCGTACTTCACGGACAGCGGGAACCCCAGCAGCCTGATGAGCTTCCTGACCGTGACCGCCCTGCTGATGGACCGGCTCACCGCGCTGGGCCACGGCGGGCAGTCGGTGCCCGGCCCGGCCGGGACGGAGTGGACAGCCGCCTCGCTGGCCGTCGGGGCCCGGAGCCGGGCGCTGGCCCTGGCCGCCCGCTTCGACGAGCGCAACGGCAACGGGTACGTGGGCGGGGAGGTGCGCGAACGGCTGGCGCGGGTCCCGCTGCTGGACCGGCTGCCACTCGGCATACGGGCGGCGCGGCCGGTGAGCACGGCCCGGCCCGCCCCCGTACCGCAGGTGGCCGCCGGGGGCGCGGACGTGCCGGACCTGGCGGCGCTGCTCGCCGAGGCGCGCCGGCTGTCCGAGGCGCTGCGCCCCGAGGCCGGGGCCGCCTGGCGGGCGGTCGCCGCGCGCGCCGAAGCGGAGGGGGCCGTCCTCGCGGACCTGGACCGGGCGACGCTGGAGGACCACCTCGCGATGGACGGCACCCTGCCGCCCGCCGGGGCCGCGCGGGCGTTCGAGAAGGCGGCCGGGCTGTACGAGGCCGGGGACGACGCGGGCGAGGCCGTCGCCGCCAGCGCCCGGGGGGTCTTCGCCCGTGCGCTGGACGGGGAGACCGATGAGGCGGAGGCCCTGATCGCGCCGCTCGTGGAGCAGGCCCTCGCGCTGCACGCCCGGGGCGGGGCGACGGCACGGCAGGCGTCCGGAGTCCTGGTCTGCCGGGCCCGGATCGCCGAGCAGCGGATGCTGCGGGCGGCGGACGAGGAAGCGCACCTGGCCGCCGTCGCGGAGCTGGAGGAGGCGGCCCGGGAGGTGCTGGCGTTCGCCGAGCCCCGGCGCGGCGAGGGCCGGGTCGCCACCAGGATCGCGGAGGCGCTGGGCCACCTCGGGGATGTCGCGGCCCACCGGGGCGACGACCCCGGCGCCCTCGGCCTGTACGAGCGGGCCGCCGCCGAGGCGCACGGGGCGGGGCTGCCCTGGAGCGCCGTGGACTACGAGGCACGGACGGCGCGGACCGCCGGCCGGCTGCACGACCACGCGACGGCGGAACGGGCCGCGCGGGCGGCGCTGGAGCACGGCGAGACGTTGGTGAGCCCGTCCGGCCGGGCCCGGCTCCTTCTCCAGCTGGCCGAGGCGCTGGCCGCGACCGGGCAGCTCGCCGAGGCGGCGGACCGCACTCTTGACGCCTCGCACTGGGCCGACGAGGCCGGTGAGAGCGAGTCGCTGGGGGTCTACGCCCGGCACCAGCTCGGTGGCCGGCTGCTGGGGCTGGGCCGGGCGGCGGAGGCGGCGGCCGTGCTGGAGGCCGTCCTGCCCGACATCTCGGCCGACGACCACGGGGACGGCATGCTCGTCCAGACGCTGTGGTGGCTCGGCGACGGGCTGATGGCGCTGGACGAGCCGAGGGCGGCGGCGGAGCACCGGCTGCGGGCTGCGGACATCGCCCGCGCCTGGCCGGAGCAGCACGACCACGCGATGCTCGCCCAGCTCGCCGGGGAGTCCCTGTACCGGGCGGAGCTGAACGCGGAGGCCGAGCAGGCGTACGCGCGCGCCGGGGAGCTGTGGCGGTCGCTGGACGAGGTGCCGGGGCTGGTGCGGACGCTGCGGGTACGGGCCTGGATCGCGCTGCGGGAGGGCCCCTCGGGGATGAGCGCGGCGCGGGCGTTCATGGCCGGTGCGGAGCGGGAGTGCGAGGCGCGTCCGGAACTGCGGGCGGAGCTCGCGAGCACGTACGGGCAGACCGCCGACCTGATCGTCCGGTCCTGCGAGGGCGAGCCGGGCGAGGCGGGGGACGATCCGGTGCGGGTGGCGTACGAGGAGGCGCTCGGGTACGCGGACCGGGCGGCGCGGGCCTTCCACGAGGCCGGCCCCGAGCAGCTGGCCTCGCGCACGGCCTCCGTGCTGATGGCCGCGTGGCTGGAGGCGGACCTGGGCCGGGGCCGGGCCGCGCTGGGGCGGGCGGCGCAGGTGGTGGCCGCGTACGAGGGCGTGCCGGAAGGGGCGGACGAGACGGTGGACGCGCGGCGGGCGGAGGTGGAGTCGGTACGGGCGTACGTGGCCCGCACCGCGTAGGGCCCCGGCTGGGGAGGGGGCGGTGGTTCGGCGCCGGGACCGTCCGGTGTGCCCCCTCGTCCTCGGTCGCCGGACGGGCCCGGTCGGATGGCCTCGCCGGACGGGCCCAGTCGGGTGCCTCCGGCCGGACGGGCCCGATGTGGCGCTCCGGGCCGGCTACTCCACGCCGATGAGGAGCGGGGCTCGTTGGTGGCCGCCGTCGTAGACCGTGGTGTCCACCGCCAGGTAGCCCTCGCGGACGTGTTCCTCCAGGGTGCCGGCGAGGGTGGCCGGGGTGTCCTCGCCGAGGACCAGGGTGACCAGTTCGCCGCCCGCCGCGAGCATGCGGTCCAGGACCTCGCGGGCGGTGCCGGGGACGTCCTGGCCGATGACGGCGACGTCTCCGTCGATCAGGCCCAGGATGTCGCCGGCCTGGCAGATGCCGGCCATGGTCCAGGACTGCCGTTCGGCGACGGCCAGTTCGGCGTAGCGGGTGGCGCCGGCCGCCGAGGTCATGGCGACCACGTCCTCGTCGAAGCTGCGGTCGGGCTCGTGGACGGCCAGGGCCGCGATGCCCTGGACGGCGGCCCGGGTCGGGACGAGGGCGACCCGGACGCCCTGGGCCCTGGCCTGTTCGGCGGCAGCGGCGGCGGTGTGGCGCAGGTCGCCGTCGTTGGGCAGCAGGACCACCTCGCGGGCGTGGGCGCGGCGGATGGCGTCCACGAGTTCGCCGCTGGCGGGCGGCTCCCCGGGCCGGGCGAGCACCGTCGTCGCGCCGGCCTGCTCGCACAGGGCGGCGAGGCCGTCGCCCGGGACGACCGCGACGACCGCGCGCCGGGCGGGTTCGGGGCGAGCGTGCGCCCGGTCGGCGGCGAAGTGGGTGATGCGGATGCGGTACGGCCGGCCGGCCTCGACGCCGGCCTCCACCGCGGCCCCCGCGTCGTCCACGTGCACATGGACGTTCCACAGGCCGTCGCCGCCGACCACCACCAGGGAGTCGCCGAGCCCGTCCAGCCGGGCGCGCAGCCGCTCGACGGCCTCGTCACCGGCCTCCAGGAGGTAGATGACCTCGAAGGCGGGGCCGCCCCCGGTCCCCTCGGCGGCCGGGCACTCCTCGGGGCCGGCGTGCGTCGGGACGAACGGGGCGGGGTTCTCGTACGGCCGCTCCGGGGCCCGTCCCGAGACGGCCTCGACGAGGGCGCCGAGCAGGGTCACCAGGCCGCGTCCGCCGGCGTCGACCACCCCGGCCCTGGCGAGGGCGGGGAGCTGTCCGGGGGTCGCGTCCAGGGCGGTACGGGCCCCTTCGTACGCGGCTCGGGCGACCTCGGCGGTGTTCGCGCCGGGCGGTGCGCAGCCCGCCGAGGCGGCGGCCCGGTCCGCGACGGTGAGGACCGTGCCCTCGACGGGGTGGGCGACGGCTTCCCGGGCGGAGGCGGCGGCCCGGTCGAGCGCCAGGCGGAGGCGGTCGCCGCCGGTGCCGTCGGCGAGCACACCGGCCATGCCGCGCAGCAGCTGGGCCAGGATCGTGCCGGAGTTGCCCCGGGCGCCGATCAGCGCCCCGTGGGCCATGGCCCGTACCGCGTCCGCCGCCGAGGGCACCGAGGTGCCGGTCTCATGGGCGGCGAAGACCGCTTCGACGGCGGCGGCCGCGGACTCCACGGTCAGGTAGAGGTTGGTTCCGGTGTCCCCGTCGGCGACGGGGTAGACGTTGATCGCGTCGATCGCGGCGCGCTCGCGGCCGAGCGCCTCCAGGGCCAGGGAGCACCAGGTCCGTACCGCCACGGCATCCGGTTCGTCGGCGGTCTGCGGCACCTGGAAGTCCTCCTCGGAACACGGACTCGGATCACGGGCGGGGGCGGCTGGCTGCACCGCAGAGTAGCTCCGGCCGGGGGGTCCGGGCGGTCCGGGGGCGGGGCGGGCGGGTGCGGATCCCATGGTAGTTTCGTATCTCCGACGCAGCCGTTGTATGCTGCTTCGGTTGCCCGACGAGAGTCGGGACATTCCCCCGGTACCGCCACTTCAGTCAATGAATCCGGCGTGCCGGATTTCACTGTAAGTGCATCTGAAGTTTTGGAGTGACCCGTGGCTGCCAACTGCGACGTTTGCGGCAAGGGGCCGAGCTTCGGCAACAGCATTTCGCACTCGCACCGCCGTACGTCCCGTCGCTGGAATCCCAACATCCAGCGCGTGCGTGCCGTGGTCGGGCGGACGCCGAAGCGGCTCAACGTCTGCACCTCGTGCATCAAGGCCGGCAAGGTCGCGCGCTGACGTTCCCGTCGTAGCGCAGCCCTACCGGTTGCCCAAAAAGCCGGTCCATCTCGATGGACCGGCTTTTTGCCGTGCCCGCGCGGAGGGCGCCCGCGCCCCGGCGGGGCGGGCGGTCAGTCCGCGTCGCGCAGCCGCCAGCCGTGGCCGACCGGGCCGATGCCGGCGCCGAGCGGGAAGCCCGCCTCGATCGCCCCGGTGACGTACGCCTTGGCGGCCCGTACGGCCGTCGGCACGTCGGCACCGCGCGCCAGGTGGCTCGCGATCGCGGAGGCGAGGGTGCAGCCGGTGCCGTGGGTGTGGCGGTTGTCGTGGCGGGGGGCGCGCAGCCAGTGTTCCTCGGCGCCGTCGGTCAGCAGGTCGACGGGTTCGCCGGGCAGGTGGCCGCCCTTGACCACGACCCAGCGGGGCCCGAATCCGAGCAGGGCGGCGGCGGCCCGGCGCATCCCGGGCTCGTCGGTGACGGTGATGCCCGTGAGCTGGGCCACTTCGTCGAGGTTCGGGGTCGCCACGGTCGCGACGGGCAGCAGCTTCGTACGGACCGAGTCGAGGGCTTCGGCGGCCAGCAGCGGGTCGCCGTGCTTGGAGACACCGACCGGGTCCACGACGGCCGGGGCGTCGGTCCCGGCGAGGAGTTCGGCGACGGTCTCGACCAGGTGCGCGGACGACAGCATGCCGGTCTTGACCGCGTCGACCCCGATGTCGTCCACGACGCTGCGGTACTGGGCGCGCACGGCTTCGGCGGGCAGCTCCCAGGCGCCCTGGACGCCCAGGGAGTTCTGGGCGGTGACGGCGGTCAGCACGCTCATTCCGTGCGTGCCGAGGGCCAGCATCGTCTTGAGGTCGGCCTGGATGCCCGCACCGCCGCCGGAGTCGGATCCGGCGACGGTGAGCACGCGGGGAGGTACGGAGGGGGTTATCGGCATACGCCGCAATCTACGGGGCGTCCTCGATGTCGCCGAAGTGGTCCCAGCCGTTCTTGCTGGTCCAGGGCGCCCCGTCGACCGTCACCTGGGGTAGCGCCGAGGGGTTGAGGACCTCGCCGATCACCTTCCAGCGGGCCGGCAGCTTCACGTCGGGCGGGAAGGTCGCGACGATCGCGTGGTCCTCGCCGCCGGTCAGCACCCACTGGAGCGGGTCGACGCCCACGGCCTGCCCGATGTCCGCCATCTGCGAGGGGATGTCGATGTGCCCGGAGCGCAGGTCGATGCGGACCTTGCTGGCCTCGGCGATGTGCCCGAGGTCGGCGACGAGCCCGTCGCTGACGTCGGTCATCGCGGTGGCGCCGAGCCCGGCGGCCGCGGGGCCCGCGTGGTACGGCGGTTCGGGGCGGCGGTGGGCCTCGACGAAGGCGCGGGGCGAGCGGAAGCCGCGGGAGAGCACGGCGTACCCGGCGGCGGACCAGCCGAGCCAGCCGGTGACGGCCACGACGTCGCCGGGCTGGGCGCCCGCCCTGGTGACGGGTTCGTGGTTGCGCAGGTCGCCGAGCGCGGTGATCGCGACGGTGATGGTGTCGCCGCGCACCACGTCACCGCCGACCACGGCCGCCCCCGCGACCTGGCACTCGTCGCGCAGGCCGTCCATCAGCTCCGCGGCCCAGGTGACCGGGAGTTCGGCGGGGACGACGAGGCCGAGGAGCAGCGCGGTGGGCACGGCGCCCATGGCTGCGATGTCGGCGAGGTTCTGCGCGGCGGCCTTGCGGCCCACGTCGTACGCCGTCGACCAGTCGCGCCGGAAGTGCCGTCCCTCCAGCAGGATGTCCGTGCTGGCCACGACCCTGCGGTCGGGGGCGGTCACGACCGCGGCGTCGTCGCCCGGCCCGAGCCGGACCGCCGGAGTGGTGGTGAGCCGGGACGTGAGCTCTCTGATGAGCCCGAACTCCCCCAACTCGCCCACGGTTGCCTTCACCGAGTCTCACCTCTCATTTTCGTACCGGGCGCTCGCCCGGTCTGTCCCCCGCCCGCGCCGCCCCAGTCGCGGTCGCGTGCCGTCACTGCTGTCGGTACTGTCAAGAGATACGTCAACTTGTGCGTTCTGTACGCCACGCTGGGGCGTCATCCGGCCCGCAGGTCTCCCCGCGGCCCGCGACGACGCGATAACGTGGCGTCCCTTTCCCCCACATGATCCTCGTGGCCGCCCTGGAGGTTCCGTGGTACAGGCGTACATCCTTATTCAGACCGAGGTGGGCAAGGCGTCGACCGTCGCCCAGACCATCTCCAAGATCCCGGGAGTGACCAAGGCAGAAGATGTCACCGGCCCCTACGACGTGATCGTGCGCGCCCAGGCGGACACGGTCGATGAACTCGGGCGCATCGTGGTGGCCCGGGTCCAGCAAGTGGAGGGCATCACCAGAACCCTGACCTGCCCGGTCGTTCACCTGTAGCCCCCGTCTACGCTGGGCCGGTGACGTCATCCAGCCGCCGGCTCCCCCACCCCATGCTCCTCGGTCCGTCCGCCGCCCTGCTGCTGATGGCCGCGGCGGGCTGCTCCCCGGGCGACGCCTCGGCATCGGTCGCGGTACCCAGTCCGTCGCCGGAAGCCGCAGCCTACTGCCGTGCGCTGGACAAGGAACTGCCGGATACCGTCGCCGGTCTGGAGCGCGAGGACCCCGGTCCCGGTTCGGAACTGACCGCCGGGTGGGGGGACGGGGCGATCGTACTGCGCTGCGGGGTGCCGCGCCCCGCCGAGATGGACGACGACCAGTCGAAGGGGATCACTGCGGACGGCGTCAACTGGATGCTGGAACAGCGTGAGGACGACGGGCCCCGGCTGACGACCACCTTGCGCAAGGCGTACGTCGAAGTGACCTTCTCGAAGGCGTACGCGCATGACACGACCCCGCTCGCGGCTCTGGCCCCGGCGGTGAAGAAGACGGTCCCGAACCGGCTCTGAGGGCGTGCGCTTCCCGTGGGGGAGAGCGCACGCCCTTCGCCGTACCGTGCGGGGTGCCTCAGCGCAGTCCGGTCGGCCGGTCCAGTGCCGCCTGGATGAGCCGGTCCACCAGCTGCTGGTAGCTGACGCCGCTCTCCTGCCACATGCGCGGGTACATCGAGATCGGGGTGAAACCCGGCAGGGTGTTGATCTCGTTGATGACGAAGCCGCCGTCCTCGGTGAGGAAGAAGTCGGCGCGCACCAGGCCCTCGCAGGACGCGGCCTCGAAGGCCTCGACCGCGAGCCGCTGGACCTCGGCGGTCTGCTCGCCGGTGAGCGGCGCGGGCACGATCCCGGACGCCGAGTCGATGTACTTGGCCTCGAAGTCGTAGAAGTCGTGCGAGGTGACGGGCGGGATCTCGGCCGGCACGCTGGCGCGCGGCCCGTCCTCGAACTCCAGGACGCCGCACTCGATCTCACGGCCCCGCAGCAGTGACTCCACGAGGAACTTGGGGTCGTGACGGCGGGCCTCCTCGATCGCCTCGTCCAGCTGGGAGACGTCCTCGACCTTGGTGATGCCGATGGACGAGCCGGCGCGGGCGGGCTTGATGAAGAGCGGCCAGCCGTGCTCGGCGGCGAACTCCGTGATGCGCTCGCGGGCGCCGGCCGGGTCGTTGTCCCACTCGCGGGGGCGCACGACCACGTACGGGCCGACGGGCAGGCCGAAGGAGGTGAAGACGCGCTTCATGTACTCCTTGTCCTGGCCGACGGCCGAGGCGAGGACGCCCGCGCCCACGTACGGCACGCCGGACAGTTCCAGGAGGCCCTGGAGGGTGCCGTCCTCACCGTAGGGGCCGTGCAGGACGGGGAAGACGACGTCGACCTCGCCGAGCGCCTTGGGGACCGAGCCGGGCTCGCTGTAGACCACTTCGCGGCTGCCGGGGTCGACGGAGAGCACGACGCCGCCCTCGTCGGACTCGGCCAGCTGCGCCACGTCGGGCATCTTCCGGTCCGCGATCGCCATGCGTTCGGGTTCGTCGGCGGTGAGCGCCCAGCGGCCGTCCGTCGTGATGCCGATCGGCAGGACGTCGTACTTGGTCCGGTCGATGGCGTTCAGGACGGCACCGGCCGTGACCACCGAAATGCCGTGTTCGGAGCTGCGGCCGCCGAACACGACGGCCACACGCGGCTTGCGGAGCTGGTGCTCCGTGCTCTGGGGGAGGTTCTCGCTGCTCATATCGCGATGAGCGTACCTGCTGGTACGGGTCGCGTCAGCGCGGCAGGGGCCGCCCGGGGGTCAGTGCCGCTCGGCCTTGGCGCTGCGCGACATGAGCTCCTTGAGCGCGACCATCGGCGGCTTGCCTTCGTGGACGATGCCGACGACCGTCTCGGTCAGCGGCATCTCGACGCCGTGCCTGCGGGCCAGGTCCAGCACCGATTGGCAGGACTTGACGCCCTCGGCGGTCTGCTTGGTGACGGCGATGGTCTCCTGGAGCGTCATGCCGCGGCCGAGGTTGGTGCCGAAGGTGTGGTTGCGCGAGAGCGGCGAGGAGCAGGTGGCCACCAGGTCGCCGAGGCCGGCGAGTCCGGAGAAGGTCAGCGGGTCGGCGCCCATGGCCGCCCCGAGCCGGATCGTCTCGGCGAGGCCGCGGGTGATGAGCGAACCCTTGGCGTTGTCGCCGAGCCCCATGCCGTCGGCGATGCCGACGGCGAGCCCGATGACGTTCTTGACGGCACCGCCGAGCTCGCAGCCGACCACGTCGGTGCTGGTGTACGGGCGGAAGTACGGGGTGTGGCAGGCGGCCTGGAGGCGGCGGGCGACGGCCTCGTCCCGGCAGGCGACGACGGCCGCGGCGGGGCGGCGTTCGGCGATCTCCTTGGCGAGGTTGGGGCCGGTGATGACGGCGACGCGGTCGGCGGACACCTCGGTGACGTCCGCGATGACCTCGCTCATCCGCTTGGCGGTGCCGAGTTCGACGCCCTTCATCAGCGAGACCAGGACCGTCTGCGGCTCCAGGTGCGGGGCCCAGTCGGCGAGGTTGTCGCGGAGCGTCTGGGAGGGCACGACGAGGACGGCGTAGTCGGCGCCGCGCAGCGCCTCGGCCGCGTCGGTGGTGGCCCGGACGGACGCGGGCAGTTCGATGCCCGGCAGGTAGCCGGGGTTGGTACGGGTCGCGTTGACCGTCTCGGCGACCTCGGCCCGGCGGCCCCAGAGGGTGACGTCGCAGCCGGCGTCGGCGAGGACGATGGCGAAGGCCGTACCCCATGAGCCGGTCCCGAAGACGGCGGCCTTCGCGGGGTGTGTCACGTGAGTCCCTCTCCTTGGGCCTTGCGCCGCTGTTCGGCACGGGCCTTGCGGTGATCGTAGGGCTCGTCGGGTGCCTGCTGCCCGCGGACCTCCTGGAGCTGGGCGGTGATCGCCCGCATGATGGCCTCGGTGGCCTCGCGCAGCACCTCGGGTGTCGGCTCCTTGTCGTAGAACCGGGAGAGGTCGACGGGCGGGCCCGCCTGGACCCTGAGGGTCTTGCGGGGCAGCAGGCGGACCTTCTTCTCCGTGGCGTAGGGCGGCATGGCCTCGTTGGCGCCCCACTGCGCGACGGGGATGACGGGGGCCCGGGTCATCAACGCGACGCGGGCGGCGCCGGTCTTGCCGGCCATCGGCCACATGTCGGGGTCACGGGTGAGGGTGCCCTCGGGGTAGAAGCTGACGCACTCGCCGCGCTCGATGGCGCCGACGGCGGCCCGGAAGGCGTCCAGCGCGTTGGTCGTCTCGCGGTAGACGGGGATCTGTCCGGTGCCGCGCAGCATCATGCCGACGAAGGGGGCCCTGAACAGCCCGGCCTTGGCCAGGAACCGGGGCACCCGGCCGGTGTTGTACTGGAAGTGCCCGTACGAAAGCGGGTCCAGGTACGAGTTGTGGTTGACCGCGGTGATGAATCCGCCATCGGCCGGAATGTGTTCCATTCCCCGCCATTCGCGCTTGAACAGCACCACCAGCGGCGGTTTCGCGATGACCGCCGCCAGGCGGTACCAGAAGCCGATTCTGTGGCGGGACACTCGGACACCTTCCTGTTAATGGACCTGACTGTGGAGCTGATCGCTGTGTGACTACCGACGGTCAAGTCTCGCCCCAGGCCCCTGCTCTGTCGAGAACACCGTACGCCTCACCTTCGGGAACGCCCCTCCGGGTCGGCGCACCGGCAGGCGAGAATAGACGGCGATGCGCATCGAGGGAGAGACCGCCACGAACACCGACCCGGCCGGCCGCTGGTCCCTGGTCGTCCCGCTGAAACCCCTGGCGCGGGCCAAGAGCAGGCTGGTGCCTGCCTCGGGCGCCCTGTTGCGGCCCCGGCTGGCTCTCGCCTTCGCCCGTGACACGGTGGCCGCGGCGCTCTCCTGTCCTGCCGTGGCCGATGTGGTGGTCGTCACGGACGACACGGCGGCGGGGGCAGCGCTGGCGGCGCTGGGCGCCCGGATCGTGCCCGACACCCCGGCCGCGGGGCTCAACGCGGCCCTCGCGCACGGTGAACGCGTGGTCCGGGCGGCCAGGCCCGGTGCGCCGCTCGCCGCGCTCAACGCGGACCTGCCCGCGCTGCGCCCGGCGGAATTCTCCCGGGTGCTCGAATTCTCCGCCGCTTTTCCCCGCGCATTTGTTCCCGATGCGGCGGGAATCGGAACGACATTTCTGTCGGCCGGCCCGGGAGTGGAATTGCGGCCCGCTTTCGGCGGCCCGTCGCGGTCCCGCCACCTGGCGTCGGGCGCGGTGGAAATCACGCTGCCGGACATCGATTCGGTGCGCCGGGACGTGGACACCGGCGAGGATCTGCGGCTGGCGCTGGCCCTGGGCGTCGGCCCGTTCACGGCGGGGCGCTGGGCAGCCGGGGCCCTCGCGCGGGAGCGATAGTCTGGCGCCCATGCAGGCGACCTCGTACACGTACGACCCCGTGACCCGGACCGGCAGTGTGCTGCTCGACGACGGCACCCCGGTGGACTTCGACGCGCCGGCCTTCGACGCCGGCGGTCTGCGGCTGCTGCGTCCGGGTCAGCGGGTGCGGATCGAGGGCGAGGGCGAGGGGGCCGGGCTGCGGATCACCCTGGTGACGTTGCAGACGTTCTGAGGTCCGTGCGGGGTGGATGCCCCCGGACAGCCCGCGGGCCGGGCTCCCCGAGGGGAGCCCGGCCCGGCGCGTGTCAGAGCCCTGTGCGGCCCGGTCTCACTTCTTGCGCGCGGTGGCCTTCTTGGCCGTGGTCTTGCGCGCGGTGGTCTTCTTCGCGGGCGCCTTCTTCGCCGTGGTCTTCTTGGCGGGCGCGGTCTTGGCGGCGGTGGTCTTCTTGGCCGCCGTCGACTTCGCCGCCGCGGGGGTGGCCTTCTTCGCGGCCGTCGTCGTCTTCTTCGCCGGTGACGTCTTCTTCGCCGACGTCTTCTTGGCGGCGGCCGTGGTCTTCTTCGCCGGGGTCGCCTTCTTGGCGGTGGCCTTCTTCGCCACGGCCTTCTTCGCGGTGGCCTTCTTGGCGGCGGCCTTGGCCGTCGTACGGGTGGAAGAACCGCCCGAGAGGCTGCCCTTGGGGGCCTTCTTCACGGCCACGTCGTTCTTGGGGAGCTTCTTGGAGCCGCTCACCAGGTCCTTGAAGCCCTGGCCCGCGCGGAAGCGGGGCACCGAGGTCTTCTTGACCCGCACGCGCTCACCCGTCTGAGGGTTGCGGGCGTAGCGGGCGGGGCGGTCGACCTTCTCGAACGAGCCGAAGCCGGTGACCGAGACCCGGTCCCCCGCGACGACCGCACGGACGATCGCGTCGAGCACCGCGTCGACGGCGTCCGCGGCCTGCTGACGGCCGCCGACCTTGTCGGCAATCGCTTCTACGAGCTGCGCCTTGTTCACGTCTTCCCCTTCGGAGACATTGCCGGAACGAATGTGTTCAGGCTTTTTCGCACGTTAGGCAGATATATACCGCAAATCAAACACGAAACGGGCTAATCACCCTAGTGCCGCAACGAAGTCGACCGCTGCGCAGTTCTGCGGAGTCAGTCACCTTCGGGGAATCGGCCCTCGTCGAGGTCCTTCATCAACCGGTCCAGACGCCTTGCCGCGCCCGGGAGATCGTGCTTTGCCGCGGCCGTGACGACCAACAGCTTCCGGTTCAGCGCCATCCTTACGCCGTCCGGGACTTGCAGCGAGCGCACCCGGGAGTGCGCTTCCTTCAATTGGTCGGCGACTTGGCCGTAAAGCTTGAGTTGGCTGTCGCGTTCCATGCACCGATTGTGCCATCTGGGGCGAGTTGTCGCCCGACGGGGTCCCAACAAACGACTGCGCCCCCTACCAGAAGGCAGGGGGCGCAGTCGGGAAAACTCGCTGATCGGCCTGAAAACGTGCTGATCAGGCCTGAATTGTGCGGGGCTTGTGAGCCGGCCTGGACGCCTCGTAAGTCGCGATGTCGGCCTCGTTCTGAAGGGTGAGGCTGATGTCGTCCAGCCCGTTCAGCAGACGCCAGCGGGCGTTCTCGTCCAGCTCGAAGTCGGCGGTGATGCCCTCCGCGCGGACCTGGCGGGCCTCCAGGTCGACGGTGACTTCGGCGTTCGGGTCGGCCTCCGTCAGCTCCCAGAGCGCGTCGACCACCTGCTGGTCCAGAACCACGGTCAGCAGACCGTTCTTCAGCGAGTTGCCGCGGAAGATGTCGGCGAACCTGGCGGAGACGACGGTCTTGAAACCGTAGTTCTGCAGGGCCCAGACCGCGTGCTCGCGGGAGGAGCCGGTGCCGAAGTCGGGGCCGGCCACCAGGACCGACGCGCCCTTGCGCTCCGGGCGGTTGAGGACGAAGTTCTCGTCCTTGCGCCAGGCCTCGAAGAGACCGTCCTCGAAACCGTCCCGGGTGACCTTCTTCAGCCAGTGGGCGGGGATGATCTGGTCGGTGTCGACGTTGCTGCGGCGCAGCGGGACGGCCCGGCCGGTGTGTGCGGTGAAAGCTTCCATGGTTATCGGACTCCGGCAGGCGTACGGGCGTCGGACAGGTCGGCCGGCGAGGCCAGATGGCCCAGTACGGCGGTGGCGGCGGCGACCTGCGGGGAGACCAGGTGGGTACGGCCGCCCTTGCCCTGCCGGCCCTCGAAGTTGCGGTTCGAGGTGGAGGCGGAGCGCTCGCCGGGGGCCAGCTGGTCGGGGTTCATGCCGAGGCACATCGAGCAGCCCGCGTGCCGCCATTCGGCGCCGGCGGCGGTGAAGACCTTGTCCAGGCCCTCGTCCACGGCCTGGAGGGCGACCCGGACGGAGCCCGGGACCACCAGCATCCGTACGCCGTCGGCGACTTTGCGGCCGTCCAGGATCGCGGCGGCATTGCGCAGGTCCTCGATGCGGCCGTTGGTGCAGGAGCCTACGAAGACGGTGTCCACACCGATCTCGCGCAGCGGCTGGCCAGCGGTCAACCCCATGTACTCCAGCGCCTTTTCGGCGGCGTTGCGCTCCGAGGCGTCTTCGTACGAAGCGGGATCGGGGACGTTGGCCGACAGGGGCGCGCCCTGGCCGGGGTTGGTGCCCCAGGTGACGAACGGCGCCAGCTCGGCGGCCTCGATGACCACCTCGGCGTCGAAGACGGCGTCGTCGTCGGTGCGCAGCGTCTTCCAGTACGCGACGGCCGCGTCCCAGTCCTCGCCCTGCGGGGCGTGGTCGCGGCCCCGGAGGTACTCGAAGGTGGTCTCGTCGGGGGCGATCATGCCCGCCCGCGCGCCGGCCTCGATCGACATGTTGCAAATAGTCATCCGGGCCTCCATCGAGAGCTTCTCGATGGCGGAACCGCGGTATTCCAGGATGTAGCCCTGGCCGCCGCCGGTGCCGATCCGGGTGATGATCGCGAGGATGAGGTCCTTGGCGGTGACGTCGTCAGGCAGCTCGCCGTCGACGGTGATCGCCATCGTCCTCGGGCGGGCCATCGGCAGCGTCTGGGTGGCCAGCACGTGCTCGACCTGGCTGGTGCCGATGCCGAACGCGAGGGCGCCGAACGCGCCGTGCGTGGAGGTGTGGGAGTCGCCGCAGACGACGGTGGTGCCGGGCTGGGTCAGGCCCAGCTGCGGACCGACCACGTGCACGACGCCCTGCTCGACGTCGCCCAGCGGGTGCAGCCGGACACCGAACTCCGCGCAGTTCTTGCGCAGCGTCTCCAGCTGGGCCCGGGAGACCGGGTCGGCGATCGGCTTGTCGATGTCGAGGGTCGGGGTGTTGTGGTCCTCGGTGGCGATGGTGAGGTCGAGGCGCCGCACCGGGCGTCCGGCCTGCCGCAGACCGTCGAAGGCCTGCGGGCTGGTCACCTCGTGCAGCAGGTGCAGATCGATGAAGAGGAGGTCGGGCTCGCCCGCCGCGTGCCCGTGGGGGCTCCCCTGGTCGAGCGCAGTCGGGACCTTGGGGATGACGTGGTCGTCCCAGACCTTCTCCGCGAGTGTCCTACCCATCGCTTTCCCTCCGGCCGGCGTCGTCGCCGGCCCAACTAGAGATTCGGTGCGCCGCCGTCCGGACCCCCGTGCGGGGCGGTGGCTACGGGCCGTTGTGGGGCCGCCGGTACAGGTTCGCAACTTCCCCGGAAAATTGAACTTGCGTTTCACAGAGTGAGACGCGAGTATCGTCGTATGGACAACTCTAGCGGCGTCGGCGTTCTCGACAAGGCAGCTCTGGTATTGAGCGCCCTGGAGTCCGGGCCGGCCACCCTCGCCGGCCTGGTCGCGGCGACAGGGCTCGCACGACCCACGGCCCACCGGCTGGCCGTGGCACTGGAACACCACCGGATGGTGGCGAGGGACATGCAGGGCCGGTTCATTCTCGGCCCCCGGCTCTCCGAGCTGGCGGCGGCGGCGGGCGAGGACCGCCTGCTGGCCACGGCCGGACCGGTGCTCACGCATCTGCGGGACATCACCGGCGAGAGCGCGCAGCTCTACCGCCGGCAGGGCGACATGCGCATCTGCGTGGCGGCGGCGGAGCGGCTGTCCGGTCTGCGGGACACCGTGCCGGTCGGCTCCACGCTCACCATGAAGGCGGGCTCGTCCGCGCAGATCCTGATGGCCTGGGAGGAGCCGGAGCGCCTGCACCGCGGCCTCCAGGGCGCCCGCTTCACGGCGACGGCGCTCTCCGGCGTACGGCGGCGCGGCTGGGCCCAGTCGATCGGCGAGCGCGAGCCGGGCGTGGCCTCGGTCTCGGCCCCCGTGCGCGGCCCCTCGAACCGGGTGGTCGCCGCCGTCTCGGTCTCCGGGCCGATCGAGCGCCTGACCCGGCACCCGGGCCGGATGCACGCCCAGGCCGTCATCGACTCGGCCGCACGGCTGAGCGAGGCGCTGCGCCGCACCGGCTGAGTCCCGGCCGCGCCTCCCGCTCCCCCTTGGCCGCCCCAGCGTCGTGGCGGCCCCCTTCTCACTCCCTCACCGCGTCACTTCACGCCCGATCGGTGCGCGAGACGGTGCGCCGCGCTGCGGCCCCGCCCCTCGATCGGCAGCGACCCGGTCGCCGCGGCCAGTCCGAACGCCGGCATGTCGGCGTAGATGGACTCGTAGCCGCCCTCCGGCACGATGTAGGTCTCGTGCCACAGCCCCACGTGCTGCCGGGACTTCTTCTCCTTGCGGTTGAGCATCGCCCACGCCCTGCGGTGGAACATGTCGGGCGCCGCGGCGTACGCGTACAGCTTCTCCTTCGACTCCCAGTACTGGACGACGTAGTACGTCCTCGGCGAGGCGGTCAGCAGGACGTGGCCGAGCAGGCCCCTGGACCTCTCCGCCCTCAGCTCCCGCAGCATGCGCGTCATCGCCAGCATGACCGGGAGCCAGTGGTGCAAGCCCCTGAAGTGGTTGATCCGCATCCCGATGAGCAGGACGACGACGTCCCCCTCGGCCGCGGCGGTCGTCCGTCCCGGCATGAGTTTCGTGAACACGCGCACCCCCTGGAGTTGTTGGAGAGTTCCACTATCCAATGATTGGATAGTGACACTGCCCAAGGGTGGGCGCAAGGGAAGGCACACATGCGACTCTCGGAACTCAGCGAGCGGAGCGGTATCGCGACCGCGACGATCAAGTACTACCTGCGCGAGGGGCTGTTGCCGCCGGGCGAGCGGGTCAGCGCGACGCAGGCCGAGTACGGCGAGAGCCATCTGCGCCGGCTGCGGCTGGTGCGGGCACTGCTCCAGGTCGGCCGTCTGCCCGTGGCCACGGCCCGCGAGGTGCTGGGCCATGTCGATGACGAGTCCCTGGGCCTGACGATCCGGCTGGGCGCGGCGCTCTGGGAGCTTCCGCACGGCCCGGAGCCGGACGAGGAGGCCCCGGAGACGGCGGCGGCCCGCGCGGAAGTCGACGCCCTGCTGGACCGGTTGGGGTGGACCCACGCGCGGGAGATCGGCGAACTCTCTCCCGTCCACCGCTCGCTCGTCGCGGGCCTGGCCACGCTCGCACGCCTCGGCTACCCGTACGAGAGCGCGTATCTGGAGGAGCACGCCCGGCTGATGTACCAAGTGGCCGTGCAGGACCTGGATCTGATGGAGACTCACCCGACCACGTCGCAACAGATGGAGATGGCGGTGGCCTCCGCGGTGCTGTACGAGCCGCTGCTGATGTCCCTGCACCGGCTGGCCCAGGCGGAGGAGTCGGCCCGGCGGTACGGGTACTGAGCGGGCCGGCCCCTCGCGTACACGCGAGAGGCCCCTCACCGGAGTGAGGGGCCTCTCGCCTGCTGCTCTGTGGTACCCCCGACCGGATTCGAACCGGCGCTACTGCCGTGAGAGGGCAGCGTGCTAGGCCGCTACACAACGGGGGCATGTTCTTACGACTTGCTTGTACTGCGCTGGGCTACCAGGACTCGAACCTAGAATGACGGTACCAGAAACCGTAGTGTTGCCAATTACACCATAGCCCATGGTGTTGCAAGTACCCCCGACCGGATTCGAACCGGCGCTACTGCCGTGAGAGGGCAGCGTGCTAGGCCGCTACACAACGGGGGCCCTAGCGATCCTGCATCGAGAGCGTGGGTGCGACCCAGATGATCTCGCGGGAAGGATCTGTACCCCCGACCGGATTCGAACCGGCGCTACTGCCGTGAGAGGGCAGCGTGCTAGGCCGCTACACAACGGGGGCATGTTCCTGCAACTTGCTGTACTGCGCTGGGCTACCAGGACTCGAACCTAGAATGACGGTACCAGAAACCGTAGTGTTGCCAATTACACCATAGCCCACTGAAACGCAACCCCTGGGGGTTTTGTTTCTGTCTGCGCTTCCCGGCCGGATCTTTCGGCCCGCTCGGGCGGCGCAGGAAGAACATTACCCGAAGGTGTCCGACGCTCCAAAACGGGTATGGCCCGCGAGCAAGGCGGGAAGCTGGTCGAGGGCCGTGATCCGGACCAGTTCGGGACGTCCGCCCCGGCCGGCCCGGTCCAGCCAGACCCCGGTGAGCCCGGCGGCCGTCGCGCCCCCGGCGTCGATGTCGGGTTCGTCCCCCACGTAGACGACATCGGACGGCGGCAGCTCCAGCGCCGCACAGGCGGCGAGGAAGGCCCCGGCGGCCGGCTTGGAGACCCCCAGTTCCGCCGCGCAGAGCAGGGACTCGAACCGGTCGCGCACCCCCAGCACGGTCAGCTTGCGGTGCTGCGGCTCCAGGGCCGAGTTGGACAGCGCGGCATGCCGGTAAACCCCCGCCAGGACGTCGAGCACGGGGACGGTGTCCGGGAAGAGCGACCAGGCGGCCTCGTAGTGGGCGACGTGCCGCTCGAACCAGGCATCGGCCTCGGCGTCGTCCATGGAGCGCCCGAGGAAGTCCCTGGCCCGGTCACGGCGCTGGCCCGGCCAGTCGGTCTCCCCCGCCGAGAACCGCGCCCAGTGGAGCCGGGTGACCCGCTGCCAGGCCTCGACGGCCTCGTCCGCCGTGGCGTACCCGCCGGGCAGCCCCTCCACCGCGAGATGCCGGGCCATGCCGGTGGCGGAGGCCGTCGTGTGGTCGAAGATCGTGTCGTCGATGTCCCAGAGGACGGCTCTGATGGGCATACGGCCACGCTACCGCTCCGCTCGGGGCCGTCGGTCAGAACTGCTGCTGCTCGACGCCTGGCGGCAGAAGACAGGGAGTAACGACGCTGAAGACCAGGAGGTCTTCGCCCACGGACCCCACCGAGACGAACTGCTGGTCCTCGGGGTGCTTGGCGTCGACCGCGTTCGCCGGCTCCTCGTCCTCGTCGACCACGAAGGTCTGGATGTCGAAGCCCTTGTCCTTGAGGGTCTCCTTGATGTCCGTGACCGCCGCCGCGTGCTCGGCGCGGGGAAGGGTCCCCCGCACCGAGTAGCTCAATGTGAACCTGCCGTCACCGGACGTCTCGTTGTTGCTGCCGAGACAGTTGGTGAAATCCGCCGCGGGACGGGCCGTCTTGGGGTCGAGGCGGGCGCGCGCCGTACCGACCATGGAATCGGTCCAGTGCTTGGCCCATTTCTCGGCCTTCTCTTTGCTCATGCGAGGGAGCGGGTCGTTCACGCCTTCGTCGGACATGCAGCCTCCCAGAAGCAGGGCCAGGGCCAGAGCGGCAGCGCTCCGACGCCCGGCGGATACGTGTACTGACGCGCGGAGTGCCATCAGTCTGTCCCTCCGCACTGCCGTATCGGACCCCCACGGGTGATGGCTTCTGATGCTATTCGTCATATGAGTTTCCGCAGGCAAACAACATCAAGAGGCTGAATATCGCGCACAGTGCGGCCGAAACGGCCGGAGGCCGGGGCCCCGTGAAGGGGGTCCCGGCCTCCGGTGTGTGTGCGGGCGGTGTTACGCGGTCAGCTTGGACAGGGCCGCGTCGATGCGGGCGATCGTCTTTTCGCGGCCCAGGATCTCCAGGGACTCGAAGAGCGGCAGGCCGATCGTGCGGCCGGTGACGGCGACGCGGACCGGGGCCTGGGCCTTGCCGAGCTTCAGGCCGTGCTGCTCGCCGGCGGCGAGGACGGCGGCCTTGAGGGCGTCGGCGTTCCAGTCGGCGGCGATCAGCTCGGCGCGGGCGGTGACCAGGAGCGCGTCGGAGCCCTCCTTCATCGCCTTCGTCCAGGACGCCTCGTCGTGCACCGGCTCGTCCAGGAAGAGGAAGTCGACGTTGGCGGTGATCTCGGAGAGGACCGTGACCCGGGTCTGGGCGTGCGGGGCGATCCGCGCGAAGAGGTCCGCGTCGAAGGCCTCCGGGGCCCAGGGTGCGAACGGGGCCTCCAGCCAGGGGCCGCACGCCTCGGTGAAGGTCTTCACGTCCAGCCTGCGGATGTGCTCCGCGTTGACGTGCTCGCACTTCTTGAGGTCGAAGCGGGCCGGGTTCGCGTTGACGTCCTTGATGTCGAACGCGGCGACCATCTCGTCGATGTCGAAGATGTCGCGGTCCTCGGCGATCGACCAGCCGAGCAGCGAGAGGTAGTTGAGCAGCCCCTCGCGGAGGAAACCGCGCTCGCGGTAGAGGTTGAGCGAGGCCTGCGGGTCGCGCTTGGAGAGCTTCTTGTTGCCCTCGCCCATGACGTACGGCAGGTGGCCGAAGGCCGGGGTGTCCTTGGCGATGCCCAGCTCGATGAGCGCCCGGTACAGGGCGATCTGGCGCGGGGTGGAGGAGAGCAGGTCCTCGCCGCGCAGGACGTGGGTGATCTCCATCAGCGCGTCGTCCACCGGGTTGACCAGCGTGTAGAGCGGGGCGCCGTTGGCGCGGACGATGCCGTAGTCCGGGACGTTCTCCGGCTGGACGGTGATGTCGCCGCGGACCAGGTCGGTGAAGGTGATCGCCTCGTCGGGCATCCGGAAGCGGACGATCGACGCGCGCCCCTCGGCCTCGTACGCGGCCTTCTGCTCGTCGCTCAGCTCGCGGCAGTGGCCGTCGTAGCCCGACGGGCGGCCGGCGGCGCGGGCGGCGTCGCGGCGGGCGTCCAGCTCCTCGGTCGTGCAGTAGCAGCGGTACGCGTGGCCGGCCGCGAGGAGCTTCTCGGCGACGTCCTGGTAGAGGTCCATGCGCTGCGACTGGCGGTACGGGGCGTGCGGGCCGCCGACCTCGGGGCCCTCGTCCCAGTCGAGGCCGAGCCAGCGCATCGCGTCGAGGAGCTGCTCGTAGGACTCCTCGGAGTCGCGGGCCGCGTCGGTGTCCTCGATGCGGAAGACCAGGGTGCCCTGGTGGTGCCGGGCGAACGCCCAGTTGAAGAGAGCTGTCCGGACCAGGCCGACGTGGGGGTTGCCCGTCGGGGAGGGACAGAAACGGACGCGTACAGGTGCGTTAGCCACGCTTGATCACCTTGTTGGTGAGAGTGCCGATGCCTTCGATGGTGACGGCGACCTCGTCGCCGACGTGGAGGGGTCCGACCCCCGCGGGAGTGCCGGTGAGAATCACATCGCCCGGGAGCAGCGTCATCGCCTCCGTGATGTGGACGACCAGGTCCTCGATGGTCCGGATCATGTCGCTCGTCCGGCCGAGCTGGCGTTGCTCACCGTTGACCGTGGCCTGGATGGCGAGGTCGCTGGGGTCGAGGTCGGTCTCCACCCAGGGGCCGAGGGGGCAGGAGGTGTCGAAGCCCTTGGCGCGGGCCCACTGCTTCTCCCGCTTCTGGGCGTCGCGCGCGGTGACGTCGTTGGCGCAGGTGTAGCCGAAGATGACGTCCTTGACCCGCTCGCGCGGCACTTCGCGGCACATCCGGCCGATGACCACGGCCAGTTCGGCCTCGTGGTGCACCTCGTCGGAGAAGGAGGGGTACTCGATGGCGTCGCCGGAGCCGATCACCGAGGTGGTGGGCTTGAAGAAGGCGACGGGGACGTCGGGGACCTCGTTGCCGAGTTCGGCGGCGTGCTCCGCGTAGTTGCGGCCGATGGCCACGACCTTGTTGGGCAGCACGGGCGGCAGCAGCCGGACCTTGTTCAGCGGGACCTTGGTCCCGGAGAGCTCGAACTCGGAGTACGGGATGCCCTTGATGATGTCGAGGACGAGACCGTCGGGCCCGTCGCCCTCGACCGCGCCGAAGGCGACATTGCCGTCGATGGAGAACCTGGCGATGCGCACGGGTGCTGTCGCCCCTCACTGCTTGCTGGTGCTTGAAGACTGACGCTCCAGGCTAACGCGCGTGAGGGGCGCTCCCGCGCCGGTTACTCCGCGGCGACGGGGATGGCGACCGGGGCGGCGGCGGGGGCCTTCATGAGGATGGTGCGGCGCGGGTTGGCCGTCTGGGTCGGCAGTGCGACTGCGTGCTCCGGCCGTTCCGTCGTCCGCAGCGCCTCGGCGTCCTTGAGGTGCGCCAGCGTGGTGCGGCGGGGGTTGGCAATGTTGCGGAGCGTCATCGTCGTCTTCATCTGCCGTACGGACCCTGTCTTCGGGGCGCCGCCCGCGGGAGGGGCGCCGGTTGTCGCTTCTGCCGTCCCAGTAAAGCGTCAGGCTAAACATTCAATTCCCCTCGGGCGCCCCGAACAGACGGCGATCATCATGTGAGTTTGCTCACGAACACCGGGATAATTGCCCCAATACGGGCGGTCGAGTTGGGTCCCGGAATCGGACATTGCACCACTGAATGAGTCATTCCGCTCCTGATCATGGCGACTGGGACACCCCGTACCCCCACCGGACTCGCACCCAATAGTCCGTAATGTCACTGAACAGCCTCCACGGCTTGTTACGTGGCCATCACAACGTGTCACGCAGGTCACAGCCCGGTACCTGGCCCTTGTTGGAGATCCGCCACTGTGCTGAAATTCCACGCACCGCCGCGGGTTTCAAGCCGGCGCGCAGGGGGCGCAACGCAGCGCCGAGTGGCGGCGGGAAGGGGAAGAGCGCCGGTCACTCACGACCACCATGGGGCAGGATTACGCCCCACCACGCCGACACCGTTTTCTCCGTTCATGACGGAAGAACGCCTGGTCCAGAGGTTGCGACGCTAGTGCAGGGACGTTTCAAGAGGGATGGCAGCGCTGCGGCCGAACAGGAGCCGCGCGGCGGGACCGACCGCGGCTCCTCGCCCCAGCACGCCCAGAACCCCGGACCGGCCGCGGCCGGTGACCACGGCGATCGCGAACGGCGCCCCGGCGCCGCACCGACCAACAACGCCTCCGAACCGGCCGCCGCGCCCAAGTCACGCGGCCCTGTCAACACGGGCTCACGCGTAGCTCTGCGCAACTGGCGCATCAGCACGCGCCTGGTCTCCCTGCTCGCCCTCCCCGTGGTCGCCGCGACCACCCTGGGCGGTCTGCGCATCAACGACTCCATGAACGACATCCAGCAGCTGGAGCACATGCAGCTGCTGACCCGGATGACCAAGCAGGCGACCGCGCTGGCCCAGGCGCTCCAGGAGGAGCGCGACCGGTCGGCCGGCCCGCTGTCCAACGGAGTCCCGGCGACCGACTTCAAGGTCACCGAGCCGCGCAAGAAGACCGACCGGGCGAAGAAGGCGTTCTTCTCGGCCACCGAGGACATCGGCGACACCACCGACGACGAGACGCTGGAGAGCATCCACGCCAGCGTCCAGCAGATCGCCGCGCAGCTCGGCTCCATCCGTGACATCCGCAAGCAGGCGTACGTCAAGGACAGCCCGAGTCTCCAGACGATCGACGCCTACAGCCAGCTGATCACCTCGCTGCTGAGCCTCTCCCAGGACATGGCGCAGGCGACCAGCAGCCCCGAGATGATCAAGCGGACCCGTGCGCTGGCGGCGTTCTCCTCCGCCAAGGAGTACGCCTCGGTCCAGCGCGCGGTCATCGCCGCCGCGCTGCCCGGCGGCGGCGACAAGAAGCCCGACCTCGACCGCAACGACCAGCAGTTCGGCCTCGCCGCGCAGCGCAAGGAGAGCGCGGCCCGCAACTCCTTCGAGGCGATCTACACCTCCACCGGCAAGAGCGCCGAGGAGCTGACCTCGACGCTGGACGAGGGCCATCCGGACATCAAGGCGGCGGACACGTACGCCAGGAAGATGCTGGAGAACCCGACCTCCATGAGCGGCGCCTCCTCGCGCCGTTCGTACATGGACTGGTACGACCAGGACTCCACCAAGATCAACGCCATGAAGGTGGTCGAGGAGACCCTCCTCAGCGACATGGAGAGCAAGGCGCGCGAACTGCGCGACGAGTCCCAGCGCGAGGCGATCATCTCCGGTGCGCTGATCCTCCTGGTCCTCGGCGTCTCCCTGGTCGGCGCCTTCGTCGTGGCCCGGTCCATGATCCGCTCGCTGCGCCGCCTCCAGGACACCGCGACGCGCGTCGCGCAGGACCGGCTGCCGGAGCTCGTCAAGCAGCTCTCCGAGTCGGACCCGCAGGACGTCGACACCTCCGTCGAGTCCGTCGGTGTGCACTCCCGTGACGAGATCGGCAAGGTGGCCGCGGCCTTCGACGACGTGCACCGCGAGGCGGTCCGTCTCGCCGCCGAGCAGGCCCTTCTGCGGGGCAACGTCAACGCGATGTTCACCAACCTGTCGCGCCGTTCGCAGGGCCTCATCCAGCGCCAGCTCTCGCTCATCTCCGAGCTGGAGTCGCGCGAGGCCGACCCGGACCAGCTGTCCTCGCTCTTCAAGCTCGACCACCTCGCGACCCGTATGCGCCGGAACGGCGAGAACCTCCTCGTCCTCGCGGGCGAGGAGCCGGGGCGCCGGTGGACCCGTCCCGTGCCGCTGGTCGACGTGCTCCGTGCCGCCGCCTCCGAGGTGGAGCAGTACGAGCGCATCGAACTGGCCGCCGTGCCGGCCACCGAGGTCGCCGGCCGCGTCGTCAACGACCTCGTGCACCTGCTCGCCGAGCTGCTGGAGAACGCCACGTCGTTCTCCTCGCCGCAGACGAAGGTCCGGGTCACCGGTCACGCGCTGCCCGACGGCCGGGTGCTCGTCGAGATCCACGACACCGGCATCGGCCTGTCCCCCGAGGACCTCGCGGCGATCAACGAGCGGCTCGCGTCGCCGCCCACCGTGGACGTCTCGGTCTCCCGCCGCATGGGTCTGTTCGTGGTCGGCCGGCTGTCCCTGCGTCACGGCATCCGTATCCAGCTGCGCCCCTCGGACTCCGGCGGCACCACCGCGCTGGTCATGCTCCCGGTCGACGTCGCCCACGGCGGCAAGCAGCCGGCGCCCAAGCAGGCGCCCGGCCAGCAGTCCCCCGGCGGTCTGCTCGCCGGCAACAACGCCAACGCCCAGGCCGGACGGCTCGCGGCGGGGCAGGGCCCCCAGCGCGGGCAGGTCGGTGCCGGTTCCGGTCCCCGGGCCGCGCTGCCGGCCCGCGACGGCAACCGCCCGCAGGGCGGGCCCGGCGGGCAGGACTCGGCGTTCCAGAAGCCGCAGGGCCGCTCGCCGCAGGACGGCGGCCGTCCGGAGGCTCCGCGCCCGGGTGGCGGCGGTCTGGCCGGCGCGTTCGGCGGTGCCCGGCTCGGCGCCCGCGGCCAGGGCGACGGCTCCGGCCGTACGGACTCGGGCCAGCCCAGCCTGTTCGACCAGCGGCGTCCGGAGCAGAACGGCCCCGCACGGCAGGTCCCGCATCCCCAGCAGGCCCGGTTCGACCAGGCCGGCCCGGGGCAGGGCCAGGGCGGTCAGGACGGCCGCGGCGCCTTCGAGCCGCCGCGCGGTCGCGGCGAGCGTCAGCTGCCTCCCGTCGGCGGCCCGCGTGCCGAACTGCCCGGAGCCCCGGCCCAGGGCGGTCCGAACGGCGGCTTCCCCGCCCCGCAGCGCCCGCAGACCACCAGCTGGGGCACCGACGAGCCGTCGGCCCCGCAGCACCGCTCCCCGCTCGACGCACCGCGCGGTCACGAGGAGTCGGAGAACACGGGCCGGTTCCCGCAGCCGCTGCCGCCGCGTCCGCAGGCCGACGACCGCCAGGGCCCCGGCGCCACGGCCGAGTTCGCCCGCCCGGACTTCTCGGCACCCGCGCCCGGCGCGCAGCCGCAGAACCCGGACGTGGCGAGCACCTCGCAGTTCGCCCGCCCGGACTTCGGCGCCCAGCAGCAGCCCGCGCCCCGGCAGCGCGGCGACCAGGACTTCGGTGCGCCGCGCCCGCCCGTGCCGGCCGCCGACGCCCCGTACCGCCCGGTCCTGCCGCAGCAGCCGCAGCAGCCCGAGGCGCTGCCGCCGGCCTCCGGTCCCGGCGACGGCCGCACCCCGCTGTACGACACGCTGGAGACCAACTGGTTCCACGGTCCGCAGCAGGGTCAGCAGGGTGCCCAGCAGCAGCCTCCCGCCCCGGAGCCCGGCTTCCCGCAGCAGTCGGCGCCGGAGCCCACCGCTCCCGCCGCACCGCAGCGCGGCCTCGGCGACCCGGGGGTGACGAGCAGCTGGCGCGCTTCGCCGAACGACGAGATCGTCCGGCAGGCGGAGCGGGTGAAGAAGCCCGCGGCGGGCGGAATCACCACGTCCGGTCTGCCTCGCCGGGTCCCGCGTGCCAACCTGGTGCCGGGTACCGCCCAGCAGCAGAACAACCAGTCCGGTCCCCAGGTCTCGCGTGCGCCCGATGATGTGCGCGGGCGTCTGACCAATCTGCGCCGCGGCATCCAGCAAGGACGCCAGGCAGGCAGCGGACAGACCGGCAGTTTCCCCCTCGGCCCCACTCACCAGCAGGAGCGTTAGTTGAGCCCGATGAGTCAGGCCGCACAGAATCTGAACTGGCTGATCACCAACTTCGTGGACAACACCCCCGGGGTGTCGCACACGGTGGTGGTCTCGGCGGACGGCCTCCTGCTGGCGATGTCCGAAGGTTTCCCGCGCGACCGCGCCGACCAGCTGGCGGCCGTCGCGTCCGGACTGACCTCGCTGACGGCCGGCGCCTCCCGGATCTTCGAGGGCGGCGCCGTCAGCCAGACCGTGGTGGAGATGGAACGCGGCTTCCTGTTCCTCATGTCCATCTCCGACGGCTCCTCGCTGGCCGTGCTGGCCCACCCGGACGCCGACATCGGTCTGGTCGGCTACGAAATGGCTCTGCTGGTGGACCGGGCGGGCACTGTCCTGACCCCGGACCTCCGCGCGGAGCTCCAGGGCAGCCTGCTCCATTAGGCGGCCGTGAACCAGTGACACAGACGATCTACCCAGGTACCGCACTCAACCCTCGCCCGTCCGGCCGCTTACAGCCCCTCACCGGCCCCTTCAGACGGCAAGTCGACACCCTGCTGTCACGCCCGGAGGATTCATGACCCCGCCACCCGCCTCACCCGATCCGTACGGCGCGTCCAGTCACGCGTCGTACGAAGGTGAGGGCGACCAGCCGCTGGTCCGTCCGTACGCCATGACCGGCGGACGCACCCGGCCGCGCTATCAGCTAGCGATAGAAGCACTGGTCAGCACCACGGCCGATCCCGCGCATCTGGGGACCCTGCTCCCCGAGCATCAGCGGATCTGCCATCTGTGCCGCGAGGTCAAGTCGGTGGCCGAGGTCTCGGCCCTGCTGTCGATGCCCCTCGGTGTGGCGCGGATTCTTGTCGCGGACCTGGCGGAAGCCGGCATGGTGGCCATCCACCAGCCGGGCAACGGAGAGGCCGGCGGCGCGCCGGATGTGACACTGCTCGAAAGGGTGCTCAGTGGACTTCGAAAGCTCTAACGGCGGCGCGGCGACCCGGGCCACCACCTCGGCGAAGATCGTCGTGGCCGGTGGGTTCGGCGTGGGCAAAACCACGTTTGTCGGTGCCGTCTCGGAGATCAATCCGCTACGCACCGAAGCCGTGATGACGTCCGCGTCGGCGGGCATCGACGACCTCACGCACACCGGCGGAAAGACCACCACGACGGTGGCGATGGACTTCGGCCGCATCACGCTGGACCAGGACCTGATCCTGTACCTCTTCGGTACACCGGGCCAGGACCGCTTCTGGTTCATGTGGGACGACCTGGTACGCGGCGCCATCGGCGCCGTCGTCCTCGTCGACACCCGCAGGCTCGCCGACTGCTTCCCGGCGGTCGACTACTTCGAGAACAGCGGACTCCCGTTCGTCATCGCCCTCAACGGCTTCGACGGACACCAGCCGTACACCCCCGACGAGGTGCGCGAAGCGCTCCAGATCGGACCGGACACGCCGATCATCACCACCGACGCACGACACCGCGGCGATGCGAAGAGCGGCCTGATCACGCTGGTCGAGCACGCTTTGATGGCCCGGCTCAAGTAGTCGCAAGTAGGTAGTGGCATACGGCAGTTACAGTAGTCACACGGGGGCGGACTGTGTCCTTTGACACGATCCGCCCCCGCATTCATAACGTTTCGACAGAGAATTACCCCCCGCCCGACACCGGATGCGCACGACCGGTGCCGCTGCGCTCACATGAGCCTCGTCTTTTGACGGGGCTCGTTCTTTATGCCCGATTTATCTGAGGCGTACGCCACTCGGAATCGCCCGTTCCAACTGTTTGGAACGGGACCCGTAGCCGTGCTGCAATTCGACCGACTCCCGAGTAGTACGGCCCTGAACAAAAAACGGCACAGCGTAGGTGTCGACGCCGAGAGGTTGTTGGTCGAGTGAGGCGTAACAACGAGGGCTCCCCGGCGCAGGCCGAGCGGGGCAACTTCACCCCGCCGTCGCGTGCCGCCGCGGGGCCGTCCGCCGACGTGTCCGAGGCGGTACCGGCCGGTGGCAGCACCAGCCGGCTGTCCCCGCGCAACTGGCGGGTGCCCACCCGGCTGAACGCCATCCTCCTGATCCCCGTACTGGTCGGCCTGGTCATGGGCGGCTTCCAGGTGAAGGGGTCGATCAACACCTGGCAGGAGGCCCAGGACGCGGAGAAGACCGCGCTGGTCGTGCGCGCCGCCGCCGAGTACGGGCAGGCCCTCCTCAACGAGCGCGACCTCACCGCCGAGCCGCTGCTGTCGAACAAGCGGGACGACGACGTCGTCACCGAGGCCCGCGCCACCACGGACGCGGCCGCCGAGAAGTTCGACAAGGCCGTCCAGGGGATGCCGGCCACGCAGGGCCTGGAGCGCCGCCTCAAGCTGTTCAAACTGGAGGAGCCCAAGCTCCCGCAGCTGCGCAAGGCCGCCTACACCGCCGCCATGGACCCGGTGAAGACCGAAGAGGGCTACGTCCAGGTGCAGCACTCCCTCATGGAGTTCTGCAACGAACTGGGCCTCGGCACCGGCAACATCACCAGCTACGGCCGTACCGTCTACGCGATCGAACTGGCCAAGGCCGCAGAATCGCTTCAGCGCTCCATTGGTATGCACCTCCTGGTGCGTCCCAGCAAGGAGAGCGGCAAGTTCAACGACCAGGTGAAGGCCTTCGGCTCGTACAACTACCTGGAGCAGATCGCCCTCGGTGAGTTCACCTCCGGTGGTACGGAGGCCGACGCGGCCCGGCTGAAGCAGGTCATGACCGCCAAGGCCACCGCCGGCGCCGCCGAGCTGAAGGCCGCCAAGCAGAAGGCGGACGCGGCCGGGGTTCCGTTCGTGACACCGCCGACCATCGACGGCTCGGTCTACGACGGCATGGCCCAGGAGATCGGCCTCGGCAAGGACCCGGCCCAGCTGAAGGCGAAGGGGATCACCCCCGAGACCTGGATGGCCGCGGCGACCGCCAAGTTCGACGGCTACACCACGGTCGAGGACGAGCTCGTGGACCGGGCGGTGGCCGAGGCCGCGGACATCTCGTCCAGCGCCCGCACCGACGCCGTCGTCAACGCGACGATCGTGCTCGTCGCCCTGCTGGCCGCCTTCGTCCTGGCCGGGCTCATGGCCCGGCAGATGAGCCGCTCGATGCGCCGGCTGCGTACCGCCGCCTTCGGCATCGCCGAGCAGCGGCTGCCCTCGCTGGTCGACCAGCTCTCGCGGACCGACCCGGGCCGGGTCGACACCCGTGTCCAGCCGATCCCGATCAACAGTCAGGACGAGATCGGCGAGGTCGCCCGCGCCTTCGACCAGGTGCACCGCGAGGCGGTCCGGCTCGCGGCCGAGCAGGCCATGCTCCGGGGCAACGTCAACGCGATCTTCACCAACCTCTCGCGCCGCAACCAGTCGCTCATCGAGGGCCAGCTGACCCTCATCACCGACCTGGAGAACAACGAGGCCGACCCGGACCAGCTGGAGAGCCTGTTCCGGCTGGACCACCTGGCGACCCGTATGCGGCGCAACGGCGAGAACCTGCTCGTCCTCGCGGGCGAGGAGCCGGGCCGCCGCTGGAACCAGCCGGTGCCGCTGGTGGACGTGTTGCGCGCCGCCTCCTCCGAGGTGGAGTCCTACGAGCGCATCGAGCTGTCCGGCGTCCCCGAGACCGAGATCCACGGTCAGTCCGTCACCGACCTCGTGCACCTGCTGGCCGAGCTGCTGGAGAACGCCACCACCTTCTCCTCGCCGCAGACCAAGGTGCGGGTCACCGCGACCCGGCTGCCCGACAGCCGCGTGATGATCGAGATCCACGACAAGGGCATCGGCCTCACCGCCGAGGACTTCGCCGACATCAACCACAAGCTCGCCAACCCGCCGACGGTGGACGCGGCGGTCTCCCAGCGCATGGGCCTGTTCGTGGTCGGCAGGCTCGCCGACCGGCACGGCATCCGGGTCCAGCTGCGCCCCTCGGGCGAGCAGGCCGGCACGACCTCGCTGGTCATGCTGCCGGACGCGATCACCCACGGTGGCGGCGGCGAGGCCCCGGACCAGGACGACTTCACCGTCTCCTCGATGATTCCGCAGCAGCAGGCCTTCGACGCGCTGCCGCAGCAGCCGCAGCTGCGTACGGCGGCCGAACTCGGCTTCGACGACTCGCGCTACGAGGAGCCGTCCACGGACGCCCCGCAGCTCGACCCGGTGGGCCGCTCGCTGATGCGGGAGGAGCGCCGCGCGGCGCTGGAGGCGCAGACCGGCGGCGAGCAGCAGTACGCCGAGGCCGGGTACGGCTCCGACGCCGGCGCCGGCGCCGAGGACCCCTACGCGGCTCAGCAGTACGGCCAGGAACCGCAGCAGGACGGGCAGGCGGTCCAGGCGGGGCAGCAGGGTTACGCGCAGCCGGGCTACGAAGGCGGCTACGACCCGTACCCCGGCGGCACCGGCTACGCCGGGCAGCAGGGCTACGACGGCTACGACCCCTCCCAGGGCGGCTATCCGGAGGCTGCATACGCGGCTGCCGAGGCCCCCCAGCAGGCATATGACGAGCAGTACGGCGCCCAGCCCCAGCAGGAAGAGTGGCCTGGTCAGGAGGCGTACTCGAACGGCTTCGAGCCGGTGGCGCAGCCGGAAGCGGAATCTGTGGCGAGCGCTCCCGCCGAGTCGCGGGAACACGTAGGCTTCGAGCGTTCGGGCCCCGCCCCGAACGCCGGCCACGAACTCACCGAAGCCGGTCTTCCGCGCCGGGGCGGCCAGCAGCACTGGCAGCCCACGGGCCGCGGGAACGGCCGGCCCGATGCCGCGCAGGAGGGGCCGCTGGGGCAGGAACCGCCGCAGCAGCCGTCGCCGGCGCGACAGGCCCCCGACGGAAACGCCGGAAACGACGGCTCCGACGACTGGCGCTCGGCCAACGACGAGCGCTGGGAGCGGGCCGAGAAGCTCCGGGAGCCGAAGGCAGGCGGGATAACCCCGTCCGGTCTTCCCCGGCGCGTGCCCAAGGCCAATCTGGTCGAGGGCACAGCCGAACAGACCCAGCAGGGCGGCCCCCAGGTCTCCCGCGCTCCGGAGGACGTGCGTGGCAGGCTGAGCAACCTGCGGCGCGGTGTCCTGCGGGGACGCAACGCGGGTTCGGACACAAGTAATACCTACAACCAGGAGCGTTAGTGTGAGCCCGATGAGCCAGGCGGCGCAGAATCTGAACTGGTTGATCACCAACTTCGTGGACAACACCCCCGGGGTGTCGCACACGGTGGTGGTCTCCGCCGACGGACTCCTGCTGGCGATGTCCGAGGGATTCCCGCGGGACCGTGCCGACCAGCTGGCGGCGGTCGCCTCCGGGCTGACCTCGCTGACGGCCGGCGCCTCGCGGATCTTCGAGGGCGGCGCGGTGAATCAGACGGTTGTGGAGATGGAACGCGGATTCCTCTTCATCATGTCCGTTTCCGACGGATCCTCGCTGGCCGTTCTCGCCCACCCGGACGCCGACATCGGCCTGGTTGGGTACGAAATGGCCCTTCTGGTCGACCGTGCCGGCAGCGTCCTCACTCCGGACCTGCGCGCCGAGCTTCAGGGAAGTCTTCTTAACTAGTAGACAGACAGTGCGTTTCGCGGCACCGCGCCATAGGGTTCGGTGGCGCGGACCCACTGGATTCGGGACCGGCAGGCGGAGGAGGCATCGTGGGTACACCCCCAGGCGGGCACCGGTTCGACGGTGGTCGGCACGTATCGGGTGAGCACGGGGACGATCGTTTCAACTTCCCCTCCGCACCCGGCAGACAGGGCGGTCAGCAGCCCTACCAGCCGTACCGGCAGCCGCAGCACGGCCAGGGCTCCGACTGGCCCCAGCAGGAGCCCCAGCAGCCGGGACGCCCGCGGCGTCCGCACCGGCTGGACGGTCCGCAGCAGCCTCCCCGTATCCAGCCGGTGCAGCCGCGGCGGGCTCCCGAGCCGGCTCCGGTCGCGCACAATCCGCTGGTTCGTCCGTACGCCATGACAGGTGGGCGGACCCGACCGCGCTACCAACTCGCGATTGAGGCGTTGGTCAGTACCACGGCTGATCCGTCCCGGCTGCAAGGGCAGTTGCCCGAGCACCAGCGGATCTGCCGGCTGTGCTTCGAGATCAAGTCGGTGGCCGAGATCTCGGCCCTCCTCTCGATCCCCCTCGGCGTGGCCCGGATCCTCGTAGCCGACCTGGCAGAGGCCGGACTCGTCGCTATCCACCAGCCCGGCGGCGACGAGTCCGCCGGCGGCCAGCCAGATGTGACACTGCTCGAAAGGGTGCTCAGTGGACTTCGAAAGCTCTAGCGGCGGAGCGGCCCGCTCCACTACCTCGGCGAAGATCGTGGTAGCAGGCGGGTTCGGCGTGGGTAAGACCACGTTTGTCGGTGCCGTCTCGGAGATCAATCCGCTGCGCACCGAAGCCGTGATGACGTCCGCGTCGGCGGGCATCGACGACCTGACACACACGGGGGACAAGACCACCACGACGGTGGCGATGGACTTCGGCCGCATCACGCTGGACCAGGACCTGATCCTGTACCTCTTCGGTACACCGGGCCAGGACCGCTTCTGGTTCATGTGGGACGACCTGGTACGCGGCGCCATCGGCGCCGTCGTCCTCGTCGACACCCGCAGGCTCGCCGACTGCTTCCCGGCGGTCGACTACTTCGAGAACAGCGGACTCCCGTTCGTCATCGCCCTCAACGGCTTCGACGGACACCAGCCGTACACCCCCGACGAGGTGCGCGAAGCGCTCCAGATCGGACCGGACACGCCGATCCTGACGACGGACGCGCGGCACCGGGCGGATGCGAAGAGCGCGCTGATCACACTGGTCGAGCACGCGTTGATGGCCCGCCTGCGGTAGGTGCCGCCGTACGCGCGAGGGCCCCGCACTCCTGTGAGTGCGGGGCCCTCGTGCGTGTGCCGCCCGGTCTGGCGGCCTTGCTTGTCCTCGATCTCCGGACGGGCTCGATTCGGCCCGCCCGGGGGTCAGCCCTGCCAGCTGTGGGGCGCCCGGAAGCCGGGGGTGCGCTCCAGGCGGCGCCAGCCTGCCGTGTCGCGGCCCCGGAGGGCGGGGATCTCGGCGGGCTGGGCGGCCGCGCGGGCGAGCAGGACCGCGGTGACGGCGGCCAGCTCCTCGGGGTCGGCGAGACCCTTCTCGACGCGCAGCACGGACTCGGCGGTGGCAGTGCTCATGGTGTGTCTCTCCGTCTTCTGGGCAGCTGTTCGCGGGCTCACAGGGTCGCTGCGGGGCCTCGGACTACTGCGGGGGGTTGCCGTGCTTGCGGGCCGGCAGGTCGGCGTGCTTGGAGCGGAGCATCGCGAGCGAGGCGATCAGGACCTCGCGGGTTTCGGCGGGGTCGATGACGTCGTCCACGAGTCCGCGTTCGGCTGCGTAGTACGGGTGCATCAGCTCGGTCTTGTACTCCTTGACCATGCGGGTGCGCATGGCTTCGGGGTCCTGGGCCTCGGCGATCTGGCGGCGGAAGATGACGTTGGCGGCGCCTTCGGCGCCCATGACGGCGATCTCGTTGGTGGGCCAGGCGTAGGTGAGGTCGGCGCCGATGGACTGGCTGTCCATGACGATGTAGGCGCCGCCGTAGGCCTTGCGCAGGATCAGGGAGATCCTGGGCACCGTCGCGTTGCAGTAGGCGTAGAGCAGCTTCGCGCCGTGGCGGATGATTCCACCGTGCTCCTGGTCGACGCCGGGCAGGAAGCCGGGGACGTCCAGAAGAGTGATGATGGGGATGTTGAAGGCGTCGCACATCTGTACGAAGCGTGCGGCTTTCTCGGACGCCTCGATGTCCAGCACGCCCGCCAGGGCCTGCGGCTGGTTGGCGACGATCCCGACGACCTGGCCGTCCATCCGGGCCAGCGCGCAGATGATGTTGCGGGCCCAGCGCTCGTGGATCTCCAGGTAGTCCCCGTCGTCGACGAGCTCCTCGATCACCTTGTGCATGTCGTACGGGCGGTTGCCATCGGCCGGCACGAGGTCCAGGAGGGTGTCGCCGCGCCGGTCGGCCGGGTCGTCGCTCGCCGCGGTGGGCGGGTTCTCCCGGTTGTTGGAGGGCAGCATCCCGATGAGGTAGCGGACCTCGGCGATGCAGGTCTCCTCGTCGTCGTACGCGAAGTGCGCGACGCCCGAGGTCTCCGCGTGCACATCTGCCCCGCCGAGGCCGTTCTGGGTGATCTCCTCGCCCGTGACCGCCTTGACGACGTCCGGACCGGTGATGAACATCTGCGAGGTCTCACGGACCATGAACACGAAGTCGGTGAGGGCGGGGCTGTAGGCCGCGCCGCCCGCACACGGGCCGAGCATCACGCTGATCTGCGGGATGACACCGGACGCCCTGGTGTTGCGCTGGAAGATCCCCCCGTACCCGGCGAGCGCCGAGACGCCCTCCTGGATACGGGCACCCGCGCCGTCGTTCAGCGAGACCAGCGGCGCACCGGCCGAGATCGCCATGTCCATGATCTTATGGATCTTCGTCGCGTGAGCCTCGCCCAGCGCACCGCCGAAGATCCGGAAGTCGTGCGCGTACACGAACACCGTCCGGCCATCCACCGTGCCCCACCCGGTGATCACACCATCGGTGTACGGCTTCTTCGCCTCCAGGCCGAAACCCGTCGCCCGGTGCCGGCGCAGCTGCTCGACCTCGTGGAACGAACCCGGGTCCACGAGCAGCTCGATGCGCTCGCGGGCGGTCAGCTTGCCCTTGGCGTGCTGCGCCTCGGTCGCCCGGTCACTGGGTCCGCGCCGGGCCTGCTCGCGCAGTGCCAGCAGTTCGGCCACACGGCCGCGGGTGTCGCTCGGCTCGCCCTGGGTTTCGTCCACAACGGTCATGTACCGACCCTACGAACCCGGCCAAGAAAATCCTGCCGTCGACTCCGTACAGTCTCCTGCCCGGTTTACTGGTGGAGCCTGACAGAAGCCCGGAGCCATGCAGGCGAAGTACCAGCCGGTACCCGCCATCGCTTGTGGAGGTTCCACAAAGGCTCACTGTGGTCTGCCGCACACACCCGTGAGCCGGGGGATGGTGGCGGGCTGGGCGTCCTGCACCTTCTGGATGCCTTCGAGGCGGGCGCGCACCGGCTCGTCCGGATGCGCCACGGTCAGCAGCACCGCCTCGTAGAACGCGTCCCGCACCGCCGCCGGCATGACGTCCGACGCGTCCAGGCACAGCGGCACCCCCTGGTCCGTGAGGCGGCTGCTCACCTGCTTCTCGACCTCGCCCTTGCGGGCCGGCACCGCGGAATTGGCCGAAAACACCCCGCCCTCGCGGCCCCATTCCTCCTGGGCCTTCTCGGAGGCGAGCCGCCGGATCAGCGCGCGGGCCGCGTCACCCCCGCCGAAGAGCGCGGCGAAGTCGGCCGAGACCTCGTGGCCCCGCACCCTGTACGGGCCGCCCGGCAGCAGCCCCGCCGAGTCGGTGAGGACGGCCCGGCCCTGGCGGTCCCCGTAGAAGGAGCGGGCGAAGGAGCCCTGGTGTTCGACGGTGCAGCCGCCGCCGAAGAGCAGCCCGTTCCCGCCCTCCGGGCCCCGGTGGTCGCTCTCCAGGATCGCCCGGCGCTGTGCGCGCGAGCCCTGGGAGAGCAGGCCCGCCCAGGTGGTCCAGGCGGTGACGACGTAGTCGGCGGTCCAGTCCAGGTCACCGGTCGCCCAGCGCGCGTACAGCGCCGGTCCCGCCTGCTGGAGGAGCAGGTCCTCGATCCAGTCGCTGCCGGGCCAGCCGGACGAGCCGTCGTCGCCCATGCCGGCGCACCAGGCGCTCAGCGGGGCCGGCTGGGGTGGTGGGGCCTCGCCGTCGCGGTACCAGGCGATGGACTTGAGGTCGGCCTTGAGCGGGACCCACAGGTCGTCCGCCAGCCCCTGGGCCGCGGGGCGCCACGGGGTGCCGTACTCCTTGCTGTCGTACAGGTCGCCCAGGCGGTTCAGCCGGCCCTCGGCGGCGTACTCCACGAGTTCGCCGACGCCGGGCAGGATCGCGATGTCGGGCGGGTTGCCGGCCTGGACCTCGGCGAGCAGCACCTCGCGGGTGGCGGCGGTGCCCTGGTAGGTGTACGGGATGCCGAAGCCGTCCAGGACATCCGTGAACCGGTCCTCCTGCGCGCCGGTCCAGGGGCCGAGGATCGTCACCTTCGGTTCGGCGTCGCTGCCGCCGGGGGCCGCGAGGCCGCAGCCGGCCGTCGTCAGGAGCAGCACGAGGGCGAGCAGAAGCGCCTGGGCCGGCCTGTCATCCGGCCCTCCAGTAGTAGTCGGCGTTGAGCCTGCGGCTGAGGCCCGCGACCGGCAGCAGGATGATCAGCGCGCCGCCGCCGAGCGCCCCGTAGTAGGTCCAGCTCTGCCAGCGCTCGGCCTCCAGCCGGCCGTGCAGGGCGGTGGAGGTGCGGGTGACGTAACTCTGGTCCTCCGCGAGGTCCGCGTGACGGTCGGCCCGTTGTTCGATCCGCACCAGCTCGTGGCGCGCGGTGTCCAGCCGTTCCTGGGTGCCGACGGTCGCCCACAGCGGTACGACGGCCAGGGCGAGGGCCACCAGGAGCGCCGGCAGCAGCCAGGCGTCCAGGGAGCGGCCGCAGCGGCGGCGCAGCAGCCACAGCGCGCTGAGCGTGGTCAGGGCGAGGACCAGCAGGCCCAGTTCGGCGACCGCCCAGCCGGTGGCCTGGAGGGGGCCCAGGGAGCTGATCCGGCTCATCCGCCGCATCTGGTGGTGCTGGAGGACGTCCAGGCGGGGCACGACCCCGGTGCCCGGCCGGTCGAGGAGGCGCTTGGCCTCGCTCATCTTCTGCCGCTGCATCAGGTTGTCGTCCACGTACTTGACGGTCCCGGGCGTGATGGAGCCGCTGTACGAGGTCAGCACGCCGGTGACGGTCTTCAGCACGCCCCGGCCGCGCTCCCCGTCGATCTGTACGTCGGAGAGCCGGGACAGGCCCTGGTTGGCGGCGGAGAGCTGGGCCTCGTAGCGTGCCCCGGCGCCGACGACCTCGTCGATGCCGCTGTCCACGGACGCCTGGGCCTCCTGGTGGGCGCGCAGCAGCGCCAGCTGGGTGGCGGCGACGCCCTGGACGGCGGGGGCGGCGTGGGTGCGCATCTCGCCGGCGGCGTTCTGCACCTCGCGGTAGGAGACGAGCAGCGCGGTCATCGAGACGATCCCGGCGAGCACGATGACCGCCAGGTGCAGTTCGAGCAGTCGGCGGGTGCGCGAGCCGGTCGGGCGGCGGGCCCGGAAGGCGCGCGTCCAGCGGGTGGGCCGGTCCGTCACAGATGCCTCCCGCAGTCGATGCAGTACTGGGCGCGTGGCCCCGCGATGTGGTGGCAGGCGGCGCATTTCCTGGGCCTGCCCGCGGTGTGTTCCGGCAGGTCGAGGTGGTGGCCGGACGCGGCGTGCAGCCGGCCCCTGCGCACGGTGCCGCGGTCGACGGTGGGGCCGACGCGGACCACGCCCCGGGGCCCGTCGAGGATGTCGGCGACCTTGCCGATGTCCGCCAGGGCCCAGGCGACGCCCATTTCGGTGGCCAGCCGGGCCGCGATGCCGAACTGCTGCTCGGCCACGTCGCGGCTCAGCGGGTCCAGGGCGGCGTAGCCGCGGTTGAGGGCGTTGCGCATCCGGGTGTCGGCGTTCACCGTCCGGAGCGTGCCGCCCCCGCCGTCGGAGGAGCCGGCGCCCACGGCGACACCGGGCGGCAGCCAGCGGACCAGGAGCGGTGCGATGGCGTCGCCGACCGAGACGGTGACCAGTTGCAGCAGGACGCCGAGCGGGTCGGTGCTCGCGTCGGCCCGCAGGGTGAGGAGGTAGTCGCGGGTGCCCGGCTCCCACTGGTGGGTGGGGAAGTCGAAACGGCACGGGCCCTCGGTCCCGGTCACCGGTGCGAGTACGTGCTGCCGGGGGGCGGTCTCGGCGAGCGCGACGGCGGTCACGGCCGGGCGCCCGGTGACCGTGACGGGCAGTTCGGGGCTGCGGACCCGGCGCAGCCGCCGCAGCGCGCCCGCGACGGCGGGCGCGAACCGGTCGGGCGGGCTGTCGGCCGTCCCGTGCAGGCTCTCGGTGAGGGTGATCAGCGGGGCCGGGTCCCACTCCTTGCCCAGCGCCAGCACATCGGCGCTGAACACCCCGGCGCACGCCGTGAGTTCGGCCTCCAGCGCGCTGTCGTCGCCGGCCGGCCCGTGGCCGCTGCCGTCAGTGATGAGGATCAGGTGGCGTACGGGCAGCGGGCGTTCGGCGAAGAGGGCGCGGGCGGCGGCGAGCCAGGCCCCGTAGCCCGGGGGCGGCCGGTCGTCGGGGGCCGGGGCGATCCGGCGGGCGCTGAATGCGGCGCGGCGTTTCTCGTCGGTGTCGGCCAGCGCCCACCGGCCGCGCAGCGGGTAGCAGCGGGTGGGCCCGTCGTCGTCGGTGCCGCCGAGGACGGTGAAGGACAGGCCGTCGGGCAGCGCGCGCAGGGCGGCGGAGAGGGCGGACGCCGCGTCGCGCCTGCGGGGCGCGGCGACGTCCAGGGCGATGACGACGGCCAGTTCGACGGCGGGCCGCCGGTCGCGGGGGCCGGTGCCGGTGGCCTTGACCCGGACGTGGGCGTCGATCAGGGCGTCGTGGTGCGGCTGCTGGTCGCGCCGGACGTCGACGGACACGGCGAAGGTGAGCCCGGTCGGCGGCGGGGCGGGAGCACCCATGGGACGGTCTCCGGGGGGGGTACGGCACCGGGGCGGCGCCGGGGCGGGCAAGTCTGTCGGTCGGAGGCGGGGTCGCGTCGGTCGGAGGCGGGTCCGCGCCGGTCCGGAAAGGGGCCGGAAACGGGTCGGAGGCAGGTCGGAGGCGTGCCAGAAGCGGGTCAGAAGCGGGTCTGCGGGCGGACCGCGTGGGAGAGGTCGATCAGCCGCTCGTACTCGGCCGGTCTCTGCCGCTGCCGGGCGAGCCACCGGTAGCACTGCTCCAGCTCCGCGCGCACGGCCCGTTCGCCGGGTACGGGCGGGGGCGGCAGGCCCATGCGCAGCCATCCCCGGCGCGGTGCCGGGGAGCCGGCTGCCGCGCGTACGGCGTCGAGCTTCCACTCGTACAGCTCGGTCCGCAGCAGCCAGGCCGCCTCGTCGCCGCTCACCACCGGGCCGGCGAGGGCGGTCAGCGCGGCGTCGATGTCGGCCTCGTCGGGCAGCGGCCGCTCCCCCGCAGCCAGCCGGGCCGCCCGGATGCGCAGGGCCGCGACGCGGGCGACGGTGTGGTCGCGGGACTCGTCGGGCACCAGGTCCAGGACCTCGACGGCGGCGGCCCGGTCGCCGCGTGCGAGGGCGAGCCTGGCCAGGCCGAGGGCGGCGCCCACGTGCGAGGGGTTGCGGGCGTGCACCGCGCGGAACAGTTCGTACGCGGACGGGCCGTCGGCGGGCTGCCGGGCGGGGCCGAGCTGTTCCGCGCAGTAGGCGAGCGCCAGCTTGGCCGCGTACTCGCCGGGCAGCGCCCGGTGGACGGCGGCGAAGTGGCCGTGGGCGGCCTCCAGCATCGCGTCCCGCTCCTCCCGTGCCGCGTCGGGCACCAGCACATCGGCCGCGCGCAGCGCGACCAGGCCCCAGTGCCAGTTGAGCCGCCACTGCCTGACCGGTCCGGGTCCCGGTATGGCGTCCGCCGCCTCGACCTGGGCGCGGGCTCGCGCGAGCGCGTCGTCGTCCTCCTGGCCGAGCAGCAGCCGGGCGTTGTGCAGGCAGATCTCGACCGAGCGCTCCCCCTCGGCGGGCTGGGTGAGCGGCTGGCCGGGGTCGTAGCTGCTGACCCCGAAGCGGGCGGCCTGCGGGTCGCCCGGGTAGGGCCTGGGCACCGGCAGCCTGCGGGCGATCTCGGTGGGGGTGGGCCTGCCCGGGTCGAGCGCGGGGGCCCGGGGCGTCTCGCGTCGGCTGTGCAGCGGGCGGCGCAGCCAGTGCGCGTAGTCGGGCACCGAGCCGAGGCGGGCGCCGAGCAGTTCGGTGGAGGGGGTGAAGTAGGCGGAGGGTTCGGGCTGGTCCCGCTTGCCGCGCAGGGCCCGGATCTCGCGCAGCACCCCGCGCAGCTGTCCGGCCATGTCGTCGGCGGAGCCGAAGCGCTGTTCGGGGTCCGGGGCTGTGGCGCGATCCACGACGAGCCGGAAGGAGCTGGTGCCGAGGCCCGGCACGTCGTCGCCGACGGCCCAGCCGGCGAGTTCGGCGAGGGTGGCGCCGACCGTGTGCACGTCGTGGGCGACGGTGAGGGGGCTGCCGCTGTGTGTCTCGGGGGCGGCGAACCAGGGGGTGATGACGGGCGGCGGGTCGGCGCTGCCCGCCTTGCGGACGCCGCCGAGGTCGATGACCTTGATGCCGTCGAGGTGGTGGATGACGTTGGACGGCTTCATGTCGCCGTAGAGGAAGCCCATGCCGTGCAGATGGGCGAGGGCCTCCAGGATCTGGCAGCCGTAGGTGATGACGTGCTCGATGTCGAGGGTCAAGGCGCCCTGCCGGACGGATTCGACGAGGGCGGACAGGGTGCGGTCGCCGACGTCCTCCATCACGATGTAGCCGCCGGAGACCGTGCCGTCGGGGTTGGTGGTGGAGACGAAGTCGCGGATCTGGACGATGCGTTCGTGCCGGATGGCGACGAGGCTGCGGCGCTCCTCACCGGCCTGGGCCGCGCCGCGTTCGGCGTAGCGGTTGAGGAGTCCCTTGACGGCGACGAAGTCCTCCAGGTGGGTGTCCTCGGCGAGGTAGACCCAGCCCTGGCCGCCGTGGGCGATGGGGCCCCGGATGCGGTACTGGTCCTGGAGCGGCGGCCCGTCCTTCGTCAGTTCGGGGCGGTAGGAGTAGGGCGCCCCGCACACCGGGCAGTGCCCCTCGTCGGGGGGCGGGGCGGCGGTGTACGGGGGGACGAACGCGGTGCCGCAGGCCTTGGCGGAGCAGGTCATCGCGATGCGTACCGGGCGTTCGGCGGCGGCCAGGCGCTCGGCGGGGCTGCCCGGGTCCAGCAGCGGGAGTTCGAGGAGTCCGCGGGGGCCGTGGTCCTCGGGGGCGGCGGGCAGGGACGGGAGGCCGGTGGCGGCCTGGCCGCGCCCGCAGGTGTCGCAGTAGCCGGTGGACCGCACGGCGCCTTCGCAGGGGGCGCCGGTGAAGCGGCGGTGCGGGCAGGGGATTCTCATGGGCGCCCCGCCGGGCCGGTGCGCTGGTCCGGCAGGCCGGGGCCGCCCGGTCCGGGCCGCGCGTCGAGGTCGGTGCGTAAGTCCCGTAACAGCTGTTTGAGTGCGGTCAGCTGTGCGTGGGGTTCGGGGAGTGTGCGCAGGTCGCGGAGGTGGCGGCGGCGGGTGGCCGGGGCGGTGGCGGGGCGTGGGGGTGCGGACGCCGAGTCGATCAGGCCGCTGAGCCGGGCCCACTCGCGTTCCCTGTTTTCGGCCCGGCGCAGCAGTTCCTCGGCCTGCTCGTCCAGGGCCGGTACGAGCAGCTCGCGCACGACCGGGTCGAACCACGGGCCGTCGGCGGCGCGCACGGTGATCAGGAGCCGGAAGCCGAGGGTGCGCACCCGGGCCAGAATGCGGACGAGCCCGGCCGGGTCCGGGTCCTCGTCCAGGCCGAGGACGGCGAGGACGGGTCCGGCGGCGGGCCGGCCGGCGAGTGAGCGTTCGGGTTCGTCGCCGCCCTCCAGGAGCCAGTCGCGGTAGCGGTTGCGCTGGTGGCGCGGGGGACGGAGCTGGGCGACCAGGGTCTCCACCAGCGCGGCGGGCCGGTCCCGGCCGCCGTGGTGGACGAGGTGGGCGCGGTGCAGCTGGTGGCGCAGGGTGCGGTCCCGACCGCCGCCGGACGGGACGACGCCGAAGCGCACGGACGGCTGGTCGACGCCCGCGAACCAGTGGCGCAGCCGCCGCGCGAGTCCCGGGTCCCAGCCGTCGGGGCCGCACAGTTCGGCGACCAGCGGGACGAGTGCGGCGATGCGGTCGACGGGGATCATGTAGGAGAAGGCGAGGTCGTTCTCGGTGGGCGGTGCCAGCTCCAGGTCGCCGCGCCAGCTGACGACGAGGCCGACGACCTGTTCGGGGCGGGAGTCCTCGCGGCGGGTGTGGACGGCGGCGCCGCTGAAGCCGGGGCGCACCACCTCGGCGTTGTTCCTGGCGTCCAACTGCACCCAGTCGCCGTGGAGTCCGCTGATCCGGCCGGAGAGCCACATGCCGTCGTCGAAGGTCTGCGAGTAGCCGCCGGCCCACACCTCCCGGCCGCGTTCCAGCCGCCGCCCGAGCGGGGCGGGTTCGGCCTGGGGGCGGGGGCTGTCCAGGGCGAGGACGGCGACGTCCTCACGGTCGGGTCCTTCGCGGCCCGGGAGCCAGCCGTCCGGGGCGACCCGGGCGGCGACCGGCGGGATGCCGGGGCTCTCGGCGAACTCCACCCACATCCGGGCGTCCGCCTCACCGACGACGTGGGCGCAGGTCAGTATCCGGTCCTGGGTGAGCAGCACACCGGCCCCGCACACCGGTCCCTCCGGGCCGTCGCGGCGCAACCGCAGCCGCCAGTCCGCTCTCAACTCCCCCATGGTTTCCGAGCGTACGCGTGCGTGGGCCCTCCTTCCCAGAGTCCGGGCAGACTGCGGGGGCGGGACCCGTGCGGGCCCCGCCCCCTGCCGCGGCCGGTTCAGCCGCCGCAGTGGAAGCGGGCGCTGCCCCAGTCGGCGTGGTCGTTGCCGTTTCCGTCGCCGCCGTCGCCGACGATCAGCTCGACATACGTGGCTCCGGTGACGTCGGCGGTGAGCGGCCAGGCGGCGTCGGCGGCCTTGAGGACCGGTGACTTCACCACCTCGGTGCCGTCCGCCTCGATGGAGAACCGCACGCTGCCCGCGGTCTTCTGCACGTCGTCCACGCCCACCTCCGCGGTGAACGAGGTGCACCGGCCGCCGAGGTAGTAGCGGACGGTGGCCGGGGCGTGGCTGCCGAGGCCCTTCTCGTGGACCGTGCCGCCGATGGTCAGCGGGGTGCCGTCACCGGTTCCGGTCTCGCCGTTGGACAGGTCGCGCTCGACCGGCCCCCAGCCGTTGGTGGTGGCCGTCCAGTCCAGGTCACTGGCCCAGCTGTCCGTGGTGGGCGGCGGCGGCAGGGTGCGTACGGAGGTCTGCGCGCCGAGCGTCCGCTGCCCGTCGCCGGTCGTATACGACGCCTCGGAGGCCAGGGCGTACGTGCGGTACTCGGCGTCGAGAGGCGGGGTGACCTGCCAGCTCGCGGTGGCCGTGGCGCCGGCCGCGACCGAGCCGAAGGTGACGGAGCCCGCGGGCTCGGCCTGCCAGCCGTCGGGGAGGGTCAGCTTCACCGAGACGCCGGTGGCGGCGGTGGACTCGTAGTTGGTGAAGCTCGCCTTCACGGTGTTGGCGGTGCCCGGTTCCAGGGTCTCGGCGGCGGCCGTCACCGCGAGCGTGGAGCAGGCGGCCCGCTCGTCGGCGGGCGCCCTGCCGAGGTCGGTCACGGTGAAGCCGTCGAGGACGAAGTCGGCACCCTCGGGGGCGTCGCCGCGCTTGCGCAGACCGGTCCAGGTGTCGCCGCAGCCCGCCGTGACGGTCTCGGCGAAGTGGCCGGTGGTGTGCTGGGCGCCGATGGCGGTGGTCCGGGTCTCGACGGACGCGGGCTTGCCGTCGCCGGTGATCCGGTCGTAGCCGTCGACCCACTCGTAGGCCCCGGCGTGGCTGGACTGGTAGTCGTACTCGACCCGGTAGCGGTGGCCGTCCGTCATCGGGACGGTCCAGGGGGCGGTGCGGTAGACGAGCCCGGTGTTCTCCTCGTGGGCCTTCAGCGACTCCTTGCCGTCGAGCACGTCGTCGACGAGCTTCCCGTTCCAGCCGGCCTGGGTGTACGGGGCGTGCAGCTGGGAGATGACGGTGCGGGGGTCGGTGGAGCCGCCCGCGTCGCCCTTGAGGAAGGGGCCCCAGCCCTGGGCGACGTCCTCGAAGTCCTCGTGGACGACGGTGTTCTTCTTCGTGGCCGGTGCGTTGGCGACGATGCGTACGTCGTCGGCGCGGACACTCGCCGTGCTGCCCTTCGCGGCCTCGATGCGCAAGCTGGTGCGGCCATGGGCGGGGGCGGTGAAGTTGACCTCGGCGCGCTGGAAGTACGTGCCGTGCCAGTCGGAAGCGGCGACGTAGTCCTTGGCCGTGGAGTGGTCCACGGCGACGGACTTCCCGCCGGCCGAGAGGGTGGTGTGCCTGCTCTTTCCGGGTTCGACCTCGATGAGGGCGGACGCGGTGTAGCGGGCGCCGGGCTTCAGTCCGTCGATGCGCTGGGAGAGCGCGGCGGTCGCGGTGCCCGAGAGCTTCGCGCTGTTGCGGCCCCGGTCGTCGGTGTCGCGGACGGCGGTGCCGGTCTTCGACCAGTCGCCGAGCCGGTCGTCGTTGAAGCCGGGGTCGGCGACGAGGGTGTCCTCGCCCCACTTGGCGTCCGCGGCCCGGGGGGCCTGGTCCGGGTAGAGGACGTACGGCTGTCCGGCCTCGGCCTTCAGCGTGATCCTCCCGTCGACCGGGCGGACCGTGCCGGTCCTGACGCGGCCGTTGTCGGTGAGCGCGTAGACGGTGTACGTGCCCTTCGACGGCACAGCCCAGCTGCTCGTACCGCCGTCCTGGCTGTAGTGGTACAGCTTCTTGCCGTCGTCCCACGGGAGCAGGTAGTCGGTGCCGCTGAGCACCTTGCGGCCGTGGTCGTAGAAGGTGCGCCTGCCGTCCTCGACCGTGCCGCTGACCCCGCCGGTCAGGGTGATGTCGTTGCCGTCCCAGCGGGTGATCTGCTGCTGCTGGAGGTACTTGGCGGGCAGATTGCGCTGCCAGATGTTGTCGTAGAAGGTGTTCCAGTCGGTCTCGCCGGTCCACCCCTCGAACTCGTCGATGGCGCTCTGGCCGAGGACCGGGTCGTTGTTCCAGACGTCCTTCTCGCCGTTGCGGATGAACCGGATGATCTTCGAGTTGAGGCCCTTGTTGGTGGCGCCGCCGTAGTCGAGGTCATTGGCCCAGTGCGACCAGAGCGAGGCCCGCTCGAATTTGTCGGCCCACTCGCTGGAGACGTTCCAGCCCTGCTTCTGGAGGGCCTGGACGGTCTTGTCCGCGATCCAGCCGTGCGTGTAGTAGACGTCGATGTACAGCATGGAGAGGTTGGAGCCGGTCTCGTCGCGCAGCTGCTGGAAGCGCTCGGCGAGGTCGCCGCTGTTGATGTCGCGGCGCTGGTCGATGTAGTAGCTCTGGCCCAGCCAGTTCCAGCCCGGCTTCGTCTTGTCGACAAGCTGTTCGTCGAACGCCTTCGCCTCCGGGTACGCCTCCGTGGCGTTGACGTGGACGCCGAAGGTGGCGCCCCACTTCTTGCCGTCCTTCAGGAGGGCGTTGAGGTCCTTCAGCCCGCCGGCGCGCTTGTTGTAGTCGCCGCCGTAGTCGGGGTGGGCGGAGTCGTGGCCCTCGGAGGCGTACCCCTTGAGCAGGGCGAGCTGGCCGAGGCCGTCCGTGGACAGCGAGATCCGCTTGACGTCGTCCAGGGTGCGCAGGAAGGGGTGGGTGGCCTGGCTGGCGAAGTTGAACGGGATGTGCGTGATCACCCGGTCCGCGGTGTCCTCGCTGCCCGGCGCGACCACGCCGATGGAGCGGAACGCGACGGCCCCGTCCTGCCAGTCGACGGCCTTGTCGCCGTTGGCGTCGGGGGTGACGACGACCTTCGCCCAGGGCAGGTTGTCGCCGCTCTCCGGCTTGGGCGCCCCCTCGCCCCGGTAGGTCCACTGCCCCGACCAGACGGCGACCCGGGTGGAGCCGTCGTCCTCCTTGCGGGCCTGGTGCCAGAAGCGGGCGTCGTCGCCGTCGGTGGCGCCGGAGGGCTTGTCGTACGAGGAGTTGGACTCCACGGCGGCGGCCAGCGACCCGGTGTTGAGGATCGCGTAGGTGGCCCCGGAGGGCGCGGAGTCGGCCGGGGTGTCCTTCGTGACGTCCGCGAAGACGTCGGCGGTCTTCGTGGAGTCGGTGTCCAGCCGGGTGAAGGCGGTCGCGGCCCCGGCGTCGGTGCTGGCGACGGAGACCAGGTCGTGGCCGGGTATGTCGATCGTGGAGACCCGGAAGGCGGCGGTGTCGCGGACGGCGGTCACCTTGAAGGTGGTCGCGCGCCCGGAGACGGAGAGCGTGGCGTCGATCTCGACGCCCGGCAGGTCGGTGAAGGCCAGCGTGTAGCGGGCGGCCGACCCGGTGGTCCTCAAAGCGCCCTTGAGCCGGACGGGGTGCGCGGTGCCGTTCAGGGTGACGGCGGTGACCGGCCGGGTGGAGCCGGTCAGCCGCTTGCCGGAGGCGCGGTCGGTGTACGTGAGGACGCGCGGGAAGTCGGCGGCGACGGCGACGGCGAGCTGGTGGGAGGAGATGACGGGGCTGCCCGCGGGGACGGCGCTGCCGGCCGCGGCGGGTACGGGGGTGGCGGCGACGGCGGGGAGCGCGGTCCCCACCAGGGCCAGGACGGCGGCTGCGGCGGCGGCTGCTGCGCCCACCGGCGTACTTCTTGGTGACATGTGCATTGCGTAGTCGTCGGCTCCGCGCACCGTCAACGACGTACGGCCCCGACGGCTTCTCCAGTCCAACAACCGCCCTCCGTTAGTCCAAGTGGGGCGGAGACGGGCGATCCCGGACACCGCGTTCAGTTCCTGATCACACGTCATCCCGGATGCTCGGCACAGGGCCGCCAAGTGGCCCCGACCAGCGTCGAGTTGTGAAGAGTTCTTCTTTTTGAGAGCGCTCTCAGTCACAAGTCTTGACGCCTGCGCCGCTCCTCGCGAAAGTGGTGCCACCGCGGACGACCTCGTTCCACCTCCCCGCACGGTCCACTCGTCCGCGCCCCCCCACGTACCCCCGGAGTCGCCTCATGATTTCGCGCCGGAAGTTCCTCACGGGCGGCGCCGCCGCCACCGCGACCGCGCTCACCTACCCCCTGTGGGGCAGCGCCCTGAGCCCGGCGGCGTCGGCGTCCGCGGCCACCTGCGAACTGGCCCTGGAGAACCGCTCGCTGCCCGGCCGCGTCAACGCCTACGTCACGGGCCACGAGCAGGGCACCGACCGCTGGGTCCTGCTGCGCGCCGACGGCAGCGTCTACTCCCCGGACTCCCCCGCCGAGCCGCAGACCCCGCTCCCGGTGGACTGCGCCATCCCGCTGAACGCGGCCGGCGGCGCGCCCGTCGTGCTGACGCTCCCCCAGATGTACGGCGCCCGGGTCTACTTCGTGCGCGACGACACCCTGGACTTCTACGTCAACCCGGGCCCGGCCCTGGTCGAGCCGGCCTTCGCCACGTCCACGGACCCGAACTACGGGCGCACCTGGTCGTTCTGCGAGTTCACCTTCAACCCGCAGCAGCTGTACGCCAACATCAGCTACGTCGACCTGGTGACGGCCCTGCCGATCGGCCTGACCCTGGAGGGCGACTCCACGCACACCGTGGCCCCGCTCCCGGACGGTGCCGTGCAGCGCATCGCCGACGGCCTCATCGCCCAGGCGGCGGCCGACGGCCAGCCCTGGGACCAGCTGGTGACGCGCGGCTCGGACGGCAACGTGCTGCGGGTCGTCTCGCCGCAGAACCTGATGGCGCCGTACTTCGACCGCCCGGACGAGATGCCGTTCCGCGACCTGTTCACCGCGCAGATCGACGAGGTCTGGGAGAAGTACCGCTCCGAGGACCTGCGCATCGACCTCCAGGGCGGGCGCGGTGTCCTCGCCGGCCGGGTCAGTGGCGACACCCTGACGTTCGACGGCGGGCACACCTTCTCCAAGCCCGTCTCGAAGGACATCTTCACCTGCAACCACGGGCCCTTCACCAACAACCCGGCGGACAACGACGACAAGAAGGCGCTGCTCGCCCGGATCGCGGCCGGCTTCAACCGGTCGATCATGCTCAGCCACCCGGACCAGCCGAACGGCACCTCGGTGGCCGACTACTACCAGGGCGCGGTGACCAACCACTGGTCGCGGATCGTCCACGCCAACAGCCCGATCGGGTACGCCTTCCCGTACGACGACGTACGCCCGGACGGTGAGCCGGACGTCTCGGGCGCCGCGAACGACGGCAACCCGCGGCGGTTCACGGTGAGCGTCGGTTCCTGACCTCACCCACAAGACAGGGAGGACCCCCGTCCGGGCGGGACGGGGGTCCTTCCTCTGTGTCCGGGGGCCCTAGGACCTGTCTTCACACTGCCGTCTGCCGGGCGACGACGGCAGTGTGAAGACAGGCCCGGGGTCAGGCCGGGGCACCCACCGCGAGTTCACGCCGTGCGCGGGCGGCGGCGCCGACCGGTACGGCGTCGGAGCCGAGGCCCGACCTGACCAGCCGGACGGGGTGCCCGCTGACCGGCGGTTCGGCGGCCAGCGAGGCGAGGACGACCGGGCTCAGCAGCGGCCAGGCGCGGCTGACCCCGCCGCCCACGACGACCGTGGTGATGTCGACGACGCCCGCCGTCATCACGATCGCCCGTGCGATGCCGTCTCCGGCGGCCCGAAACACCGCGAGGGCGTCCTCGTCACCGCGCTCCGCCGCCTGTGCGACCTCCCGGGCGGTCAGCCGCCGGCCGGTGCGCTCCGCGTAGCGGGCGCCGATGGAGCGGCCGGAGGCCAGGGTCTCCAGATGGCCGCGTCCGCCGCAGGAGCAGAGCAGGTCGCCGAAGCCGGGGATGTGCCCGATCTCGCCGGCCGCGCCGTGCGGTCCCGTGAACAGCGCGCCGCCGCTCCACAGCGCGCCGCCGACGCCGGTGCCGAGGGTGATCCCGAGGACGTCTCGCTCGTCCCGGACCGCGCCGCCCGACGTCTCCCCGTACAGGAAGGCGTTGACGTCGTTGTCCAGGAAGGCCGGGACCCCGAGCGCCTCCTCCAGGGCCTCCGTCACCCCGAATCCGGCCCAGCCGGTGAAGGAGTCGCTGGCCACCAGGATGCGCCCGGTGGCGGAGTCCACCACCCCTGCGGCGCCGACCCCGCACCCGGTGAGCCGGCCGGGGGTGTGCTCCAGGAGCGGGGCCAGGACGTCCAGGGCCGCGCGGATCATGGCCCGGCCGCCCCGGTCCGCCGGGGTCGCCGTCTCGGCCCGGTCCAGGACGTTCAGGTCGTCGTCGCACAGCACCACCTGCGTGGTGGTGCCGCCGATGTCGACGCCCGCGAAGAGCCTGCGGTCGTACGCGTCGTTCATGCCTGGGCCTCCGTCCGGCCGGCCGTGAGGGCGGCCAGGCGCTCGGCCCTGCGGCCGCGCTGGACCACCGGGTCCGGCACCGGTACGGCGGCCAGCAGGCCGCGGGTGTAGTCGGTCTCCGGGTGCAGGAGGGTCTGCCCGGTGGGGCCCTGCTCCTGGATGCGGCCGCCCCGCAGCACCACGACGCGCTGCGCGAAGTGCTGGACGACGGCCAGGTCGTGGGAGACGAAGAGGCAGGCGAAGCCCAGCTCGTCCTGGAGCTCGGAGATCACTTCGAGCACGGCCTGCTGCACGCTGACGTCCAGCGCGCTGGTGGGTTCGTCGGCGACCAGCAGCCGGGGCTCCAGGACCAGCGCGCGGGCCAGGCTGACCCGCTGGCGCTGGCCGCCGGACAGCTCCCGGGGGGCCCGGTCGGCGAGTTCGCGCGGCAGCCGGACGCGGTCGAGGATGGCGGCGACCTTGCTCCGGCGGTCCTTGGCGCTCAGGCCCCGGCGGTGGACCCTGAGCGGTTCGGCGACGCACTCGCCGACCGTCATCCGGGCGTCGAGCGAGGCGACCGGGTCCTGGAGGACCACGCCGATTCCGGCCCGCAGGGCCCGGCGGGCCCGGGACCTGGCGCGCCCGAGGTCGGTGCCGAACAGCGAGACGGTGCCGGAGGTCGGCGCGATCAGGCCGAGCGCGACCCTGGACGCGGTGGACTTGCCGGAGCCCGACTCGCCCACCAGCCCCAGGGTCTGGCCCGCGTGCACGGCGAGGGAGACGCCGTCCAGGGCCCGCACGGCGTTCTTGCCGCGGCCGAAGACCACGGAGACGTCGCGGAGTTCGGCGACCGGCTCGGTGCCGGGGGCCGCGTCGGTGGCGGACGGGGCCGTCTTGTCCGCCTCGGCCACCGACAGCCGGGGCACGGCGGCCAGCAGCCGGCGGGTGTACTCGTGCGACGGGCGCAGGAGCACGTCCTCGACCGGTCCGGTCTCCACGATCTCGCCGCGGTACATCACGGCGACCCGGTCGGCGAAGTCGGCGACGACGCCCATGTTGTGGGTGACCAGCAGGACCCCGGTGCCGGTCTCGGCGGCGAGCCGGCGCAGCAGGTCGAGGATCTCGGCCTGGACCGTGACGTCGAGCGCGGTGGTCGGCTCGTCGGCGATGAGCAGGGCGGGGTTGTTGGCGATGGCCATGGCGATGACGACGCGCTGGCGCTGTCCGCCGGAGAGCTGGAAGGGGTAGGCGGTGGCCCGCCGCTCCGGCTCGGGGATGCCGACCCTGCGCAGGAGCGCGACGGCCTCGGCGGCTGCCTCCTTGGCGGAGATCTCGCGGTGGTTGCGGATGACCTCGGCGATCTGCCGGCCGACGCGGGTCAGCGGGTCGAGCGCGGTGGCCGGTTCCTGGAAGACCATGGAGGCGGTCCGGCCGCGCAGCGCGGCGAGGTCGCTCTCGCGGGCGCCGACGACCTGGGTGCCGGCGATGACGGCGCTGCCGGTGGCTCGGGCGTTGCCGGTGAGCAGGCCCATCGCGGCGAGCGCGATGGTGGACTTGCCGGAGCCCGACTCGCCGACGAGGGCGAGCGTCTCGCCGGGTTCGACGTGGAGGGAGACGCCCCGGACGGCCGGCACCTCTCCGCTCTCGGTGGTGAAGACGACGCCGAGGTCGTCGAGTTCGAGAATCGGCCCGGCCTGCGGTGCGGCGGGGCTCTGGGTGACGGTCATCCGCGTCCCCTCACGTCGAATGCGTCGCGGAGCCCGTCCCCGATCGCGTTGAACGCCCACACCACCAGGATGATGGCCAGGCCGGGCGGAATGATGAGCCACCAGTAGCCGGAGTAGGCGGCGGTGAGACCGGCGGAGAGCATGCCGCCCCAGTCGGTGGACGGCGGCTGGACGCCCAGGCCCAGGTAGGAGACGTAGGCGACGAGCAGGATGGCGTCGGCGATCTGGAAGGTGGCGGCGACGATGATGGTCGAGACCGAGTTCGGCAGGATGTGCCGGATGATCGCCCGGCCGTGTGTGCCGCCGATGGCCCGGAGCGTCAGCACGTAGTCGCGGTTCTTCAGGCTCAGCGTCTCGGCCCTGATCAGCCGGGACGGCACCAGCCAGGAGACGAAGCCCAGGATGACGACCAGGCCGGTCAGGTCCGGGGTGGTGATGGCCGAGACCACGAGCAGGATGAAGAGGGCGGGGATGGCGATGCCCGCGTCCACGACCCGCATCATGACCGCGTCGACCCAGCCGCCCGCGTAGCCGGCGACGGCGCCCCAGAGGGTGCCGATGACGGTGGCCAGGACGCCTGCGGCGAGGCCGACGATCAGCGACACCTTGCCGCCGTACATGAGCCGGCCCAGCACGTCGTGGCCGACCGCGTCGGTGCCCAGCCAGTGCGAGCCGCCGGGGGCGAGGTTGACCTGGTCCAGCAGCGTGTGGGTCTGGTCGGTGGAGTACACCAGCGGACCGGCGAAGCAGAACAGGAAGAAGAAGACGACGACGCCGAGTCCGACGACGGCGAGCTTGTTGCGGCCAAAGCGCCGGACGGCGAGGCGGGTGCCGGATGCCGTGACGGGGGCGGCGGTGGCCTTGCCGGGCACCTGGCCCGGCTGGATGACGGCGCTCATGCCCGGCCTGCCTTCACTCGGGGGTCGATGAACCGCTGGACGATGTCGGCGAGGAGCGTGCCGGTCACGGTGGCGATGGCGATGACGAGCACGCAGCCCAGGAGCACCGGGTAGTCGGAGGACTGCGCGGCGGTCCAGAAGAGCAGGCCCATGCCGGGGTAGTTGAAGAGCTGTTCGACCACCAGGGCGCCGCCGAACAGCACCGGCACGTAGTAGCCGAGCATGGCGACCACGGGCGTCAGCGAGTTGCGGAACACATGCCGCCACAGGATGGCGCCGGAGCGGGAGCCGCCGGCCCGCGCGGTCCTGACGTAGTCCTCGGAGAGGTTCTCCAGGGTGGCCGCCCGCATGTAGCGGCTGAACACCGCGATCATCGAGGCGGCGCCCGCGACCACCGGCAGCACCAGCGCCTGCGGTTCGGAGAAGACCTGGGCGAGCGTGTCGCCCTGGGGCGCCTGGGAGGGGAACCACGGCAGCGCCTGGCTGAACACCAGCACCAGGATCAGCCCGAGGAAGTAGACGGGCGTGGAGTAGGCGATGAAGCTCAGCGTGGTGATGACGTAGTCCGCCGGCTTGTTGCGCCGCATGGCCTGCCACATGCCCAGCGGGATCGCCAGCACCAGGCCGACGACGGCCGACAGGACGGTGAGGAGCAGTGTCTTCGGCAGCCGTTCGGTGATGAGCTGGGAGACCGGCTCGTTGAGGGTGTACGAGGTCCCGAGGTCACCGTGGAGCAGCTGGTTCAGGTAGTAGAAGTACTGCACGGGCAGCGGCTTGTCGAGGCCCTGTTCGTGGTTGAAGGCCGTGATCTGCTGTGCGGTGGCCTGCGGGCCGAGGATCCCGCGTGCGGGACCCCCGGGCAGGGCGTGCAGCAGACCGAAGACCACGATCGTCACGATGACGATCACCACGACGGCCTGGAGGACCCGCCTGAGGAGGTACGAGGAAGTGCTCATGTGTTATCCGGTCGCTTCGGCTCAGTGGTGCGCGTGGTCGGCGAGCCGGCTCACTTCTTGGTCCACTTCCACATGGCGGGGTGGAAGTTGGCGAGCGAGTCCTGGGCGAAGCCGCCGAGGCCGCTCTTGACCACGGAGACCTGGTAGTCGGGCTCCGGCAGCCAGATGACCGGGAGGTCCTTGGCCAGGGCCTCGCTGTACTCCTGCATGGCGGCGTCGGAGGAGTCCGTGGTGGTCTTGCTGATCAGCTTGTCGGCGGCCGGGTTGGAGTAGCTGCCGAAGTTGGAGCCGCCGCCGGTCGCGAAGAGCGCGTCACCGCTCGGGTAGGCGGGGAAGTACCAGCTGCCCGCGCTGCCGAAGAAGGACAGCTGCCACTTGCAGCCGGCGTCGCCGGCCTCGCACTGACCGGCCTGCGAGAGCACGGAGTTGACCGGTGCGGTCTTGATGCCGAAGCCGATGCCGGACTTGGCGAAGGAGGACTGGAGCGCGCTCATCAGGTTGTCGGTCACGGTCGAGCCGGACTGGGACAGCACCTGCATCTGGAACTTCGTGCCCTTGTCCACCCCGGCACCGCACTGGTCGTCGCCGCTGCCCGCGTCGGTGCAGACCATGGTGCCGTTCTGCTCGGTCCAGCCGTGGTCGGTGAGCAGCTTCTTCGCCTTGGCGGTGGAGAAGGGGTACGGGTTGTCCTTCTGCGCCGGGGAGATGAAGGAGGAGGTCTGGCCCTGCGGGACGGGCCCGTAGGTGGGGACGGCGGTGCCGTTGTAGATCACCTTGGACAGGGTCGCCTGGTCCACCGACATCTGGATCGCCTGGCGGGCGTAGAGCTGCTTGAAGACAGGGCCCATGGTGGGGTTGTTGAAGTTGTAGGGCATGTAGGTGATCGCCCAGCCGGCCCACGGCTTGAGGGTGTAGCCCTTGGCGGTGAAGGACGCTTCCTGGCTGAGGTTGGTGGCGTTGATGTAGCCGTAGTCGACCGTGCCGGCCCGCAGCGCGTTCTCCTCGGCGTCCGTGGTGGTGAACGGGAGCAGGTTCACGGTCTTGATGTTGGCCTTGCCGCCGCCGTCGTACTTGGCGTTGGCCAGCAGCTGCACCTTGCCGGCGGTGGAGAAGGACTTGATGGTGTACGGGCCGCTGACCGTCTTCCAGAGCGGGTCGGTGGCGTAGCCGGAGATCTTCTTGGCGGCCGTGTTGAGGTACGTCCAGACCTTCTTGGCGCCCGCCGGGGTGAGGTCGAGGTCCGACACCTCGCCCGCGTCGCTGGTCTTGTCCCAGACGTGCTGCGGCATCGGGCGGATCATGCTCAGCTCGTTGGCGAGCATCCACTGCGTGTTGTACGCCTTGTCGAAGGTGATCGTGAAGTGGGTGTCGTCCACGATCTTCAGCGCGGTCCAGTTGTCCGGCGCCTTACCCGGGCTGTAGCTGGCCCAGTCCTCCTTGTTGGCCTTGACCAGGTTGAACCAGAACTGCACGTCGCGCGAGGTGATCTGCTCGCCGTCGCTCCAGTGCCGGTCGCCGAGCGTGATCGTGACGCTCTTGCTGTCCTTGGCGAAGTCGGCGGCGGTGGCCAGCGAGTTGTCCTTGTTCCAGCCGACCTTGCCGGTGGAGCCGTCGTAGGCGATCAGCGGTTCCCAGAGGGACTGGGATATCGAGGAGTTGTTGGTGTTCAGGTGGGCGGCGGTGCCGACCGGGAGGATCCAGTTCGGCGTGAAGTTCGCCGGCAGCGCGTAGTTGATGCTGTCCGACGAGCCGGAGCCGGACGAGGTCGTACCCCCGCCGGAGCAGCCGGACAGCAGTACGGCCGCGGTGGTGGCGGCGCCCGCGGCGAGGGCCCAGCGACGGTTCTTCACCGTGCGGGTAAGGATCATGACACTCCTCGGATTGAAAGGGCCCGCAGCCGCTCGGGGGGTCGGCGCTGCGTTCACGACAGCTAACGCCGCAGTTGCCGAAGAAACAAACAAGAATTAGTAACAAGTAAGTTACTGCACATTCGACGAAAGTCCCGCTGCCCCTTTTCTCCCGACCTCTTGGGGCAGATTGGGTGGATATAAGGGATTTTGCGGGTGACGCACTTCCTTCATTCCGGTGTTCCCCTGTGCGAAGTGCGGGCGTATCGTCTTCGCCACATACCCCGTTGCGGAAGTAACTTTGTACATGACTGGAATAAGTGCGTGGGACCGCAAGGCCACGAAAGGGACCCCGTCCCTCGCCGTGCGTGTTCTGGAACTCATCGCTTCGGGTCAGGCGACCTCACGTGCCGAACTCGCCGAGCGCCTCGGGGCCGCCGCCTCCACCATCTCCCTCGCCGTGGCGCACCTGGTGGACCGCGGTCTGGTCGCCGAGGAGGGCACCCAGTCCTCCACGGGCGGACGCCCCCGCAAGGCGCTGAGGATCGGGGGCCGTGACGAGTTCGCCGTCGCCGCCGACCTCGGCGGCCGGCACGCCAGGATCGGCGTGGTCCTTCCGGGCGGCGGCCTGACCGACGTCTCGACGGTCCCCTTCCTGATCGCCGACGGGCCCGAGGCGGCCCTGCCCCGGCTGGCCGAGGCTCTGGAGGCGCTGGCCGAGCAGCACGGCACCGGCAATCTGCGCGGGGTCGGGCTCTCGCTGCCCGGCCCTGTGGACACCGTGTCGGGGTCGGTCGTGCGGCCCTCGCGGATGCCGGGCTGGAACCGCTTCCCGGTCGCCGACTGGCTCCAGGAGCGCTTCGGCGTCCCGGCGGCCGTGGACAACGACGCCAACTGCATGGCGGTCGGCGAGCACACCGTCCGGCCCGACGGGAACGCCCAGACCATCATGGTGAAGATCGGTTCCGCGATCGGCGCGGGCGTGATCGTCGAGGGGCGGCTGTACCGGGGCGCGCAGGGCGCGGCCGGGGACATCACCCATATCCGGATCGACGCCGGTGCCGGTATCCCGTGCTCCTGCGGCAACACCGGCTGCCTGGAGACCGTGGCGTCCGGTGCCGCGCTGGTCCGCATCCTGCGCGAGCGCGGGGCGGACGTGCACAGCACCGAGGACGTGGCCCGGCTGGCTCTGGACGGCGACCCGCTGGCCACCCGCACGGTCCGCAGGGCCGGGGACTACCTGGGCCAGGTGCTCGCCGCCAACGTCAACTTCTTCAACCCGGACGCCGTCTACCTGGGCGGCATCCTCTCCACCCTGGAACAGTTCGTCGCCGCTGTGCGCAGCCGGCTCTACGAGAGCTGCCATCCGCTCGTCACCGAGCACCTCACCATCGAGCGGACCAGGCTCGGCGCCGACGCCGGACTGGTCGGCGCCGGGCAGTTCGCCCTCCAGCGCGCCCTGGCCCACGCCCTGCACGAGGTGGGCGGAGCCGACCGGATCGCCGCGCTCGACCCCCGTCAACTCTGACGCCCGACCCTACGAGGAGCCATGTCGCAATCCCGCACCGCCGCATCCCGCCCGGTCATCGCCATCGCAGGGCTCGGCATCGAGTCCTCCACCTTCTCCCCCGCCCGCACCCGGGCCGCCGCCTTCCACCCCTCGCGCGGCGCCGAGGTGCTGGACCGCTACCCCTTCCTGGCCCCCGGTGAGGAGCTGCGCGAGGCGGCCGACTGGCACGGCGCCCTGGTCGGCAAGTCGCTGCCGGGCGGCACCGTCACCGCCGCCGCCTGGAAGGAGCTGACCGACGAGCTGCTCGAACGGCTCGCCGCGCTGCCCCGCCCGGACGGCCTCTGGTACGACATCCACGGCGCGATGACCGTGGAGGGCGTCGACGACGCGGAGGCCGTCCTGCTGGACCGCATCCGCGCCACCGTCGGCCCGGACGTGATCATCTCCACCTCGATGGACCTGCACGGCAATGTCTCCCGCGAGCTCGCCCACGGCAGCGACCTGATCACCTGTTACCGGCTGGCCCCCCACGAGGACCACATGGAGACCAAGGAGCGGGCCGCCCGCAACCTGGTGGAGCTGCTGGTCTCGGGTGCGCCGCGCCCGGTCAAGGCGTGGGTGCCGGTGCCGGTGCTGCTGGCCGGCGAGCAGACCTCCACCCGGATCGAGCCCGCCAGGAGCGTGTACGCGGCGGTGGCCGATGTCGAGGCCATGGACGGCGTGACCGACGCCGCGATCTGGGTCGGCTACGCCTGGGCGGACGAGCCCCGCAACCGCGCCGTCGTGGTGGTCACCGGCACCGACCGGGCCGCCGTTTCGGCGGGTGCGGAGCGGCTGGCCCAGGGCTTCTGGAAGGCCCGCGACGACTTCGAGTTCGTCGCCCCGACCGGCACCTTCGACGGAATCCTGGACGAGGCCCTGGGCTCCGACCGGCGCCCGTACTTCATCAGCGACACCGGGGACAACCCGACCGCGGGCGGCTCCGGCGACATGACCTGGGGGCTGACCCGGCTGCTGGCCCGCCCGGAGTTCCGGGAGGACGACGGCCCGACCGTCATCTACGCCTCGGTGCCCGGACCGGACGCCGTCGCGAAGGCCGCCGCCGCCGGGGTCGGCGCCACCGTCACCGTCACCGCGGGCGCGGAGGTGGACGACCGGCACGCGGGCCCGGTCACCCTGACCGGCACGGTGCACTCGGTCCGCCACGGCGACCGCGACGCGCGCACCGAGGTCGTGATCCGGGTCGGCAGCGTGTACGCGATCCTCACCGAGCTGCGCAAGCCGTACCACCACGAGCACGACTTCACCGACCTGGGCCTCGACCCGCGCGGCGCCGACATCGTGATCGTGAAGATCGGCTACCTGGAGCCCGAGCTCTTCGACATGTCGGTGGGCTGGAAGATGGCGCTCACCCCCGGCGGTGTGGACCAGGACCTGGTGCGCCTGGGCCACCACCGCATCCGCCGCCCGATGTTCCCCTTCGACCGCGAGATGGCCGACCCGGACCTGTCGGCCCGCATCATTCCCGCCTCCGACCAGCCGCTGACCGGGGACGACGAGTGAGCGCCCGCCCCGCGCTGGAGATCGCCGTCACCTCACCGGCCGGTGCCCGCGCCGCCCGGGAGAGCGGCGCCGACCGGGTCGAGCTGTGCGCCGCGCTGGAGCTGGGCGGCCTGACCCCGTCGGCCGCCCTGGTCGAGGCGGTCGCGGCCGAGGGGCTGCCGGTGCAGGCGCTCGTCAGGTGCCGGCCGGGTGACTTCGTGCACGACGCGGAGGAGCTGGCGCTGATGGCCGCCGAGGTGCGGTCCGTCATCGCCTCCGGCGCCGCCGGAGTGGTCATCGGGGCGCTCACCGCCGACGGTTCCCTGGACACGGACGCGGTCGCCCGGCTCGCCGACGCGGCCCGCGCCGCCGGCCGCCCGGTGGAGGTGACCCTGCACCGGGCCGTCGACCAGTCCGCCGACCCGGTCGCCGCGGCCGCGCTGCTGCCCTCGCTCGGTCTGACCCGGGTCCTCACCTCGGGCGGCGCCCCGGCCGCGGCCGACGGGCTGGCGGCGATCACCGCGATGGTGGCCGCCGCCCCGGGGGTGCAGGTCATGGCCGGCGGCGGCGTGCGCGTCGCCGACATCCCGGCGCTGGCCCGTGCCGGAGTCGCCGCCGTCCACCTCTCCGCCAAGGCCCGCGCCCCGCGCCGGCCCGGCGGTACCTGGGTCCCGCTCGGCGCGGGCGGGGCCTCGGCGGACCAGGACACCCACTTCGTCACCGACCCCGAGGTCGTCGCCCTGGCACGTCGGGCCCTGGACACGGCCGCCTGACTCCGGCCCCGCACGCGTGAAGGCGCCCCCGCCCGGGAACAGCGGGGGCGCCGGCTTGTGCGGGCTCAGGCCGCGAGCCCGTTGATGCGGTACTGCATCACCCGGTAGTTCTGGTTGTCGAACCACTGGCTGACGGCGATGTGGAAGTCGGCGAACGTCGATCCCGGGACGATGAACCCGCCGTACGGGCTCGCCACCGCGTTGCCGACCTCCAGTCCCGGCACGGTCGGAAGGATCATGGTCTGTTCCGGGGTCGTGAAGAGGTTCGAGGTCGGCAGCGCGAAGACCTGCGCCCGGATGTCGAGCGGGGCCATGTTGAGCCAGGTGAACGCGTACTTCCCGCCCATGGCCCGGAAGCAGATCTCGCCCCAGCGGCGCGCCCCGGTGATGGTGGTCGGCGGATTCCCCCAGCCCCAGGCACCGCCCGCGTAGCCCCACGGCTGGTACGCGGCCGGGTCGCCCAGCGCGTTCTGCGGGACGCGGTGGAGCAGCAGCCCGGAGGTGATGTCCCGGTTGAAGGCCGTGGACAGGACGTAGCAGTAGCCGTCGTCGGCGACCGCGTACGTCTTCTGCTGGAACTGGCCGCCGTACTGGTCCCCGGGCCACTGGCAGAGGTACTGCCAGGTCTCGCCGTTGTCGTCGGAGCGCCAGAAGTCGGAGTGGTGGGTGCGGTAGATGACGCCGCGCATCAGGTGCATGTACATCGTGGAGCCGACGGTGAAGACGTCGGAGGGAATGGCCGTGGTGCCGCCGGCGTGGCCCTCGGGGACGAGTCCGACGGCGTGCGCGCCGCCGACGCTGCCGTCGATGGCGAGGGCGCCGGGCGAGGCGTTCGAGGAGCGCAGTCCGACCGGGGACCGCCAGTCGGGCCCGCCGACTCCCCCGCCGTCGAAGGTGTCGCCGCAGACGAAGAGCATGCTGCCGTCCGGGCAGCGGGCCGGGATGCCGAGGTCGGTCCAGGGGGCGGCGAAGCGGCCGGTCTCGGCGGGTCCGGTGAGGTTGCGGACCCTGCCCCCGGTGACGAGGGCCGCGCGGCTCCCGTCCGCGGTGGCGGCCGGGGCGCCGGCCGCCAGTCCGGCGGCCGCGAGCGCGGCTCCCGCCCCGGTGCGCAGCAGCGCGCGGCGGCTCGGGTTCATTGCGTTCAAGGCAGCTCCTGTGGGGAGGGGGCTACGCGGCTCAGCAGCCGCCGCAGTTGTAGAACGTCGTGTCCCAGTGGTTGCCCTCGTCGGCGTAGATGTTGCCGGAGCCCGACTTGTACTGGGCCGCCCCGTCACCGCGCAGGCCGATGTAGGTGAAGTGGCCCTTGATGTAGTTGGTGACGCAGGTGGTCTTGCTGAAGTCGAGCTTGTAGCCGTTCCAGTGCGAGTACGTGCCGCTGGCGTGCCCGGTCTCGGTGCCCCCGGTGATGGTGAGCGCGCAGCCCGAGGCGCTCTTGAGGGTCTGGGCTCCCTGGGCGCTCGGCAGGTTGAGCTGGTCGAAGGAGGTGCATGTGGAGACGTTGCGGTTGGAACAGCCGCCTGAGGAGGTCCAGCCCACGCCGGACGAGCTGAAGCGCGCGGTCGCCTGGCTGTGGGTGAGCTTGGTGACGGCGTAGGCGTCCGTCGTACCGCTGACGACGCCGATGCCGGGGGCGAAGAGGACGCCGAGAACGAGGGCGAGGGCGGTCAGGGCGGGGCGCAGCGTCATCCGGGACACGTGGGGGGCGCGGAACACCATGGGGGGTCTCCTCCTGTTCATGACAATCCTGTCAGGGAGATAGTGCCCGAGTTCTACGCGCGTCACCAGGGGGTGCGACGTAACGGCGGGGTGAACAGACGGGCGCGGACGTACCGATCCGGATCGCAGATGTTGAACTTTGAACAATATGGGTCTACAGTGAATCTCGTTGAAGGTTAAACAACAAGTCGGGCCCGCCGCTCGACCCCGTCCCCGAGGAGGAGCCATGGCTCTGTTCAACCGCAAGTCCAACGACACCGCGACCGCCACGACCACGGTCGACGTCGACCCCGCCCTGGCCGCCCTCACGGGTGAGTACACGATCGACCCGGCCCACAGCAGCATCGGCTTCACCGTGCGCCACGCCATGGTCACCAACGTCCGCGGTTCCTTCGGTGAGCACGAGGGTTCCCTGAAGCTGGACGGCACCGACCCGGCCGGTTCGGCCGCCTCCATCGACGTGAAGATCGCCAGCGTCGACACGGGCATCGCGGACCGCGACGCCCACCTGGTCAGCGGCGACTTCTTCGACGCCGAGAAGTTCCCCCTGATGACGTTCCGCTCGACCTCCGCCGAGCAGCTCGGCGGCGACAAGTACCGCGTCACCGGCGACCTCACCATCAAGGATGTGAGCCGCCCGCTCTCCATCGACCTGGAGTTCAACGGCTCCGCCACCGACGTCTACGGCAACGAGCGCGTCGGCTTCGAGGGCAGCACCGAGATCCTGCGCTCCGACTGGGGCCTGACCTGGAACGCGGCGCTGGAGACCGGCGGTGTGATGGTCAGCGACAAGGTGAAGCTGAACTTCGACATCTCCGCGATCAAGGCCGCCGCCTGATCCCTGCGGGTCTCCCCCGACCGAGCGCGCCCGCCGCCCGCCCCTTTCCGGGGAGGACGGCGGGCGCTCGGCGTGTCGCGGGTCAGGCCATGCTCTGGGCACCGTCCAGCGACTCACGGATGATGTCGGCGTGCCCCGCGTGCTGCGCGGTCTCCGCCAGCACGTGCAGCAGGACCCGGCGGGCCGACCACCGCGCGTCCCCGTCGAACCAGGGAGCCTTCGGCAGGGCGTGCGTGACGCCCAGGTCGGGCAGCGTGGCGATCAGTCCGTCGGTACGGCCGGCCACCTCGGCGTAGGCGTCCAGCACGCCTGCCAGGGTCTCCCCGGGCTGCATCGCGAATGATGCGACCCGCTTCGCGAAGTCGGCCTCCGTCATCGCGGTGAAGTCGGGCATGCTCGACGGCCCTTCCACGATGAAGTCGGCCCAGGTCTGCTCGGCCTCCGTGACGTGCTTGATGAGCCCGCCCACACACAGCGCGCTCGCCGTGGTCCGCTGCCCGGCCTGTTCGTCCGTCAGATCGCGGGCGGTGAACCGCAGGAAGTGCCGCTGCTTGGTCAGCGCCTCCAGCAATTCGGCACGCTCACCGTCCAGGTCGGGCGTGGTGGCCGTCGCGCTGGTGTCCGTCGCGGTGTCGCTCATGGATCTGCCCTTCGTCGTTCTCGTTCCGCCTTCGAGGACGACGTTAGAAGCCGTATAGGACAGGGTGCGCCCTATACGGCTTCCGAGGTCACAGGCGCCGGACCTTCAGCGCGTTGTCGGTACGGGTGACGGGGTTGCCGTCCGGGTCGTTCTGGACCCGCTCGTGCTCCGCGCTGAGCAGCACCTCCCACTCCCCTTCCGGCAGTTCGAGCGAGGCCAGCACCTCATCGGTGGTCGGCAGCTCCATCTCCGCGTGGTGGTGGTCCCACGGCGGGAAGCCCGCGTGCCCGACGATCAGGAGTACGCCCCCGGGCGCGACCGCCCGCGCGGCCCGGCGCAGGATCCGTTCGCGCGGCAGGTCGCCCATGGAGTGCAGGAACTGCGCCGAGACCAGGTCGTACGCTCCTTCGGGGAACGAGGCCCCCAGGTCGTGGAACTGCCAGTCGATCCGCTCGGAGACCTCGGCCTCGGCCGCGTGCTCGGCGGCCCGTGCCAGCGCGACGCGTGAGATGTCCGTGGCGGTGACCTGCCAGCCCTGCCGGGCCAGCCACACCGCGTCGGCCCCCTCCCCGCACCCGAGGTCCAGCGCCCGGCCGGGCTTCAGGTCCTCGGTCTCGCGGACCAGCACGGTGTTCGGCCTGCCGCTCCAGATGCGGTGGCTCTCGCGGTAGCGGTTGTCCCACATCTCCGCGTCGGAGGGCGCGTTGCGCGCGTCGACCGCCCGCCGGGTGTCCTCCATGACGAGGTCCCCGTTGATCGCCGAGCCCGCCTTCATCCCGGCCGCCGCCGAGCCGATGACCTGCTCCATCAGGCTCGCCACATTGCCGGCCACCCACACCCCGGGCACGTCCGTCGCGCCCATCGGGTCGGCCTCGATGTACGAGCCGAGGGTGTGCCCGCCCATCTCCAGCGGGGCCGGCCGCAGCCCGAGGCCTTCGAGTACGCCGGAACGCGCGGTGAACCGCGGCTGTACGACCACCGCGTCCCGCGCCACGACCCGGCCGCCCGCCAGTCGTACCCCGGTCAGCCGGTCGCCACTCACCTCCACACCGGTCACCTCGCCGTCCACCACCGCGATGCCGCGCGCGGCCAGCTGCTCGTACTCCTCGTCGGTGGGCTCAGGCCCCTGGTGCGGGAAGAGCGTGACGTCGTCGCTCCACTGCCGCCACAGCAGCGCCTGGTGCACGGCCATCGGACTCGACGCCACGATCCCGATCGCCGAGTCCCTGACCTCCCAGCCGTGGCAGTACGGGCAGTGCAGCACCTCGTGGCCCCAGCGCCCGGCCAGCCCGGGGATCGGCGGCAGCTCGTCCACCAGCCCCGTCGTGACGAGCAGCCGGCGCGCCGTCACGGCCGTCCCGTCCCCCCGTACGACCCGGAACCCGGCCCCCTCCGGCAGCCGCTCGGCCACCGTGACCTCGCCCTCCACGATCTCGCCCCCGTACCCGGTCACCTCGTCCCGGCCGGTCGCCAGGAGCGCGGAGGGCGGCGTGCCCTCGCGGCCCAGGTAGTTGTGCACGTGGGACGCGGGCGCGTTGCGCGGCCTGCCCGAGTCGATCACCAGCACCGACCGCCGGGCCCGCGCCAGGGCCAGCGCCCCGCTCAGACCGGCGGCCCCGCCGCCGATGACCACCACGTCGTACATCTGCGTCATGTCGCTCATGCGCACACCTCCATCTACGGGAGATGGTGCGCTCCGCCCGACGCCTCGGCAAACATCCTTGCCGGTGCGGCAAACTCGCACCAGACGATCTTGCCCGGGTTGCGCTCCCCGACCCCCCAGCGCTCGGACAGCGCCGCCACCAGCATCAGCCCGCGCCCGCCCTCGGCGGTCGGCTCGGGGCACGGCACGGCCTCCGGCACCTCGCCGTCCCCGCTGTCATGCAGCTCGACGCGGAGCCGGCCGGTGCCCTGCTCCCAGTACAGGAACAGCTTGAACCCGCGCCCCGGCGGCACGCCGTGCACGAGCGCGTTGGTCGCGAGTTCGCTCACACAGAGCAGCACATCGTCCGCGCACACCTTGTACTCCTCGCACGCCCAGTCGACCAGCGCCTTCCGGACGAACTTCCGTACGAGCGGCACCGACCTGCGCTCACGCCGGTAGAAGGCCTCGCGGAAGTCGGGGAGTTGAGTTGTTTCGTTCATGAGACGAAGGTCACATACCGTCACTACGGTTATGCAGGGAGTCAGGTCGTACGGAGTCGATGTACGACGGCTGACGGGTCATCGGGAAGCCCGAACGGGGAGAGGGACTGCATGCAACAGGCGAAGCAGCAGAAGAAGACGAAGCGCGTGACGTCGTGGCATCTGATCGGTGCCCAACTGGCCATGTTCCGCAAGGCGGCCGGGATGACGCAGGCGTCCCTCGCCGAGCGGTGCTGCGTCAGCGACGACACGATCGCTTCCATCGAGCAGGGCCGGCGACCGCTCCAGCTGGACTTCGCCATCATGTTGGACGAACTACTCGAAACCAAGGGCGCGTTGAAGGTTGCCGTGGAGAAGGTGCCGGAGAAGGAGCGGTTCCCGGCGTTCGTCCAGGACTTCGTGGAGTACGAGCAGGAGGCGGTGAGCCTGCTGTCGTACCAGAACCAGGTTGTGCCTGGGCTTCTTCAGACCGAGGACTACGCACGGGCGGTCTTCGACTCTCTCTACCCTCCTCTTGAGGCAGAAGAGTTGGACGAGCGAGTGGCCAACCGGCTGAACCGGCGGGCTCTCCTGGAGCGCAAGCCCCGACCGATGCTGACCTTCCTCATCGAGGAGGTGGTACTGCACCGGCCGCTGGGAGGGCCCGAGGTCCTGCGTGAGCAGATCAGGTGCCTGCGCGAGTACGCCCGACTCCCCTTTGTCAGCATCCAGATCGTGCCGACAGCGCGCCAGACCCACGCGGCCCTCGACGGCCCGATGGTTCTGCTGGAGACCCCCGATCACGATCAACTGGCTTATATCGAAGGCCAGCGCGTGAGCTTCCTGGTCGATGACCCGGATGAGGTCAGCGTCTTCCAGCAGAAATGTGGGATGCTCCGGTCGCAGGCGCTCTCGCCCGAGGAGAGCATTCGCCTACTGGATGACCTGCTTGGAGAGAGATGACTCGCGCAGCACACGCCACCGGACTCAGTTGGTTCAAGTCAAGCTACAGCGGCAGCGAGGGCGGCGACTGCATCGAAGTCGCCTACGACTGGCACAAGTCCAGCTACAGCGCCAGCGAGGGCGGCAACTGCATCGAAGTCGCCTACGACTGGCGCAAGTCCAGCCACAGCAGCAGCCAGGGCGGCGACTGCGTAGAGGTCGCCGCGCACCCCGCCGCCGTGCACGTGCGGGACTCCAAGGTGAGCGACGGGCCGGTTCTCACCGTCCCGCCGCACGCCTGGGCCGCCTTCCTCCGGGCGAGCGTCTAGTTACAGGCCCGCGCGCAGGGCGTTGACGCGCGCCGCGGCGGCTTCGAACGCCGCGGCGTCGAGCGCCCCGGTTCCCAGCGCGTCGCTCAGGGCGGTCACCGCCTCGTCCCCCTGGGCGACACTGCGCGAGGAGCAGAGCAGCAGGTCCATGCCCGCGGCGGCGGCCTTGACGGCGACCTGCGAGGTGCTGCCGAAGGACGTCAGGGCGCCCGCCTCCAGCGCGTCGGTGATGGTGACCCCGGTGTAGCCGAGGCGGTTGCGCAGCTCACCGATGACCGTCGGGGAGAGACCGGCCGGGCGGCTGGAGTCCAGCGCGGTGTAGATGGCCCAGGACAGCATGACGAGCTTCGTGCCGGCGGCTATGGCGTCCTTGTACGGCGCCTCGTCCACGCTGCGCAGGGTGGCGGCGGACGTGGTGATGGTGACGGGCCGCAGGTCCGTGTTCTGGCTCGCGGTGGCCGGGCCGAGGCCCGGGAAGTGCTTGGCGGTGGCGGCGACGCCGACGGCCTGCTGGGCGGTGATGAAGGTCTTGCCGCAACTGGCCACCTCGGCGGCGGAGTTGCTGTAGGACCGCTCGTACTGGTCGGTGAAGTCGCCGTTCTTGCGGTAGACGTCCAGGACCGGTGCGAGGTTGACGTTCATGCCGATGCCCGCGAGGTTCAGGCCCGCGCCGCTGCCGGTGAAGTCGGCCCACTGGTGCGGGTCGGCGGAGGCGCCGACGTCCTTGGCGGACATGACGGGCTCGCCGGGCAGGCGGCGGATCATGCCGCCCTCCTGGTCCGTCATGAGCAGGAGCGGAGCCGTGACGGGGGACGAGGCGTGGGCCGCGTTCATCTGGTTGATGACGCTCTCGATCTGGCTCAGGCTCTCGATGTTCTCGCCGAAGAAGATCACCCCGGCGGTACGGCCCTCCTTGATGGCCTTCATCAGGGAGGCGGGCGGGGTGAGGCCGGGGTAGGAGTGGATGACGCACTGCCCGGCGCGCTGCTGCGGGGACAGGGCGGAGAAGCGGGGACGCATGATCTCGGGGGCGCGCGCGGCGGCGCCGGAGGCCGCCGGTCCCAGCCCGGCGGCCAGGGCCGCGGCCCCGGCGATGAGGGCGCCGCGCCTGCTGAGGGGGGATGTCATGTGGTGCTCCTTCGTGAACGGTCGTGGAACGGGGCGGGCCTGTCCGGCGGATCTTCGTGGATCAGCCCGCGGCGTCTGGTGCGTGCTCTCGGCGTGCACCCGGATCGCCCTCGTACTGGACGTACTTGGGTGATTCGGGCGTGCGGCGAGAGTGCGTGCCAGGCGTCGTGGGCCCGCGAAGATCCGCCGGACAGGCCCGAGGGCCGGGGGACGAAAAACGCGGGCCGGAGCAGCCGGGTAAGGCCGCTCCGGCCCGCGTACCCCTCATTCAGAGGCCACGCCCGGGGAGGGGGGCGAGCAGTTCAGGCACCCACCGTCACGGGGTGTTGTTGGCCAGGGCCAGCAGACGGGAGCGGTCACCGCTGAAGCGGTCGCGGTCAACGTTGCCCGAGACACCGCTCACCGAGCCGGTGGAGGTGTACTGCCAGACCGTGTAGAAGGGGAAGCCCGACGGGATGCTGGGCGTACCGGTCGTCCAGTTCGCGACCCACAGGGGGCTGCGGGCGGACATGCCGCTCCAGCCGCCGGTGCAGGTGTTCCACCAGCTGGGGCTGGTGTAGATCACGACGTCACGGCCGGTGCGGGCCTTGTACTTGTTGTAGAAGTCGAGGATCCACTGCTGCATGCCGGCCTGGGAGTAGCCGTAGCAGGTGCCCTCGATGTCCAGCACGCCGGGGAGCGTGAGGTTGTCGCGGGACCAGGCGCCGCCGTTGCTGGCGAAGAAGTCGGCCTGCGCGGCACCGCCGGAGACGTCGGGGCGGGCGTAGTGGTACGCGCCCCGGATCACGCCGGCGTTGTAGGCGCCCAGGTAGTTGGCGCTGAACGTCGAGTCCTTGTACGACAGGCCCTCGGTGGCCTTCATCCAGGAGAACTCGATGCCCGCGGCGCGGACCGAGCTCCAGTTGATGCCGCCCTGCCAGCCGGAGACGTCGATGCCCTCGGGGTTCGCCTTGAGGTTGGCGTCCGCCTGGGCGTCGAGGTGCAGCTTCCGGGCGTCCGGCTTGAAGTCCTTGCCGTCCTGGATGTAGCCGACGCCCATGTAACCCTGGCCGTAGGGCACCGGGTCCGCGGCGGGCGCCGCCGACGCGGTACCGCCGGACAGCAGGCCGAGCAGCAGCGCGGCACTCGTGCCGACGACACCGGCCACGGTGAGTCTCTTCTGGGTGGGCTTGAGGGAAATGCTCCGGAGCACGGCGGCCTCCTGCTGGTGGGGGGACAGGCTGTTCGGCGACTGTCTACGCGCGTTGTTGTCGCGAACACGACATAGTCAGCCACAAAAACAGGCCCGGGGTAAATAGCTTTCCCGTTTCGTTAGTGGTCTAGTCCCATGTCGATCCCCATGAGCTGCGCAAACAACCGGCGCCCCGCGGAAGTTTTCAGGGCTTCCGACTGATCACGCCCTGTGCGAGGTGGATGTACGGGCCAACTTCCAGCCAAAAAGTGGGACTTGAAATGGCTGTTCACAATTCCCACCGCTTGTTTCCATGATCTTGGTCTTCCCATTGATCACGTCCCGAAGGTGGAATTGTGCGGAAATACGTTGTAGCGGTAGCGGTCGCCGCGATGGCCGGTCTCTCCCTCGCCGGCAGCGCCCAGGCGGCCGACGTGGGCGTACTGAGCGCCACCAAGTGCGCGGGGAACGCCGGTATGACGGACGGCTCCGGAGAGGTCTGCATCATCGTCAACGGTTCCGGGCTCAAGGTCGACAGCGTATACGTCGAGAAGAGGTCGAATAACACCTCGTGGACCGATTACGGCGAGATCAACTTCTCGGACGGATCGGGTGGTTACACCAGCGGAACCGTGAGCGCCGACCGTACGGACACCAAGAGGGTCGGGACCAAGTGGGGGCTCAACGCGAAGGACGGCAGCAAGGTCTGCGGCTGGTTCCACAAGTTCCCCGGGACCAAGGCCTGCGCCACGATCCACAAGTAGGCCGCAGGACCGGCACGGCCGCCCTCCAGGGCCTGTCGTCACATTCCCGTCTGCCGGCCGACGCCATGCACGCACTCTCGCCGCACCGGCCCCAGACCCAAGTACATCCAGTACGAGGGCCTGGGGCCGGCACACCGAGAGCACGCACCTGACGCCGCCCGGCCCGCCCTCCGGGCGAACGACGGGAATGTGACGACAGGCCCTACCTCAAAGGGGCGGCCGGGGCGGGCCCGCGCACTCGATCGGGTGGACGTTCCGGTCATTGTCGTGGTTCCGGGGATAAACGGCCCAGTCGGGCGCGATCATGCCTCGGTGATCTCTATCCATCGGACGGCACGCCGTCCCAAGTCCCCCCTGCTGGCCGGGTTCGGCGGCGCGCTCGCCCTGCTGACCCTGCTGCCGGCCGCCCCGGCGACCGCCGCACCCGTACCCGACTCCGCGCCCCGCGCGGTGACTTCGGCCGAGCGTGCGACCGCCGCCTACCTCGACGCGGCGCGGAACAGCCCCGCGCGGCTGGCGGCCTTCTTCAAGGAGCTGCCCAAGGGCGGCGACCTGCACAACCACCTGTCGGGCGCGGTCACGACCGAGTACCTGATCAAGCTCGCGATCGACGACGGCCTGTGCATCGACGCCACGATGACCGCGGTGGCCCCGCCGTGCGGCTCCGGCACCCGGCCCGCGTCCGACGCGCGCACCGACAGCGCGTTCCGGCAGCAGATTGTCCGGGCCTGGTCGATGCAGGACTTCCCGGACAACGAGTCCGGCCACGACCACTTCTTCGACACCTTCGGCAAGTTCTCCATGGCGACCTGGTACACCCGGGGCAAGATGCTCGCCAATGTCGCCGACACCGTCGTCAAGCAGAACCAGTTCTACCTGGAGACGCTGGTCAGCCCGGCGTCGGACAGCGCCAAGAAGCTGGCCGAGACGGTAGGCTACGACGCCGACCTGGCCGCGCTGCACCGCAAGCTCCTGGCGGGCGGGCAGCTCGACAAGGTGGTGGACGAGGCGGTCAAGGAGGCCGACGACACCGACGTCCAGTTCCGGGAGACGGCGCACTGCGACACCCCGCGCCCCGCACCCGGCTGCCGGCTGCCCGTGCGGTGGATCTCCCAGGTCTCCCGCAACAGCAGCCCGGCCCGCGTGTTCACGCAGATCGCCGTCGGCATGCGGCTGGCCGAGCGCGACCCGAGGTTCGTCGCGGTCAACCTCGTCCAGCCGGAGGACGGCGAGATCTCGCTCCGCGACTACAGCCTCCACATGCGGATGGTGAAGTACCTGGGCCGGCAGTACCCGGGCGCCCATGTCACCCTGCACTCCGGAGAGCTGGCGCCCGGCCTGGTCAAGCCGCAGGACCTGACCTTCCACATCAACGAGGCCGTGCGGGTCGCCGGGGCCGAGCGCATCGGACACGGTGTCGACCTGGTCCACGAGGACAACTGGCAGCGGCTGGCCCGGACCATGGCCCGGCGTCACGTCGCCGTCGAGGTGCCGTTCTCCAGCAACAAGCAGATCCTCGGCATCGCGGGCGACGACCACCCGTTCAACGCGTACCGCCGCTACGGCGTCCCGATCGTGCTGGCCACCGACGACCCGGGCGTCTCACGGATCGACATCAGCCACGAGTACCAGTACGCCGCGAAGACGTACGACCTCTCGTACACCGAGCTGAAGGACCTGGCCCGCGCCTCGCTGGAGTACGCCTTCCGCGACGGCCGCTCGCTGTGGACCGCCGGCTCCGCGCCCTCCGGCTACCGGCCGGTGGCCGCCTGCCGGGCCGACCGGCCCGGTGACGGCAGCCCGAGCGCCCGCTGCGCCAGGTTCCTGGCGGCCAGCCAGAAGGCGGCGACCGAGTGGCGCCAGGAGGTGGCCTTCGCCGCCTTCGAGCGCGCCCACAGCGGCCGCGCCTGAGGCGTAACGGACACCGGGAAGGGGTGCGGGACCGAGGTCCCGCACCCCTTCCGCATGGCCCGCGCGGGGCGTCAGAAGCCGCCCCCGAAGTCGCCCCCGCCGCCGAAACCGCCGCCGTCGCCGAAGCCTCCGCCACCGTCGCCGAACCCGCCGCCGCCGAAACCGGACGAGTCGAAGTCGGAGCCGGAGAAGTCCCCGCCGGAGAAGTCGCCCCCGCCGAAGTCACCGCCCCCGTAGTCCGCCGCGTAGGCCGGGGTGGCGAGCATCGAGCCGAGCATGGTGCCCATCAGGAGGCCGGGGAGCAGGCCGCCGCCGAAGTAGCCGCCCGCCCACGGGCCGTAGGCCGGGCCCGCCTCCCAGTAGGGGCGGCGGGTGCCGTCGCCCACGTCGACGGTGCGGCTCATCGGGTCCTCGCCGTCTCGCAGCCGCACCTCGTCGGCCGCGCACACCGGGACCTCGCGGACCGCTCCGCCGGACGGGGACCAGCGCACGTCCGCCACCGAGGGGCCGTGGCGCGGGTCGAAGAAGCAGGGCGGGCGGCGGGCCGGCAGCTCACGACCCGAGCGGCGGGCGTCCAGCACGGCCAGCGAGAAGCGCCCGTCCTCCAGGGCCCGGGTCACCCCGCGCACGTCGGACGGGTGCCGCGCCCCCGCCATGCGGGTCTTCGCGCTCTCGTAGGAGTCCAGGGCGCGTTCGTAGTCGGCGCGCATCGCGTCGTCGGCGCCGGACTCCGCCGGATGGAAGTCGAGCCGCTCCAGCGTCTCCCCGTACGCGGTGATGTCCTCGTCCACGACCACCCGCAGCTTGTCGAGCGCGGCCCGCTCCTCGGCCTCCTTGCGCCTGCGGCCCCGGCGTACGACCGTGAACGCGGCGGCGCCGCCGATGAGCACCACGGCGCCGGCCACGGCCAGACCGATGACGGTCGAGCCCTCGTAGTCGCTGTGTCCGCCGCCCCAGGAGCCCGGCGCGTGGCCCCGGGCCTGTTCGACGGCACGGTCGACGAAGGCGTTCAGCTGGGTCGCGGCGTCGGTGTCGGCGCCCGGCGTCTTCACGGCGGCGGTGAGGTTGATGACCGCGCTGCGGGACATCACCTGCGGGTCGGCGCCCGCGTTGAAGCCGTCACCGAGGCGGATCGCGTAGAGGCCGGTGATCCCGGTGTCGTTGCGCAGGGTGCGCAGGACGCTGCTCTCGGGGAAGGCGTCGCTCCTGGGCAGCACGGCCACGAAGACCGGCTTGTCCGCGTCCTTGATCTTCTTGGTGAGCGCGGCGGCCTGGGCCCGGGAGAGCTGGTCGGAGGCGGCCGGATCGACGTAGACGGGCCCCTTGCGCAGGGCCTGGGCGACGTCGTCCACGGTGGAGGCGCCGGTCGCGGCCGGGGCGGCGGGGGCCAGGAAGAGGGCGAGGGCGGACAGCGTCATCAGGAGTCCCGCCAGGAGGGCCGGGACCGCGGTGGTGAGGAACGGCCTGTTCCGCATATTCCCAAGCTAACGCACAGACGTACGAAACGGGCGGGTGGCCTCCCGTGCCACCCGCCCGTCCCGCGTCCTGTCAGGCGGCCCGGTAGGCCGTCCTGAGCTTCGCTACCGCACCGGTCAGGTCACCGGTGAGCAGCAGGTGGTCGGCGTCCGCGAACGGCTTGGACACCTTCTCGGTCAGCTTCCCGCCGGTCTTCTGCTGGACCAGCAGCCGGGCCTGGCCGACGATGACGCGGCCCACGTCCGTGCGGGCGAGGCCGGTCCGCTCGGCGACCTGGGCGGCCAGCGCGAGCGCGGTGAGCGTGAGCTCGCCGCCCGCCGGGGGCTTGGTCAGCGTGGTGAGCCCCCAGCCGTAGGGGAACTGCGGGTCGTACGCCGCGTCGCCCACGTTGATCGGCAGCTGGGACTCGGACTTCGGCCAGGTCATCGGGAGTTGCCCGGTGAAGGCGCGCTTGCCGAAGAGCACGTCGGCCACACCGTCGCCCTCGGTGCCCGGAAGCCAGGACGCCACCAGCGCGTCGATGTCGCCGAGCCGGTCCCCGATGAGCTGCGGGCGGCCCGAGACGATCAGGACCGCGCACTTCATCGCGGCGCACACCTTGTCCACGGCCGCCTTGTCGGCGGCGGACAGCTCCAGGTCGTGGCCGTTGCCGACGTCGCCGACGCCCTCCGCGTACGGGGTCTCGCCGACGACCACCACACCGACGTCGTGGCCGGCCGTGTCGGCGGAGGCGTCCTTGGAGTACGTGACGGACGCGGCGTCCTTCTTCATGGCCGACAGGATCGTGGTGCCCGGGGTGATGTCGCCGGAGGAGCCCTGCCAGCTGACCGTCCAGCCCCCGGCCTGGTTGCCGATGTCGTCGGCGTTGGAACCGGCCACGTACACCTTCTGCGAGGACTTCAGCGGCAGCACACCGCCGTCGTTCTTCAGCAGCACCTGGGACTTGGCGGCGGCCTCGCGGGCCACGGCCCGGTGTTCGGCCGAGCCGATCTTCTTCAGGTTCGAGGTGTCCGCGTACGGCTTCTCGAACAGGCCCAGCCTGAACTTCTGGGTCAGGATGCGGGAGACCGCGTCATCGATCCTGGCCTGCGGGATGCGGCCCGCGGTGACCTCGTCCTGGAGCGTCCTGGTGAAGTCCTTGTACGCCGTCGGGACCATGATCATGTCGAGCCCGGCGTTGACCGAGGTCCGCACGTCGCTCGCGTAGTCGCCGGGGATCTGGTCGATCGCCTGGTAGTCGCTGATGACGAAGCCCTCGAAGCCCATCCGGTCCTTGAGGACGCCGTTGATCATCGCGGCGTTGGCGTGCATCTTCACCGGGCCCTCGTCGTCCCCGATGATGTCGAGCGAGGAGTACGACGGCATGACCGTGCCGACGCCGCGCTTCACCGACTCGGTGAAGGGCGCCAGGTGGACGGCCTCCAGCTCCTGCCGGGTGACCTTGGTGACGCCCTGGTCGATCGGGTACGAACCGGTCGTCGAGGAGCCGTACTCCGTACCGCCGTCGCCGACGAAGTGCTTGGCGGTGGCCAGCACCTTGTCGTTGCGGGCGAGGTCCTTGCCGGACGCGGCGCCCTGCATGCCCTGGATGACGGTCTCCAGCGACTCCACGAGCGCCGGGTCCTCACCGTAGGACTCGTAGGTGCGGCCCCAGCGCTCGTCGCGCGAGACGCAGAGGCAGGGCGCGAAGTCCCACGGGACGCCGGTGGCGCGCACCTCGCTCGCGGTGACGGCACCGGTCTTCTCGGCGAGCTTCGGGTCGCGGGTGGCCCCGAGGCCGATGTTGTGCGGCATGATCGTGGCGCCGACCAGGTTGTTGTGGCCGTGCACCGCGTCCACGCCGTAGATCAGCGGGATCTGGAAGCGGGTGGCCTGGGCGCGCAGCTGGTAGCCGTCGACCATCTTCGCCCACGCCTCGGGGGTGTTGGGCGTGGGGACCGAGCCGCCGCCGGAGAGCAGCGAGCCGAGGTCGTAGGTGGCGATGTCGTTCTGCGAGGCGAGCGCGTTGCGCTCGGCCTGGGTCATCTGGCCGGCCTTCTCGGCGGGCGACATCCGGGCGAGCAGATCGGCGACCCGCTGCTTCACCGGCAGCTTCGCGTTCTGGTAGGGCAGCCCGTGGGCGTCGATGACGACCTGCGGGTTCTCCTTCGGCGCCCTGGCGCCGGTGACGGTCAGCTCCAGCGGGATCGTCTTCGCGGCGGAGGCGCCGGAGACCTTCTTCGTGGTGACGGAGACCTGGTGCGTGGTGCCGGACGCGGTGCCCGCGGGGAAGGTGTAGCTGCCGCTGACCGGGGTGAAGTCGGTACCGGACTCGGCGGTGCCGCCCTTCGTCTCGTAGTCGACGGTGACCGGCTCCTCCAGCGGTCCCGAGCCGGTCGTGGCGACGGAGAGGCCGATGGTGGCGGTGGTGCCCTGTCCGACCGGGAGCACGGCCGCGTCGGTGACGACGCTCGCCTTCAGGGCGGCGTCGGCCTTGCCGTACAGCTCGATGCCGTCCATGGCGAACGTGCCGGGGGCGCCGGGCGGCAGGGTGAGGGCGTAGCCCCACATCTCGTTCAGGCCGAGGATCTGGTCGATGCCGCCGACGGGCTGGTAGTCGCCCCGGTAGGTGAAGTCGGCGAACGGTATCTCGACCTGGTGCCAGCCCTCCCAGTCGTCGGTGAAGGAGGTCGTCCACAGCTCGGAGGCCTCGCCGTCGGCGCCGCCGTCCTTGATCTCGAAGCTGATCCTCTTGCCCGAACCGGGCGGCAGCGGCGCCGTGTTCTGGCCGTACCACCAGAAGCGGATGCCCTTGTGGGCCGACCAGTCGTGGGCCGGCCGGTCGGCGGCGTAGTCGTGGCTGAAGCCGCCGTAGCCGCTGATGTCGTAGCTGCCTTCGAGGACCTTGGCGCCCTCGGGGGCGTCCGCGCGCTCCTTCAGCTCCAGGGTGGGCGGGTCGTCGGCGTCGCCGCCCCACGTGAAGATGCCCTCGGCGGGCTGCTCGGCGAAGGGCACCTCGCCCTCGAAGCGGTCGATGGCGACGGGGGCGGGCTCGTCGTCGGCCGGGGCCGCGGCGCTGGGGACGGCCCCGGCGAGCAGTCCGGCCAGGACGGCGGCCGCCGCCAGCGCGGCGGTGGTGGGTCTCGTCCGGCGTCGGGTGCGGGGTGGCATGTGCGGCTCCTTCGTACGGGTTGCCTGTGCGGTGCGTACGGGGGCGGCGCGGACCCTGCGGACCGGCGCCGGTGCAACTGTCCTGCGGGGAGCGGGGGGTTACGCCTCGCGGGTGAGGCGGATGGTGTCGCGGTACCACTTGGCGCTGTCCTTGAGCGTCCGCACCTGCGTGTCGTAGTCGACGCGGACGATGCCGAATCGCTTGTCGTAGCCGTAGGACCACTCGAAGTTGTCCATCAGCGACCAGGCGAAGTACCCCCGGACGTCGGCCCCCCGGTCGCGGGCGGCGGCGACGGCGGCGATGTGGTCGGCGAGATAGGTGGTGCGGTCGGCATCGTGTATCCCGCCGTCCTCGGCGACGGTGTCGTCGAAGGCGGCACCGTTCTCGGTGATGACCGTCGGGAGGCCGTAGTCGTTCTCCAGGCGGACGAGCAGGTCGGTCAGGGCGGTGGGGGTGATCTCCCAGTCCATGGCGGTGCGCGGCAGATCGCGCTCCACCTGGCGGGTGACGGGCAGCCCTTCGGCGTCCGTGGCCGCGCCGTCCTCGGTGACACCGGAGAACAGCGAGCCCCGGTAGAAGTTGACGCCGAGGACGTCCAGCGGGGTGGCGATGACGGCCAGGTCGCCGTCCTGGACAGGGAGTTCGATGCCCTGGGCGGCGAGGTCGGTGACGATGTCCTCGGGGTAGGCACCCTTGACGACCGGGTCCAGATAGATCCGGGCGCCGAGCCCGTCGGCGCGCCGGCACGCCTCGGCGTCCTCGTGGCTGCCGGTCTCGGGGGTGGCGGTGCCCAGGTTCAGGGTGAGGCCGAGTTCCAGCTCGTTGCCGCGCGCGGCGGCCTGCTCGCGCAGGTACTGGGAGGCCAGGCCGTGGCCGAGGAGCAGGTGGTGGACGGCGTGGATCGCCTCGCCGAAGTTCTGCCGGCCGGGCGCCTGGTTGCCGTAGGCGTAGCCCAGCATCGCCGAGCACCAGGGCTCGTTGAGCGTGGTCCAGTGCTTGACCCGGTCGCCCAGCGCGTCGTAGGCCAGGGCGGCGTACTCGGCGAAGCGGTAGGCGGTGTCGCGGACCGGCCAGCCGCCCGCGTCCTCCAGCTCCTGCGGCAGGTCCCAGTGGTAGAGCGTGACCCAGGGGGTGACGCCCTTGGCCTCCAGCTCGTCCACCAGTCGCTTGTAGAAGTCCAGGCCCTTGGCGTTGGCGGGGCCCCGGCCGCCCGGCTGGACGCGCGGCCAGGCCAGCGAGAAGCGGTACGTGTCGACGCCGAGGTCCGCGATCAGCGAGACGTCCTCGGGCATGCGGTGGTAGTGGTCGCAGGCCACGTCACCGTTCTCGCCGCGGACGACCATGCCCGGCACCCTGCAGTACGTGTCCCAGATGGACGGCGTTCTGCCGTCCTCGGCCGCCGCGCCCTCGATCTGGTACGCGGCTGTGGCGACGCCCCAGCGGAAGCCGGCGGGCAGACCGGGTACGGCCTGGGCGGCGATCTCGCGGGCGTAGGCCTGGGGGGTGACGAGGTTCATGGTTCTCCTGTGGTGTGCGGTGCTCTGAGACGCTACGAACGGGCGGCGGCCGGGGCTGGGATCTCGTGGTGGAGCCAGCAGGCCACCGAGCGGGAGCCGTCCGTGTCCGGCGTCGCGAGCACCGGGACGTGGGTGTCGCAGCCCTCGACCTTCTTGGCGCAGCGGGGGTGGAAGGCGCAGCCGGCCGGCATCGCCGACAGGTGCGGGGGCGAGCCGGGGATGCCGCTGAGTTCGCGGCGGGGGCCGTGCAGCGCGGGGAAGGAGTGCAGCAGCCCGGCGCTGTAGGGGTGGCGGGGGTCGCGGTAGATCTCGGAGGCGCCGGCCTGCTCGACGATCCGGCCGCCGTACATGATCGCGATGCGGTCGGAGAACTCGATCAGCAGCGAGATGTCGTGGGTGATGAAGACGACCGAGAAGCCCAGTTCCTCGCGGAGCCTGACCAGCTGGCGCAGGATCTGGCGCTGCATCACGACGTCGAGCGCGGTGGTGGGCTCGTCCATGATGACGATCTCGGGTTCCAGCGCGAGCGCCATCGCGATCATCACGCGCTGGCGCATGCCGCCGGAGAGCTGGTGCGGGTAGGCGCCGAGCCGGTCGGCGGATATCCCGACCAGGTTCAGCAGCTCCCTGGCCCGGTCGGTGCGCTCGTTCTTCCGCATCTCCGGGCGGTGGGCCTGGAGGACGTCGGTGAGCTGGCTGTGGACCGTGTGCACCGGGTTGAGGGAGTTCATCGCGCCCTGGAAGACGATCGACAGCTCCTGCCAGCGGAAGGCGCGCAGTTCGGTCGCCGACAGGGCCAGCAGGTCCAGGGCGGAGCCGTCGCGCTGGTGGTAGTGGACGTCGCCGCCGGTGATGACCCCGGGCGGGGAGAGCAGCCGGGTGACCGCGTAGGCCAGGGTGGACTTGCCGGAGCCCGACTCGCCGGCCAGGCCGAGCACCTCGCCGCGGTGCAGGGTGAGGTCGACGTCGCGCAGGGCGTGGACGGCGGTGTTCCCGGTCCCGTAGTCGACGTTGAGGCCGCTGATCGTGAGGACGGGCTCGCTCATGAGCGGGTCTCCTTGTGCGGGGTGGTGCCGGTACGGGCCACCGGGGTGAAGCCGACGCGCATCCGGACCTTGCGGGAGCCGCCGGTCTCGGTGCGCAGCCGCGGGTTGACGAACTCGTCGATGCCGAAGTTGATGAGCGCGAGGGACATGCCGAGCAGGGCGATGAAGAGCCCGGCCGGGACGAACCACCACCAGGCGCCCTGGGCGAGTGCCTGGTTGGACTGCGCCCAGAACAGGACGGTCCCCCAGTTCCAGTTGGAGATGTCGGCGACGCCGATGAAGGCGAGGGTGATCTCGGAGAGGATCGCGAAGATGACCGTGCCGACGAAGCCGGAGGCGATGACGGCGGTCAGGTTGGGCATGACCTCGAAGATGATGATCCGCCAGGTCGGCTCGCCCGTGGCGCGGGCCGCCTCCACGTAGTCGCGGCGGCGCAGCGACAGCGTCTGGGCGCGCAGCACGCGGGCGCCCCAGGCCCAGGAGGTGAGGGCGATGACGAAGGCGATCAGCAGGTCCCCGGTGTCCGAGACGAAGCTGGCGATGATGATGATCAGCGGCAGTCCGGGGATGACCAGGAAGACGTTGGACAGCAGCGACAGCGCCTCGTCGGCCACGCCGCCGAGGAAGCCGGCGGTGACTCCGATCAGCACGGACAGGACCGTGGCGAGGATGCCGGCGACGAAGCCGACGACGAGGACGCCGCGGGTGCCGACGAGGATCTGCGAGAGCACGTCCTGACCGGTGTGCGTGGTGCCGAACCAGTGCGAACCGGAAGGCGGCTGGAGCAGGTCGCTGCTCATCGCGTCGGGGTCGTACGGGGCGATCCACGGGCCGATGATCGCGATCAGCACGAAGAAGAGCAGGATGCACAGTCCGACGACGGTCTTGCGTCCGCGCAGGAAACGGAACCTGCGCTTGCTCGCTGCCGGGGTTTCGGCCGCGTCGAGTACGGCGACTTCGGTGGCGGTGACGGCCATCTCCCTACGCCTCCCTTCGGGTACGGGGGTCGAGGACCATGTAGAGGACGTCGGCGAGGAGGTTCGCCACGAGGACGGAGAGCGTGATGATCAGGAAGATGCCCTGCATGAGGGGGTAGTCCTTGGCGCCCACGCCCTGGAGGAGCTGGAAGCCGATGCCCGGGTAGTTGAAGACCATCTCGACCAGGAGCGTGCCGCCGACGATGAGACCGAGCGAGAGGGCGAAGCCGGAGATGTTGGGCAGGATCGCGTTGCGTGCCGCGTATCCGAACATCACCCGGCGCTCGGAGAGGCCCTTGGCCTGGGCGACCATCACGTAGTCCTCGCTGGAGACGGTCACCATCATGTTGCGCATGCCGAGGATCCAGCCGGCCACGGCGCTCAGGACGATCGTCACGCCCGGCAGCACCCCGTGGTAGAGCGCGCTGGAGATGAACGGCCAGTCGAAGGCCGGGACGAGGGAGTTGTCGTACCCGCCCTCGAAGGGGAACATCGGCCACTTGACGGCGAACAGCGAGATCGCGATGAGGCCGAGCCAGAAGTACGGGATGGCGGAGATGAACGTGGTGACGGGCAGCAGGCTGTCCATCCAGGAGCCGCGCCGCCAGCCGGTGAAGACGCCGATGCCGGTGCCGAGGACGAAGCTGATCAGGGTGGTGATGCCGACGAGCGCGAGCGTCCAGGGCAGCGCCTGGCCGATGACCTCGCTGACCGGGGTCGGGAAGAAGGTGAAGGACATCCCGAGGTCGCCGTGGAAGAGGTGCGCCCAGTAGTCGGTGTACTGCTCCCAGAGCGACTGCTTCTTGTCGAGGCCGAACAGGGCCTTCAGCGACATGATCGCGTTGGTGTCCAGCTGGCCCTGGTAGCGGGCGATGAGCGCCTGGACGGGGTCGCCGGGCATCAGCCGCGGGATGAGGAAGTTGATCGTGATGGCTGCCCAGGCGGTGACCAGGTAGAAGGCGAGCCGTTGGAGCAGGTACTTCACTTCGCAGCCTCCTTCTCGTGGTCGTCGGTGCGGGCGGTGCCGTCGCCCTCGTACAGCCAGCAGGCGGCCCACTGGCCGTCGGCGAGGTCGAAGCGCGGCGGCAGTTCGGTGCGGCAGCGCTCCATCGCCTTGGGGCAGCGGGGGTGGAAGCGGCAGCCGGCCGGCGGGTCGATGAGCGAGGGGGGCTCGCCGCTGCCGGTCTCCTCCTGCTCCTCCTCGGCGACGACCCGGTCCGGGTCGGGCGCCGAGGCGATGAGCAGCTGGGTGTAGGGGTGTGCGGGGCGCTGGGTGACGGTCTCGCTGTCACCGCCCTCGACGATCCGGCCCGCGTACATCACCAGCGTGGTGTCCGCGAAGTAGCGGGCGGAGGCGATGTCGTGGGTGATGTAGAGGATCGCGAGGTGGAGCCGGTCCTTGAGGTCCTTGAGCAGGTTGAGCACCCCGAGCCGGATGGAGACGTCCAGCATCGAGACCGGCTCGTCGGCCAGGAGGACCTGGGGGTCGGCGCCGAGCGCGCGGGCGATGGCCACGCGCTGGCGCTGACCGCCCGACAGCTCGTGCGGGAACTTGTCCAGGTACTGATGAGGAGGAGTCAGCTGGACGCGGTTCAGCAGAGCGGTCAGGTTCTTCTCCAGTTCCGCCTCGCCGCTGCCCGCCCGGCCGTGGATCTTCAGCGCCCGGGTCAGGTGGTAGCGCACGGTGTGCACCGGGTTCAGCGAGGCGAACGGGTCCTGGAAGATGAGCTGGACCCGGCGTACGTAACTGCGGAAGGACCGGCCACGTCCGGCCTTCACCGGCTGCCCGCCCAGGTGGATCTCGCCCGAGGTGAGCGGATACAGCTGGGCCAGCAGTCTGGCGACGGTGGACTTCCCGGAGCCCGACTCCCCCACCAGTGCCGTGACGGTGCCGCGCCGCAGTCGCAGCGAGACGTCGTCGACGGCGTGGACGGCGCGGCGCTTGCCCGCGAGGAGATCGCGGCCGGTGCGCCGCACGGCGAAGTGCTTGGTGACTCCGCGTGCTTCGAGCACGATGTGGTTGTTCTCTGACTGTTCAGACATGGCCGGTACCTGGTCCCTGATCCCTGCGTACTACTTGGCGGGCTTGAGCTTCAGCACGATCTCCAGTGAGGAGCGCTGGGTGTGCTGCGGGTCGGCGTACGGGTCGTCCTCGGTGGGCCAGCCCACCCAGTTCTTCGTGGAGTACTCCGCTCCGATGGGCGCCGCGGCGGTCGGGATCATCGGCGCCTGCTCGACCATGATCTTCTGGAGGGTGTTCATCGCCGAGGTGCGGGCGGTGTCCGTGGTGGCCTGGGCGAAGTCCTTCAGCGCCTCGGTGGCCTCGGGGCTCTTGAAGCGGCCGAAGTTGCCTGCCTGGGACGCCTTGCCGATGGGCTGGAGGATCGCGCCGTCCATGATGTTCTGGTACATGTCGTACGGGGTGGCGCCGCTGTTGGTCCAGTGCAGGGTGGCGTCGAAGTTGCCGTTGGCGACGTCGTTGCCCCACGCCTCGGCGGTCTGCGTCTTGACCTTGGCTTCGATGCCGATCTGCTTGATGTTGTCCTTGATGATCGACAGGCCGGTGATGTAGTCGTTCCAGCCGGCCGGGTCGGTGAAGGTGAGCTTCACCGGCTTGCCCTTCGGGTCCTTGAGGACACCGCCGTTGAGCGTGAAGCCGGCCTTCTCCAGAATCTGCTTGGCGCCCTCGACGTCCGGCTTGGTGGTGGCGTCCTTGTACTCGGGCGAGATGAACGAGTCACCGGCGGGCAGCGGGATGCCGGTCGGGTTGGTGATCTCCGGGTAGAGCGTGGCCTCGGCCTGGGTGTAGATCGCGTTGCGGTCCACGACCATCGCCATGGCCTTGCGCAGCGCCGGGTTGTCGAACGGGGCGCGGGTGGTGTTGAACCACAGGCCGTGGATGCCGAGCCCGGAGGGGAACCACAGCTTGTGGTTGTCCGGGTCCTTGGCGATGAACAGCTTCTTGTAGTCCGGCATGAAGACGAAGGACCACTCCAGCTTGCCGTTGGCCAGGGCGGTGGTGGCGGCGCTGTTGTCGTTGTACGTGCTGTAGCGCAGCTCCTTGACCTTGGTCGAGCCCTTCCAGTAGGTGGGCGTCGCGGTCAGCGTGGTGGTCTGCGGCGTGAAGGTCTTCAGCTTGTACGGGCCCGAGCCGACGGGCGTGCGGTTGGGCCAGGTCTCCGGGTCCTTCACGCCCTCCCAGATGTGCTTGGGCACGATGAACTGCTGGATGATCTTGTTCTGGTTGACGTACTGCGACTCGTCGAAGGTCAGGACGACCTTCTTGTCCTTGACCTCGATCCCGCCCCACTCGATGCCGTCGCCGTTGAGCGCGGGGTGCTTCTTCAGCAGGTCGAAGGTGAACGCCACGTCCTCGGCGGTCAGCGGCTTGCCGTCGGCCCACTTGGCCCGGTCGTCGAGGGTGAAGGTGACCTTGGTGAAGTTGAGGTCCCACTTCCAGTCGGTCGCCAGCCACGGGTCGGCCTTGTCGGCGGGCCGGATCTGGCTCGTCATCGCCAGCGGCTCGTAGATCATCCAGCGGTAGCCGAGGGTGGCGCCGGCCGAGGTGCTGAGGAAGGGGTTGCTGTTGTTCGTCTGCGGCCCGTCCGGCTTGCCCAGCGTCAGGACGCCCGAAGCGGCGCTGCCGCCGTTCTTGTTGTGGTTCGAGTTGGCCGAGGAACAGCCGGCGGCGAGTGCGACCACCGCGGTGGCGAGCGCGGCGGCTCTGAGCGTGTGACGGCGTGCGGACATAACGACTCCAGGAGGGACTGGCGGGTCTGGGAGATCCGGAAACGGGCAGCGCTCGGCGCGCCGAGTGCGGGCGTTGCGGGTGCGGTGCGGGCCTGTGGGGAGCTTTGACCGCTAGGGCGCCGAGTGGCGCACGACCAGTTCGGTGGGCAGCACGACCGGTGCGTCGGGTACGGGCGTGCCGCCGAGGTGGGAGAGCAGCATCCGTGCGGCCGTCTCACCCATCTGCCGGGTGGGCTGGCGCACGGTCGTCAGGGGCGGTTCGGTGTGCTCGGCCATCGGGATGTCGTCGAAGCCGACGACCGCGATGTCACCCGGCACGGTCCTGCCGGCGGCGCGCAGCGCCCGCAGTACCCCTGCCGCGGTGATGTCGTTGTGTGCGAAGACCGAGTCGAACTCCTTGCCGGACGCGAGGAGTTCCTCCATGGCCTGGCGGCCGCAGAGTTCGGTGAAGTCCCCGCGCACGACGAGATCGGTGGGCAGGACCGAGAGGAATCCCGCCAGCCGGTCGGTGACGCAGCCGAAGTCCTGGGGGCCCGTGATCACGACGGGCCTGGTGCGGCCGGCGTCCCGCAGATGACGGGCGGCCGACGCGCCTCCTTCGTGGTTGGTGGTCACGACGGAGGGGAATTCGGGGTGGTGGCCGCGATCGTCGATCAGCACGATCGGGAGGCCGTCGCGGTGCAGTTCGGTGAGGTGGTCCAGGGTGTTCTCGGGTTCCACCACGACCAGTCCGTCGAAGGCCCGCGCCGACACCTGGCTGGTGAAGCGCTGGACGGACTCGGCCCCGCGGTTGCAGGTGAACAGCAGCAGCCCGTAGTCGGCGGCCTCGACGGTGTCGACGACGCCCTGGAGCACCTCGCCCATCCACGGCCAGGTCAGCGAGGGCACCAGCATGCCGACCGTACGGCTGCTGCCGCGGGCCAGACCGACGGCGCCCGAGCTGGGCACGTAACCGAGCTGTGCGATCACTTCACGAACACGGGCCGCCGTCGAACCGTCCACTTCGCCCTTGGTGTTGATCACCCGGGACACGGTCGTCTTGCTGACGCCGGCCTCGCGGGCGACATCAGCGATGGTGACACGCATCGGGGGCCTCCAGGACATAACAGGACGGAGCACACAACGGGGCAGGGAACGACCGGCGATGGAACCGGTACCGCAACCGGTTCCGGAACCGGTACCGGCGTTGGTGGCGTGAGTTAACCCCGCCGAAACGGGGCCGTCAATACTTCACGTCCAGATTGGTCCGTACCCATTTGCTAACGGTCCGGACACGGCCCTTGAGTTCAACTCCTGAACGCACAGACCCTTGACGTGAGCCTGTGGAGGCAGTTCACTCTGACCGCGTACATGGTCCGAAAACGCGCGCGCCCCCGCTCGCCCCGCCGGAAACCGGCGGGTGAACGGGGGCGGTGCGTCGTATCGGTGTGCCGTACCGGCGTCATGCCGGTGCGTCAGTCGGTGGGCTCCACTCCGGCCCGCAGCAGGCCGAAGGTGTACGCGTCCTCCAGCGCCTGCCAGGACGCCGCGATGATGTTCTCGGCGACCCCGACGGTCGACCAGTCGGCGGTGCCGTCGCCCGTGGTGATCAGGACGCGGGTGGTCGAGTCGGTGCCGGTGCGGCCCTCCAGGATGCGGACCTTGTAGTCCATCAGCTCCAGCTTGGCGAGCTGCGGGTAGATCCGCTCCAGGGCCACGCGCAGCGCCCGGTCCAGGGCGTTGACCGGGCCGTTGCCCTCGGCGGTGGCCACGATGCGCTCGCCCTTGGCCCAGAGCTTCACGGTCGCCTCGTTGGCGTGGGTGCCGTCGGGGCGGTCCTCGACGATCGCGCGCCAGGACTCGGTGCGGAAGTAGCGCCGCACCCGGCCCTCGGCCTCGGCGCGCAGCAGGAGTTCGAAGGAGGCGTCGGCCGCCTCGTAGGTGTAGCCCTTGAGTTCGCGCTCCTTGACCCGCTCCACGACCCGGCCGACCAGCTCGCGGTCCCCGCCGAGGTCGATGCCCAGCTCGTCGCTCTTGAGCTCGATGGAGGCGCGGCCGGCCATGTCGGAGACCAGCATCCGCATGGTGTTGCCGACCAGGGCCGGATCGATGTGCTGGTACAGGTCCGGGTCGACCTTGATCGCGGAGGCGTGCAGCCCGGCCTTGTGCGCGAAGGCGGAGACGCCGACGTAGGGCTGGTGGGTGGAGGGGGTGAGGTTGACGACCTCGGCGATGGCGTGCGAGACGCGGGTCATGTCGGCGAGGGCGCCCTCGGGCAGCACCGTCATGCCGTACTTGAGCTCCAGCGCGGCGACGACGGGGAAGAGGTTGGCGTTGCCGACGCGCTCGCCGTAGCCGTTGGCGGTGCACTGGACGTGGGTGGCGCCCGCGTCCACGGCGGCCAGGGTGTTGGCGACGGCGCAGCCGGTGTCGTCCTGGGCGTGGATGCCGAGCCGGGCGCCCGTGTCGGCGAGGACGGTGGAGACGACGGCCTGGATCTGGGCCGGGAGCATCCCGCCGTTGGTGTCGCAGAGGATGACGACGTCGGCGCCGGCCTCGGACGCGGCCTTGACGACGGCCTTGGCGTACTCGGGGTTGGCGCGGTAGCCGTCGAAGAAGTGCTCGCAGTCGACGAAGACCCGGCGGCCCTGTTCGCGGAGGTGGGAGACGGTGTCGCGGACCATCTCCAGGTTCTCCTCCAGGGTGGTGCGCAGGGCGAGTTCCACGTGGCGGTCGTGGGACTTGGCGACCAGCGTGATCACCGGGGCGCCCGATTCCAGGAGCGCCTTGACCTGGGGGTCCGTCGCCGCCGAGCCGCCCGCCCTGCGGGTGGCCCCGAAGGCGACCAGTTGGGCGTTCCTGAACTCGATCTCCTGGCGCGCGCGGGCGAAGAACTCGGTGTCGCGGGGGTTGGCGCCCGGCCAGCCGCCCTCGATGAAGCCGACGCCGAAGTCGTCCAGGTGCCGGGCGATGGTCAGCTTGTCGGCGACCGTCAGGTTGATGCCTTCACGCTGTGAACCGTCGCGCAGCGTGGTGTCGAAGACATGGAAGCTGTCGTCGGTGGCCTTGGCCTTGGTGGTCATTGCTGGTCTGACTCCTGTCGGGTGAGTGGATCCGGACGGTCTGGCTCCACTTGCCCCCATCATCCCGCGCGCCTCGCGTCCCGGCCGAGGTGAGGGCCGGAAAACAAAAAACCCCTCGCGGGTGCGAGAGGTCTGCGCGCGGGTCTGGGGCACGGTGGCCGCGCCGTACGTGGTGGTACGGGACGGTCACTGCGGACCGGCGCGCCTGCTGCCAATAATCATGACGAACGAGGACACGGAAGCAGTCTGGCACAGGACCGCCCCCGCGCCCCGCCCCGTCTCAGGATGCGGTCGCGGGAAGTCCGGGCACCGGGCCCGGCCTTCCCGCCCGCGCGCCCTGGGGCTGTGGTCGCATTCCCGTCTGCCGTCCGGCCGGCAGACGGGAATGCGACGACAGGTCCTGGGGCCTAGGCCAGGGAGTGCATCCAGCCGTGGGTGTCCTCGGCGACACCGCGCTGGATGTCGAGCAGCTGCTCGCGCAGCCGGAGGGTGACCGGGCCGGGCGTGCCGTCGCCCTGGGTCCACTCGGCGCCCGCGCTCTTCACGGTGCCGACGGGGGTGATGACGGCGGCCGTGCCGCAGGCGAAGACCTCGGTGAGGGTGCCGGCGGCGGTGTCGTCGCGCCACTGGTCGATGGAGACGCGGGCCTCCTCGGGCTCGTAGCCGAGGTCGGCGGCGACCTTGAGGAGCGAGTCACGGGTGATGCCCGCGAGCAGGGAGCCGGTCAGGGCCGGGGTGACGATCTTGTTGCCGTAGACGAAGTAGAGGTTCATCCCGCCCAGCTCCTCCACCCACTTGTGCTCGACGGCGTCGAGGTAGGCGACCTGGTCGCAGCCCTTGGCGGCGGCCTCGGCCTGGGCGAGGAGGGACGCGGCGTAGTTGCCGCCGGTCTTGGCGTCGCCCATGCCGCCGGGGACGGCGCGCACCCGGTCCTCGGAGAGCCAGATGGAGACCGGCTTCACACCGCCGGGGAAGTAGGCGCCGGCGGGCGAGGCGATCACGACGAAGAGATACTCGTTGGCCGGCCGCACACCGAGGCCGACCTCGGTCGCGATCATGAAGGGACGCAGGTAGAGGGACTCCTCGCCGCCGTGCGGCGGCACCCACGCCTCGTCCTGGCGGACGAGCGCGTCACACGCCGCGACGAAGGTCTCGACGGGCAGCTCGGGCATGGCGACCCGGTGCGCGGACGCCCGGAAGCGGGCGGCGTTGGCCTCGGGGCGGAAGGTGGCGACCGAGCCGTCGGGCTGGCGGTACGCCTTGAGGCCCTCGAAGATCTCCTGGCCGTAGTGCAGCGTCATATTGGCGGGATCGAGCGCCAGCGGCCCGTACGGGACGAGCTGGGCGTCGTGCCAGCCGCGGCCCTCGGTCCACTTGATCGTCACCATGTGGTCGGTGAAGTAGCGGCCGAAACCGGGATTGGCCATGTACGCCTCGCGCTCCGCGTCGGACAGCGGGTTCGAGGAGGGCTTGAGCTCGATCGTGGGCGTCGTCATGAGTACGTGTCCTTCACCGTTTTGTGTGTGTAGGACCGCGTCCGCGCCCCTGACGGGGACAGGTGCTAGGACGTCCGAGCTTCACTGCGAACCACGGTCCCGTTCGATTATCGCCCGACGGGGGCCGTGCAGGAAATGGCGCGAATGCGGTCCAGGGTTCGATGGTGACACCCGGGGCCGCACAGGAGAAGCCGCCGGGTGCGTTGCGACCCGGCGGCTTCTGTGGGAGTCGTCGGATCAGCCCGCTACGCGTACCGCGAGGGCGTCGCCGATCTCGTCGGTGCCGCGAGCGGAACCTCCCCCAGAGCCCGAAGAGCCTGGGAGGTGCCCCCCTCGCTCCGCGAGGTCGGCGGAGACGGCGTCCTCGATGCGCGCGGCCTCGGCCTCGTAGCCGAGGTGGCGCAGCAGGAGGGCGACGGAGAGGATCGTGGCGGTCGGGTCGGCCTTGCCCTGCCCCGCGATGTCGGGGGCGGAGCCGTGGACCGGCTCGAACATCGACGGGAAGGCGCCCGTCGGGTTGATGTTGCCGGAGGCGGCCAGGCCGATGCCGCCGGAGACGGCCGCGGCGAGGTCGGTGAGGATGTCACCGAAGAGGTTGTCGGTGACGATGACGTCGAAGCGCTCCGGCTGCGTGACGAAGAAGATCGTCGCGGCGTCGACGTGCAGGTAGTCGGTGGTGACCTGCGGGTATTCGGCGGCGACCTTGTCGAAGGTGTTCTTCCACAGGTGGCCCGCGTAGACGAGGACGTTGTTCTTGTGGACCAGCGTCAGCTTCTTGCGCGGGCGGGCGGCGGCGCGCTCGAAGGCGTCGCGGACGACCCGCTCGACACCGAAGGCGGTGTTCAGGCTGACCTCGGTGGCGACCTCGTGCTCCGTGCCGGTGCGCAGCGAGCCGCCGTTGCCGGTGTACGGGCCCTCGGTGCCCTCGCGGACGACGACGAAGTCGATGTCCGGACGGCCGGCCAGCGGGGTGTCGGTGTTCGGGAACAGCTTCGACGGCCGCAGGTTGATGAAGTGGTCGAAGGCGAAGCGCAGCTTCAGCAGCAGCCCGCGCTCCAGGACACCGGAGGGCACGGACGGGTCACCGATCGCGCCGAGCAGGATGGCGTCGTGGCCCTTGAGGGCTTCGAGCTCCGCGTCGGGAAGGGTTTCGCCGGTACGGTGCCAGCGCCGGGCGCCAAGGTCGTACTCCTTGGTCTCCAGCTTCACATCCTGCGGGAGAACAGCGTTGAGGACCTTGAGGCCTTGGGCCACGACCTCCTGGCCGATACCGTCACCGGGGATCACTGCGAGATTGATGCTGCGAGACATGTCCGGCACCTTACTGCCCGTCCCACCCCATGACACGTCACGTCCACCATACGGACACATGGGCAGCTGTACGTGTACCGTTCATCTATTCGACGGGATCGCGTCAGGCGGCCGGTGGAGGTTGTCGGCCATGGACATCCCCCGTTTCGGTATCCCCGAGAAGCTCGCCGACCGCATGAGCATGGCCGAGCAGCACGACTACCTGCGCACCCGGCTGACCCGCCGCGGGGCGCTGCGGACCGGCGCGGCGACCGCCGCCGTCGTCGGCACCGGGATCGGCCTCGCCTCCTCCCCCGCCTACGCGGCGCCCACCGTGCTCACCTCGCGCGGCACCACCCGGGTCGACGGCTCGCTGGTCGCCCCGTTCGGCCGGCACCTGGCGTACGGCGCCGACCCGAGGACGCGGATGGCGGTCTCCTGGCAGGTGCCGTTCGCGGTGCGCCGCCCCTACGTCCGCATCGGGCTCAAGCCGTGGGCGCTGAGCCGGAAGATCGACGCCGAGGTGCGCCACCTGACGACGCCGCTGCTGAACGACGGCAAGATCGCGGCGGCCGAGCAGTTCTACGTACACGCCGCCCTGGAGCGGCTGAAGCCCGGCACGACGTACTACTACGGCGTCGGCCACGACGGCTTCGACCCGGCCGACACCCGCAACCTGGGCACGCTCGGCACCTTCACCACCGCGCCCTCGCACGCCCGGAACTTCACCTTCACCGCCTTCGGCGACCAGGGCGTCAGCTACCACGCGCTCGGCAACGACCAGCTGATCCTGGGCCAGAACCCGGCCTTCCACCTGCACGCGGGTGACATCTGCTACGCCGACCCGTCGGGCTCCGGCCAGACGAGCGACACCTATGACGCGCGCACCTGGGACCAGTTCCTGGCGCAGACGGAAACGGTCTCCAAGACCGTGCCGTGGATGGTGACGACCGGCAACCACGACATGGAGGCCTGGTACTCGCCGGACGGCTACGGCGGCCAGAACGCCCGCTGGACCCTGCCGGACAACGGCCCGGACCCGGTCAACCAGCCCGGCGCCTACTCCTTCGTGCACGGCAACGTCGGCGTGATCGCGCTGGACGCCAACGACGTCAGCTATGAGATCCCCGCCAACTTCGGGATCAGCGGCGGCAGGCAGACCAAGTGGCTGGACCGGCGCCTGGGCGAGCTGCGGGCCCGCCACGACATCGACTTCCTGGTGGTCTTCTTCCACCACTGCGCCTTCTCCACGACGAACGCGCACGCCTCGGACGGCGGGGTGCGCGACGCCTGGGTGCCGCTCTTCGAGAAGCACCAGGTGGACCTGGTCATCAACGGGCACAACCACGTCTACGAGCGCACCGACGCGATCCTGAAGAACGCCGTGAAGCGCGAGGTGCCCATCGGCGAGCGCACCGACCCGAGGCGGGACGGCATCGTCTACGTCACGGCGGGCGGCGCGGGCAAGGCGCTGTACGACTTCCCGGCGCCCGACAGCTACGAGGGCCACGTCACGGACCTGGAGAGCGTGGACACCTACCACGTGGCCAAGGGCGGCGCGAAGGCCACCGAGACCGTGGAGTGGTCGCGGGTGCGCTACACGGGCTTCTCGTTCCTCGCGGTGGAGGTGGAGACCGGGCGGAACGCCCGGATGAAGGTCACCGCACTCGCCGAGTCCGGCGAACGCGTCGACCACTTCGAGATCAGCCGCGGCTGAGCGCGGCCGGCGGGCCGGTTCAGTGACCGGTGGCGCCGCCGTTGTCCCTGCGGTCGAGGGCGCGCTGGAGGGCCGCGGCGGCGGCCTTGCGCTCCGATTCGGCCGGGCGGTGGGCGTGACGGACGCGGCGGCGGATGGTGGTCTCGGCCATGGTGGATCGACTCCTTGAGATCGCGCGGATTTCGAGATCGAACAGCGTGAAGTGATGTCGAGATCAGTGATTTCGAGGTGCCGGAAGGGGCGGGGAGCAGGCGCCGCAGGGGTTGCCTGCGCAAGGGCGCGCGCTCACGACCGCCAGTCGCTTGATCGAGCGAGACGTTCGGCTTCTACAAAGCTAGAACAGCCTCGCCGGTCTGTCTCCACAATTACTCGGACTTCCTACTATCTGAGACGGAGGTTTACGGCGACTCACCCGCCGCTCACTCTCAGCTCTCGGATGAGGGCCCGCACGGCGGGGGAACGTGCCAGCTCAGGGGTGGTGACGTAGCCCACGGCGCGGGTCGGGCGCTCCGGTCCGAGTGCGGTGATCCCGACCGCGTCCGGTGCTCCATGGAGGGACAGTCCGGGCATGATCGCCATGCCGAGACCGGCGGACACCATCGAGAGCACCGCTCCGTCGTCCTCGGCCTCCACGGTCGCCCGCGGAATCCAGTCCTGCGCCGCCCACCAGTCCCGGGTGTACGAGGTGCAGTTCTCCGCCCAGTCCAGCAGCGGCAGCGTCCGGGGCGCCGGATGACCGGCCGGATACACGAGGGCGTACTCCTCCTCCCGCAGCACTCCCCCCACCAGCTCATCGGGGACCGGCGCACTCGTCCCGATGGTCGCGATCCCCAGATCGGCGCGCCCGTCCAGGACCTCGCCCGCCGTGCCCCGCCCCAGCTCGCGCACCACCCGCACCACCGGTTCGATCCCCGGGTGGCGCGTCCGCAGCCGCTCCAGGGCGGGCGGCAGCAGGTGCAGCGCGGCGCTGCGGAAGGCCGCGATCCGCAGCACCCCCGCCGGGGCGGCCGACCCTGGCCCGGCCGCGGCCGCCCGCGCCTCGGCGCCCATCAGCTCCAGCAGCCGCAGGACGCGCCGGGCGTACCCGAGGGCGCTCGCGCCCGCCGGGGTGGGCGTGGCACCCTTGCGGCCGCGCTCGAAGAGGACGGCGCCGATCCTGCGCTCGCTCGCCCGGATCGCGTGGGAGACGGCCGACTGCGTCATGTCCAGAGCCACGGCGGCGCCGGAGAAGCTGCCCGCGCTCTCGACGGCGAGCAGGATGCGCAGCTCGTGCGGGGTCAGGTCGGCCATCGCGCGGGTCCCCTCGATCCATTCGATCACCGATCCATGAAAGCTGTTCATGGAAACGGCCTTTCCATCGACGCAACCCGCTGCCGGGCCGGAAAGTTCCTTCCTACGGTCACTGCCATGACGACGACACGCATCGCCCGCGCCTTCCACCTGACCGCCCGCCCCACCGGCTTCCCCACCCCGGACCTCTTCGCCCTCACCGAGTCCCCGCTGCCCGCCCCCGCCCCCGGGCAGGCCCTGGTGGAGAACCTCTACCTCTCCGTGGACCCGTACCACCGCGAGGAGATGGACGAGGGCTGGGAGCTGAACGCACCGCTGGAGGGGCGCGCGGTGGGCCGGGTCACCGCCTCCCGGGACCCGGGCCTCGCGGAGGGCGACCTCGTCCTCCACCGGCGGGGCTGGCGCACCCACGCCCTGGTCACGGCCGGCACCGACGGCACCCGCCTGCTCCCGTCGTACGAGGGGGTGCCGCTGACCGCCCACCTCTCGATCCTCGGCGGCACGGGGCTCACCGCCTATGTGGCCCTGACCCGTGTCCTGGAACTGCGGCCGGGGCAGGACCTGTTCGTCTCCGCCGCCGCGGGCGGGGTGGGCACGGCGGTCGGCCGGATCGCCCGGCTGCTCGGCGCGGGCCGGATCGTCGGCAGCGCGGGCTCGGCGGCGAAGACCGCCCGGCTCACCTCGGAGCTCGGCTTCGACGCCGCGTTCGACTACCACGACGGGCCGGTCGGCGAGCTGCTGGCGAAGGCCGCGCCGGACGGGATCGACGCCGCCGTGGACAACGTCGGCGGGGACCATCTGGAGGGCACGATCGCGGCGATGCGCGAGTTCGGCCGGATCGCCTGGGTCGGCGCCATCGCCCAGTACCACGCGGCCCACCGGCCGCCGCCGGCCCCGCGCAACCTGTTCGACGTGGTGGGCAAGAGCCTGCGTCTCGAAGGCGTCCTGGTCCGCAACCACCGGGACGCGCAGGGCGAGTTGGAGGACCTGCTCGTGCCTCGGCTGCGCACCGGCCGGATCGCGCCGGACGTCACGGTCGTGGACGGGTTCGAGCGGACCGTGGACGGCTTCCTGGGCATGCTGCGCGGCGAGAACACCGGCAAGATGCTGATCCGCACGGCCGGGCGGTAGCCCCCGGCCCGGGTACTCAGCCGTACTTGAGTACCCGACCCGTGTCGAAAGAACGTGCGTCGCACGAGAGTTGCGGCCATGAACGGCCTCTACGCTCTCAAGCCCTGGTACGCGGACCGGCTCTCCGGTGTCCGCGCCTCGCTGGCCCGCCGTGAGGTGTCGCCCGACACCCTCACCGCCGCCGGTGTGGCCGCCGCGGCCGGTGCCGCCGCCGCCCTGGCCCTGCTCCCCGCGGGCCCGGCCGCCCTGCCGGTCGCGGTCCTCCTCGCGGCGCGGCTCGCCTTCGCCAACCTGGACGGGGCGCTGGCCCGCGACACGGGCCGTACGACCCGGCGCGGCGCGGTCCTCAACGAGCTGGGCGACCGGGTCGCGGACCTGGTGGTGCTGGCAGGTTTTCTGGCGCTCGCCCCACTCGGGCCGGTGGCCGTGGCGGCCCTCGCCGCCACGCTGCCGTCCTGGGTCTCGCTGGCCGGGGCCGCCGCCGGGGCGCCCCGGCGCAACGGCGGCCCGGTGGGCAAGACCGAGCGCTGCCTGCTGGTGGTGGTCGCCGCCGCGAGCGGCTGGGCCGTCCCGGTGCTGATCGTGATCGCCGCCGGCTCGCTGCTCACCGCGGCGCTCCGGCTGGCCGGTCTCTGGCGGGAGTTGGCATGAGCGCCGTACTGATCGCCGAGGAGGCGGCCGCCCGCGCGGTGCCGCTGGTCGCGGGTGTGCTGGGCGCGGGCGGGGTCGCCGTCGCGGTCCTCCCCGCACGGTTGCGGACGCGCGCCGAACTGCGCAGGCGCTGGCGGACCTGGGCGCTGGTCGCCCCGGTCTTCCTGGGGGCGTTCTTCCTGGGCGGCGGCGGGACGTACGCGCTGGCCGCCGGGCTCGGCGTGGTCGCGGCCGGCGAGTACGCCCGGATGGCGGGGCTGCGCCGGGGCGACCTGGCCGTGCTGGTGACGGCCTCGGTGGCCCTGCCGGCCCTGGCGTGGCTCGCCCCGCACCTGCTGGACCCGCGTGCGGCGGCCGTGCTCCTGATCGCGGCGGCGCTGCCGTCCGTGCTGGGCGGCGACGACCGGTCGGGCTTCACCCGGACCGCCCGGACCGTGTTCGGCCTGCTGTGGATACCGGTCGCGCTGACCGGCCTGGTGACGCTCGGCGAGACGGCGGTCGCGGTGGGCCTGGCGGTGGCGCTCGGCGATGTCGGCGCCTGGTGCGGCGGTACGGCGCTGGGGCGGCGCGGACCGCTGTCCCGCCCCCTGTCGCCGCTCTCCCCCAACAAGACCTGGGCCGGTGTGCTGGGCGCGGGACTCGCGACGGCCCTGCTCCTGCTGGTGCTCGGCGAGTTCGGCCTCCCCCTGTGGGCTGCCGTGACCGGTGGCTGTGTCCTGGGTGACCTGGTCGAGTCGATGGTCAAGCGCGAGTCCGGGGTGAAGGACGCGGGCAGCTGGCTGCCGGGCTTCGGCGGGCTGCTCGACCGGATCGACTCCCTGCTGGTGGCCCTCCTCCTGGCGATGGTGATGACGTGATGACGACCCTGCCGCGCACCCCCGTCCACCGGGTCCTCCCGGTCCGCTCCCGCGTCGCCTCCGCGCTGCGGCGCGGACTGTGGTGGGGCGTGCTCAGCCTCACGGGCGGGGTCGAGCGGCGCGGCCGGCTGCCGCGCGGCGGCTGCGTGGTCGTCGCCAACCACACCTCGCACGCGGACACCGCGGCCCTCCTCGCCGCGCTCGACGCCCGGCACGGCCCGGCGATCGGCGCGGCAGCCGACTACTGGTTCGCCTCCCCCTGGCGGCGGCGGATCTGCCGCAGGCTGGCGGCCGGCTTCCCGGTGCGGCGGGCGGGCGGCGGCATGGCGGACCTGCTCTCGATGACCGGCGAGCTGCGGGAGGGCCGGGCGGTCGTGCTGTTCCCCGAGGGAACCCGGGCGAAGGACGGCGCCCTGGGCTCCTTCCACCGGGGCGCGCTGGTCCTCGCCGACGAGGCGGGGGTCCCGGTGGTGCCGGTGGGCATCGCGGGCACGGACCGGCTGCTGCCCAAGCACGGCCGGCTGCGCTCGTCCCTGGTCCGGGTCACGATCGGCGAGCCGCTGCCGTCCGGGGTCTCCCCCGAGGCCGCCCGCGACGCGGTGCGCGAGCTGCACGACCGCACGGCCGCCGAACCGCTCGGGGACTCCGCGGCGCGCAGGCGGGTGGCCGCCGTCGTCACCTCGCGGCTGGGGCTGCCGCTGGCGTTCTGCTGGGCGTTCGCGGAGGCGCTGAGCTGGCCGCTGATGCCGGAACTGCTGCTGGGCGTGGTGTGCGTGGCGGTGCCCCGCGCGGCCCTGAGGATGTCGCTGGGCGCCCTGGCCGGCAGCCTCGCGGGCGGGCTGCTCGCCCTGCACCTGGCGGCGGCGGGCGTGCACCTGCCGGCCCCGCTGACCACGGACCGGATGCGGGCGCAGGTCCGCCAGGAACTGGCCCTGGAGGGCGCGGCGGCGGTACGCCACCAGCCGTGGAACGGCATCCCCTTCAAGGTGTACGGCGCCGAAGCGGGCCGGACCCCGGTGCCCGCGAAGGACTGGCTGGCCGCTTCGGCGGCGGCGCGGGGCGCCCGGACCCTGACGGTGGGCCTCGCCTTCGCCGCGTTCGGCCTGCTGCTGCGCCGCCACCGCCGGCTGTACGGCCGCTACCTGGTGCTGCTGGGCGGCGGGTTCGCGGCCGGGCTGGGGCTGATCGTGCGCGGCTGGGGCTGATCGTGCACGGCTGGGACGGGGGGCGCCCATGGAAACCGCCCCCCGTCCGGCAGGGGAACCGGACGGGGGGCGGGACTCGGGGCGGGGCGCCGGGGTGGGGCGCCCCGGGGGGGGTGTCAGCCCTGGTGGGGGTAGGTGTACTCGGTCGGCGGGACCAGGGTCTCCTTGATGGCCCGGGTGAGGGTCCAGCGCTGGAGGTTCTGCGGCGCGCCCGCCTTGTCGTTCGTACCGGAGGCGCGGCCGCCGCCGAAGGGCTGCTGGCCGACGACGGCACCGGTCGACTTGTCGTTGATGTAGAAGTTGCCCGCGGCGTACCGCAGCTTCTCCATCGTGTACGCGGCAGCGGCGCGGTCGTTCGCGATGACGGCACCGGTCAGGGCGTAGTCGGAGACCGACTCCATCTGCTCCAGCATCGCGTCGTACTTCTCGTCCTCGTAGACGTGCACGGCGAGGATCGGGCCGAAGTACTCGGTCGTGAAGACCTCGTTCTCGGGGTCGCTGCACTCGATGACGGTCGGACGGACGAAATAGCCCACCGAGTCGTCGTACGTGCCGCCCGCGATGATCGTGCACGCCGGGTCGGCGGCGGCGCGGTCGATGGCGGCCTTGTTCTTCGCGAAGGAGCGGTCGTCGATGACGGCGCCCATGAAGTGCGACAGGTCGGTGACGTCGCCCATGGTGATCGAGTCGACCTCGGCCGCGAACGCCTCCTTGAAACCGGAGTTCCAGATGGAGGCCGGGACGTAGGCGCGCGAGCTGGCCGAGCACTTCTGGCCCTGGTACTCGAAGGAGCCCCGGGTCAGGGCGGTCTTCAGGATCGCGTGGTCGGCCGAGGGGTGGGCGACGACGAAGTCCTTGCCGCCGGTCTCGCCGACGAGCCGCGGGTAGGTGCGGTAGTTGGCGATGTTGTTGCCGACCGTCTTCCACAGGTGCTGGAAGGTGGGGGTCGAGCCGGTGAAGTGGATACCGGCCAGGTCGCGGTGGTTGAGCGCCACCTCGGAGACGGCGATGCCGTCGCCCGTCACCAGGTTGATGACGCCCTTGGGCAGGCCCGCCTCCTCCAGGAGCCGCATCAGCAGCACGGCGGCGTGCGTCTGCGTCGGGGACGGCTTCCACACCACGACGTTGCCCATGAGGGCGGGCGCGGTCGGCAGGTTGGCCGCGATGGCCGAGAAGTTGAACGGCGTGATCGCGTAGACGAAGCCCTCCAGCGGGCGGTGGTCCATGCGGTTCCACACGCCCTGGGAGTTCGCCGGGGGCTGCTCGGCGAGGATCTGGCGCGCGTAGTGCACGTTGAAGCGCCAGAAGTCGATCAGCTCGCAGGGACAGTCGATCTCGGCCTGCTGGGCGGTCTTGCCCTGGCCGAGCATCGTGGAGGCGGCCAGCGTCTCGCGCCAGGGGCCGGACAGCAGCTCGGCGGCGCGCAGGATGATGGCGGCGCGGTCGTCGAAGGACATCGCGCGCCAGGCCGGGGCGGCGGCCAGGGCAGCGTCGATCGCGTCCTGGGCGTCCTGCTCGGTGGCGCCGGCGAAGGTGCCGATGACGGCCTTGTGGTTGTGGGGCTGCACGACGTCGACGCGCTCGCCGCCGCCCATCCGCTTCTCGCCGCCGATGGTCATCGGCAGGTCGACCGGATTCTCGGCGAGCTCCTTGAGCTTCGCCTCCAGCCGGGCACGCTCCGGGGAGCCCGGGGCGTAGGAGTGGACCGGCTCGTTGACCGGCACGGGGACCTGGGTCACAGCGTCCATGGTTCCTTTGCTCCTTCAGGTAGAGGGATGGAAGGGGCTCAGCCCTTGGTGAGGATGGAGCGGCCGAAGAACAGCAGGTTGGCCGGCTTCTCTGCGAGACGGCGCATGAAGTAGCCGTACCAGTCGGTGCCGTACGCGGTGTAGACACGCATCCGGTGACCCTCCGCGGCGAGCCGGGTCTGCTCGTCGGTGCGGATTCCGTACAGCATCTGGAACTCGTAGTCGTCGGGCTTGCGCCCGGCCTTGCGGCCCAGTTCCTGGGCGATGGCGATGAGACGGGGGTCGTGGGACCCGATCATCGGGTAGCCCTCGCCCTCCATCAGGATCCGCAGGATACGGACGTACGCCTTGTCGATCTCGGCCTTGTCCTGGTACGCGACGGAGGCGGGCTCCTTGTAGGCGCCCTTCACGATCCGCACCCGGCTGCCGGCCGCGGCGAGACGGCGGGCGTCCTCCTCGGTGCGGAACAGGTACGCCTGGATGACGCACCCGGTCTCCGGGTGGTCCTTCCGCAGCTCCTCGTGGATGGCGAACATCGAGTCCAGGGTGGTGTGGTCCTCGGCGTCCAGAGTGACCGTGGTGCCGATCGCGGCGGCGGCCTCGACGACCGGGCGCACGTTGGCGAGGGCCAGGTCATGGCCGCCGAGGAGTGTGCCGGCGGGGCCGGAGGCGGCTCCGTCGAGGGTGGCGGTGGGCGACGGGAGGGCCTGGCCGAACATGGAGAGCTTGACGGACATCTCCGCCCGGGTGCCCAGACCGAGGTCCTTCAGCCGGTCGATCAGCTCCAGATAGGCGTCGCGCGCGGCAGCGGCCTGCTCGGGCGTGGTGATGTCCTCGCCGACCACGTCGAGGGTGAGCTCCAGGCCCCTGCCCGCGGCGTCCTCGATGACCGTGACGACCTGGTCGACCGTCTCACCGGCGATGAAGCGGTCCACGACCTGCTTGGTGCCGGGCGCGGCCGAGACGAACCGACGCATCTTGTCGCTGCGGGACGCGGCGAGAATCACGGGACCCAGCACGGGGCACCTCCACGGAAAGTACGAACGAGGCCGCACCGCCGTATAAGCCCGGTAGGGAACATAAGCGGTACAGCACGGAGAACCACCGTGAAATCTAAGGATTGCTCCGATCCTCGGCCATCGACAGCTGTCACGCATCCGTGCCCTGGATCTCAGACATATGTCTGAAGGGGTGCGAGAATGGCCGGGTGAAGGGCGATTACCAGGAGCTGGTGGACGAGATCTCCGCGCTGCTCGGCGTCCCGGCGACGCTGGAGAACCGCGACTTCGGCCTGGTCGCCTTCGGGGCCCACGACAGCGACGACACCACGGCCATGGACCCGGTCCGCACCCGGTCGATCATGACCCGCCGCTCCACCCCGGCGGTCCGCGCCTGGTTCGAGAACTTCGGCATCACCCGCGCCACCGGCCCCGTCCGCATCCCCGCCGCCCCCGAGGCCGGCGTCAACCGGGACCGCATCTGCCTGCCGGTACGCCATCGGGGTGTCGTGCTCGGCTACGTATGGCTCCTGGACGCGGACCCCGGGCCGACCGACCGGCAGCTGGACGCGGCCATGGAGGTGGCGGCGCGGATCGGCGCGCTGCTCTTCGACGAGGAGCGGGCGGGCACCGGCCTGTCCCGGGAGTTCGGCGCGGCCCTCACCGCCGGACGCGGCTGGCAGCGGGACATGGCGGTGGCCGCGCTCGGCGAGGCGCTCGGCCCGGACGCGGAGGGGCTGCACACCGTGGTGTGCGTGGCGCCGTGGCCGGACGAGACGCCGGCGGTGCGCACGGTCCCCTCGGCGGCGGCGCTGACCGGCGCCCCGCCCCCGGGCGGGTCCGGGCCGCCCGCGCTGGCCGCCCTGATCCGGCTGCGCTCCCCCGACGTCCTGGACCCCGCGCTCACCGCGGCCGGCCGGCTGCGCGCCGAGGCGGGGACGGCCGCCACCGCCGGGATCGCGGTCCCGCGCCGGGGCCTCGCGGAGCTGGCCGACGCCTGGCACGAGGCGTCGGCGGCGGCCCGCGCGGCGGCGGCGGAGAGCCGGTACGGCCCGGTCGCCGAGTGGCCGGCCATCGGCCCGTACCGGACGCTGGCCACGCTCGCCCGGGGCGCGCCGCCCGACCACGCGGTGCGCCCGCTGCTCACCCCGCCCCACCGGGACCTCGCCCGCACCGCCGAGGTGTTCCTGGACTGCGCCGGCCAGGCCTCGCGGACCGCCGCCGAGCTGGGCATCCACCGCCAGACGCTGTACTACCGCCTCTCCCGGGTCCAGCAGCTCACCGGCCTCGACCTGAACGACGGCGAGGACCGGCTGCTGCTGCACATGGCCCTGAAGACGGCCCGGCTCCGAGCCCCGGACCCGCCGTTCCAGGGCCTGCGTTGAGTTCCCCGCCTGCCTCAGGGCGACGACGGGGAACTCAACGCAGGTCCTGGCGGACGGGCTCGCGGCCCGCCAGGACCGCCTTCAGTCCGTCGGTGAGGTCCTGCGCGGAGGGCGCGGAATCGGTGTCCATCAGCCACTGGACCATGACGCCGGCGAGCAGCGCCTGGCAGAAGAGGCCGGCCACGCGGGCCTTCTCCGGCTCGGCCTCGGGGTCGATGCCGAGCATGTTCTCGGCGAGCCCGTCGCGGCCCTCGCGCTGCGGGCCGGCCAGGGACTTCCTCAGCTCGGGGTCGGAGTCGATACGGGAGATGACCTCCATCTGGAGCTGCCAGACGGCCCGGGTCTGCTCGTAGCTCCCGATGACCCGCTCCCAGGTCTCCCGGAACTGGTCGAGCGGCTCGGCCGGCACCTCCCGCTCCTCCTCGGCCTCGGCCTCCTCGCCCTCCTTGGTCAGCACATCGCCCCACTCCTCCGTCACCTTGAGGAAGGCGAGGTTGAGCAGGGCCTCCTTGGAGCCGTAGTGGTAACCGATGGAGGCGAGGTTCGTCCCCGAGGCGGCCACGATGTCACGCGCCGTCGTGCGCGCGTACCCCTTCTCCAGCAGGCAGCGCTTCGCGCCTTCGAGCAGATCCTCACGATGTCCCATGACAGCAGCGTACCCGGCATGCAGACGTTTGTGTAAGACACGCGTCTAAATGCCGGGTACGGAAGGTACTGCCGGGGCCGGAGGGCCTGGGCTCAGTCGGTCAGGTTCACCGAGCGGGCCGAGGCCGCGCCGATCTCCGAGGAGATCTCGGTCAGCACCGACGGCGGGACGTCGTCGTCGACGGTGAGGACGACCAGCGCCTCGCCGCCCACGTCGGCGCGGGAGACCTGCATGCCCGCGATGTTCAGCCCGGCCTCGCCGAGGATCTTGCCGACCGCGCCGACGACGCCGGGGCGGTCCTCGTAGCGCAGCACGATCATGTGGTCGGCGAGCGCCAGGTCCACATCGTGCTCACCGATGGCGACGATCTTCTGGAGGTGCTTGGGGCCGGCCAGCGTGCCGGAGACCGCGACCTCCTGGCCGTCGGACAGCGTGCCGCGGACGGTGACCACGTTGCGGTGGTCGGGCGACTCGGAGCTGGTCGTGAGGCGGACCTCGACGCCGCGCTCCTGCGCGAACAGCGGGGCGTTGACGTAGGAGACGGTCTCGTCCACGACGTCCTCGAAGACGCCCTTGAGCGCGGAGAGTTCGAGCACCTTGACGTCGTGCTGGGTGATCTCGCCGTAGACCTCGACGTCGAGGCGGGCGGCGACCTCACCGGCCAGCGCCGTGAAGATCCGGCCGAGCTTCTCGGCGAGCGGCAGGCCGGGGCGCACGTCCTCGGCGATGATGCCGCCCTGGACGTTGACCGCGTCCGGCACGAGCTCACCGGCGAGCGCGAGGCGCACGGACTTGGCGACCGCGATGCCCGCCTTCTCCTGGGCCTCGTCGGTGGAGGCGCCGAGGTGCGGGGTGCAGACGACCTGGTCGAACTGGAACAGCGGGGAGTCCGTGCAGGGCTCCTTCGCGTACACGTCGAGGCCGGCGCCGGCGACGCGGCCCTCCTTGAGCGCGGAGGCCAGCGCCTCCTCGTCCACGATGCCGCCGCGCGCGGCGTTGACGATGCGCACGGTGGGCTTCACCTTGTGCAGGGCCTCGTCGCCGATCAGACCGAGCGTCTCCGGCGTCTTGGGCAGGTGCACGGTGATGAAGTCGGCGACCTCGAGGAGCTCGTCCAGCGAGAGGAGCTTGACGCCCATCTGCGCGGCGCGCGCGGGCTGCACGTAGGGGTCGTAGGCGACGATCTTCATGCCGAAGGCCGACATGCGCTGGGCGACCAGGACGCCGATGCGGCCGAGGCCGACGACACCGAGGGTCTTCTCGCTCAGCTCGACGCCGGTGTACTTCGAGCGCTTCCACTCGCCGTTCTTCAGCGCGGTGTTGGCCTGCGGGATGTGGCGCGCGGTGGCCACGAGCAGACCGCAGGCCAGTTCGGCGGCGGTGACGATGTTGGAGGTCGGCGCGTTCACGACCATCACCCCGGCCTTGGTGGCCGCGGAGACGTCGACGTTGTCCAGGCCGACGCCCGCGCGGGCGACGACCCTCAGCTTCTTCGCGGCGGCGATGGCCTCGGCGTCGACCTTGGTGGCGGAGCGCACCAGGATGGCGTCGACATCGGCGATCGCGGGGAGGAGCTCGGCGCGGTCCGCGCCGTTGCAGTGCCGGATCTCGAAGTCCGGGCCCAGGGCGTCCACCGTGGCGGGCGACAGCTCTTCAGCGATGAGTACGACAGGTTTCGAGCTCACGTGAGTCCTCACAGATCCATGGCGGACGGCCGTCCCGACGGCCGCAGGCGTGGAGGGGCTTGCCGCGTGGAAGACGCACGACACTGTGGGCCTGACGCGTGTATGGGGAGAAGTGTAGTCATGCGCGAGGACGCATTCCGCGCCCCGTTGGAAGGATCACCCACATGAGGCCGGTCGACTTGTACACCCGTACGACGCCGCCTCTTCCAGCGGTGGAGTGACCCCGGGGGCGGGCCGTGGCCCGCCCCCGGGGCGGCGGTGCTACGCGTCCTCGTCGTTGACCCAGCTCATGAGCTTGCGCAGCTCGCGGCCGGTGGTCTCCAGCAGGTGGTCGCTGTCGGCCTTCTTGTACTCGTTGTACTTGGGCAGGCCGTTGTGGTACTCGGCCATCCAGTTCTTGGCGAAGGTGCCGTCCTGGATCTCGGCCAGAACCTTCTTCATCTCGGCCTTGGTGGCGTCCGTGATGATGCGGGGGCCGGTGATGTAGTCGCCCCACTCGGCGGTCTCCGAGATGGACCAGCGCATCTTCTCCAGGCCGCCCTCGTACATGAGGTCGACGATGAGCTTCAGCTCGTGCAGGCACTCGAAGTAGGCGATCTCCGGCTGGTAACCGGCCTCGGTCAGGGTCTCGAAACCGGCCTTGACCAGGGCGGCGGTGCCACCGCAGAGAACTGCCTGCTCGCCGAAGAGGTCGGTCTCGGTCTCCTCGGTGAAGGTCGTCTTGATGACGCCGGCACGGGTGCCGCCGATGCCCTTGGCGTACGACAGGGCGAGCGCCAGGCCGTTGCCCGAGGCATCCTGCTCGACGGCCACGATGCACGGGACGCCGCGGCCCTCCTCGTACTGACGGCGGACCAGGTGGCCCGGCCCCTTGGGGGCGACCATGCAGACGTCGACACCCGCCGGCGGCTTGATGAAGTCGAAGCGGATGTTCAGGCCGTGACCGAAGAACAGCGCGTCGCCGTCCTTGAGGTTGTCCTTGATGGACTCCTCGTAGACCTGGGCCTGGATCGGGTCCGGGACGAGGATCATGATGACGTCGGCCTCGGCGGCGGCCTCGGACGGGGTCACCACGCGCAGGCCCTGCTCCTCGGCCTTGGCCTTGGACTTGGAGCCCTCGTGCAGACCGACACGGACGTCGACACCCGAGTCACGCAGCGACAGCGCGTGGGCGTGGCCCTGGCTGCCGTAGCCGATGACCGCGACCTTGCGGCCCTGGATGATGGACAGGTCGGCATCGTCGTCGTAGAACAGCTCGGCCACTGGGTCTTCTCCTTGGTGTGCAGGTGTTGCGTCCCACCGTACGGCGGGGTGCGTCAGATACGTTTTCGGGTCTCGCCATACGAGCGGCGCGGCGGGGCCCCTGATGGTTACGCCGAGCGGTCCAGGGCGCGCAGGGACCGGTCGGTGATCGAGCGCGCGCCACGGCCTATGGCGATGGTGCCGGACTGGACGAGCTCCTTGATGCCGTACTGCTCCAGCATCTTGAGCATCGCCTCCAGCTTGTCGGCGCCGCCGGTCGCCTCGATCGTGACGGCCTCGGGCGAGACGTCGACGGTCTTGGCGCGGAACAGCTGGACGATCTCGACGATCTGGGAGCGGGTCTCGTTGTCGGCGCGGACCTTCACCAGGACGAGCTCACGCTGGATCGCAGCGGACGGCTCGAGTTCGACGATCTTCAGGACGTTGACCAGCTTGTTGAGCTGCTTGGTCACCTGCTCCAGGGGCAGGTCCTCGACATTCACGACGATGGTGATGCGGGAGATGTCGGGGTGTTCGGTGGTTCCGACCGCGAGCGAGTCGATGTTGAAGCCGCGGCGGGAGAACAGGGCGGTGATCCGGGCCAGGACGCCGGGCTTGTTCTCGACCAGGACGGAGAGCGTGTGCTTGGTGGACATGGGAGTCGTTCTCTCTCTGTCTCTCAGTCGTCTTCGTTGTCACCGAAGTCGGGGCGGACACCGCGGGCGGCCATGACCTCGTCGTTGGAGGTGCCGGCGGCGACCATCGGCCACACCATGGCGTCCTCGTGGACGATGAAGTCGATGACGACCGGGCGGTCGTTGATCGCGTTGGCCTCGGCGATGACCTTGTCCAGATCGGCCGGGTCCTCGCAGCGGATCGCGTAGCAGCCCATGGCCTCGGAGAGCTTGACGAAGTCGGGCACCCGGGTGCCCTTCGCCGCGTTGCCGTCCGTGTCGGCGCCGGAGTGCAGCACGGTGTTGGAGTACCGCTGGTTGTAGAAGAGGGTCTGCCACTGGCGGACCATCCCGAGCGCGCCGTTGTTGATGACGGCGACCTTGACCGGGATGTTGTTCAGGGCGCAGGTGGTGAGCTCCTGATTGGTCATCTGGAAGCAGCCGTCGCCGTCGATCGCCCAGACCGTGCGGTCGGGCATGCCGGCCTTGGCGCCCATCGCGGCGGGGACCGCGTAGCCCATCGTCCCGGCGCCGCCGGAGTTCAGCCAGGTGGAGGGCCGCTCGTACTGGATGAAGTGCGAGGCCCACATCTGGTGCTGGCCGACGCCCGCGGCGAAGATCGTGTCCGGCGGGGCGAGTTCGCCGATGCGCTGGATGACCTGCTGCGGGGAGAGGCTGCCGTCCTCGGGGAGGTCGTAGCCGAGCGGGTAGGTCTCGCGCCAGCGGTTGAGGTCCTTCCACCAGGCGGTGTAGTCGCCGGCGTTGCCCTCGGTGTGCTCCGCCTGGACTGCCTGGACGAGGTCGGCGATGACCTCGCGGGCGTCACCGACGATCGGGACGTCGGCCGCGCGGTTCTTGCCGATCTCCGCCGGGTCGATGTCCGCGTGGACGATCTTGGCGTACGGGGCGAAGCTGTCCAGCTTGCCGGTGACGCGGTCGTCGAACCGGGCGCCGAGCGCGACGATCAGGTCGGCCTTCTGGAGCGCGGTGACAGCGGTGACCGAACCGTGCATGCCGGGCATTCCCACGTGCAGCGGGTGGCTGTCGGGGAAGGAGCCGAGCGCCATCAGGGTGGTGGTGACGGGCGCCCCGGTCAGCTCGGCCAGGACCTTCAGCTCGGCGGTGGCGCCGGCCTTCATCACGCCGCCGCCGACGTACAGCACCGGGCGCCTGGCCTGGGTGATGAGCCGGGCGGCCTCGCGGATCTGCTTGGCGTGCGGCTTGGTGACCGGGCGGTAGCCGGGCAGGTCCATGACCGGCGGCCAGCTGAAGGCGGTCTTCGACTGGAGCGCGTCCTTGGCGATGTCGACGAGGACGGGCCCCGGACGGCCGGTGGAGGCGATGTGGAAGGCCTCGGCGATCGTGTGCGCGATGTCCTCGGCGCGGGTGACCAGGAAGTTGTGCTTCGTGATCGGCATGGTGATGCCGCAGATGTCGGCTTCCTGGAAGGCGTCCGTGCCGATGGCGCCGGAGGCCACCTGGCCGGTGATCGCGACCATGGGCACGGAGTCCATGGCGGCGTCGGCGATCGGGGTGACGAGGTTGGTGGCGCCGGGACCCGAGGTGACCATGCAGACGCCGACCTTGCCGGTGGCCTGCGCGTAGCCGGTGGCCGCGTGGCCCGCGCCCTGCTCGTGGCGGACCAGGATGTGGCGGACCCGGGTGGAGTCCATCAGCGGGTCGTACGCCGGGAGGATGCAGCCGCCGGGGAGGCCGAATACCGTGTCGGCCCCGACTTCCTCAAGAGAACGAATGAGGGACTGCGCGCCCGTGAGGTGCTCAACGGAGGCGGCGGGCGATCCGCCGTTACGGGCCCGCGGCTGGGGATGGTGGGCCCCGGTGGCCTGCTCGGTCATCGGCATTCTCTTCTCGAAGCTGAGGTTTCTGCGAGTGTTTTACGACGTTTTGCGAGGTTCGGTGCAACAAAAAACCCCTCGTGCCGTGAGGCAAGCGAGGGGAGCGCGCCGGTGCGGTCTGCAGAGTGTCATGGAGGGACTCTGCTTCAGCCGACGCGCTTTCCAAGTACGAGAATTCGGGTGCGCATGGCATTGACCCTCTCTCCGACGCACGCGGAGTGTCAAGCGGGTGGGACGGGTGTCTCACCATGTGAGCCGGTGAGGGAGGGGACCCAGCCGCCCGTCAGGACCGGCTGCGCGGGCACCGTGCCCGGGACCGGGAACGTACCGCGGACCAGGGCGCGGCGCAGCCGGTATTCGTCTAGCGGCCCGGAGAAGGCCATGCCCTGGCCATGCGTACAGCCCATGGCGCGCAGCGCGAGAACCTGCTCGGGGACGTCCACGCCGTCGGCGACGGACTGCATGCCGAGGTCGCAGGCGATCCGCAGCAGACCGCTGGTGATCTTGTGCAGCCGGGCGGACTCGACCACGCCCTCGACCAGGCCGCGGTCCAGCTTGAGCACGTCGATGGGGAGCCGGCGCAGGGCGTTGATCGCCGCGTAGCCGCTGCCGAAGCCGTCGAGCGCGATGCGCACGCCGAGGCGGCGCAGGGCGGCGAGGCGCTGTTCCAGGTCCTCGAAGGAGACCCGTGGGTCGCTGTCCGCGACCTCGATCATGAGCGCCCCGGAAGGCAGCCCGTACCGCGTGAGCAGCGCCTCGACGGAGCCGGCCGGCAGGGCCCGGTCGAGCAGCCGGCGGGCCGGGAGGCGGACGGCCACGGAGACCTGGTGGCCGGCCCTGGCCCGGTCGGCGGCCTGCTCGACGGCCTCTTCGAGGAGCCAGCGGCCGAGCTCCGCGGTGCGGTCGCCGTCCTCGGAGATCCGGAGGAACTCGGCGGGGGTGAACAGGATGCCCTGGGCCGAGCGCCAGCGGGCCTGGGCGGCGACGGCCGCGACCGTGCCGCTGGCCAGGTGCACCACGGGCTGGTGCAGGAGCGCGAACTCGCCGTCCCGCAGGGCGCTGCGCAGCCGGGTCGCCAGCTCGGAGCGGCGCACGACATCGGCCTGCATCTGCGGGGCGTACAGCTCGACGCGGTTCTTGCCGCCGGCCTTGGCGCGGTACATGGCGAGGTCCGCGTTGCGCATGAGGTCGTTGGGGGTGATGCCGGGCTCGGCGAAGGCGACGCCGATGGAGGCGGTGACCCGGACCTCGCCGGCCCCGATGCGGTAGGGCTCGGAGAGCGTGAGGCGCAGCCGGTCGGCGATCTCGTGGACCTGGCACTCGCGGGCGTCCTGCTCGCGGCCCGCGTCGCCGACGATGAGGGCGGCGAACTCGTCGCCGCCGAGGCGGGCGGCGGTGTCCCCGGCCCGGACGGCGTCCTGGAGGCGGCGGGCGGCCTGGATGAGCAGTTCGTCGCCCGCCTGGTGGCCGAGCCGGTCGTTGGCCGCCTTGAAGCCGTCCAGGTCGATGAAGAGCACGGCGGTGCCCGCGTCCCCGGCCCGGCGCCCGCCCAGCGCCTGGCGGACCCGGGTGGTGAACAGCGCGCGGTTGGGCAGGTCGGTGAGCGGGTCGTGCTCGGCGTTGTGCTGCAACTGGGCCTGGAGGCGGACCCGTTCGGTGACGTCCCGGCTGTTGAGGATCAGGCCGCCCTGGTGGCGGTTGACGGTGGACTCGACGTTCAGCCAGTCGCCGGAGCCGGAGCGGAAGCGGCACTCGATGCGGGTGGTGGGCTCGTCGGCGGGCGGGGCGGCGAGGAAGCGGCGCACCTCGTGGACCACCCGGCCCAGATCGTCGGGGTGGATGATCGAGGAGAGCTCGGCGCCGACCAGCTCGTCCGGGTCCCGCCCGTAGACGCCGACGGCCGCGGGGCTGACGTAGCGCAGGACGCCGCTGGGGGCGGCGATCATGATGACGTCGCTGGAGCCCTGGACCAGGGAGCGGAAGTGGTTCTCCTTCTGGGCCAGTTCCTGGGTGAGGGCGATGTTGTCGACGAGCATGATGCCCTGGCGGACGACGAGCGCGAGCACCACCGTGCACCCGGTGAAGACGACGACGCGGTCGACGCGGCGGCCCTCGATGACGTTGTACAGGATGCCCAGCGTGCAGACGGCGGCGGCGAGATACGGGGTCAGCGCGGCCAGCGAGCCGGCGATGGGGCGGCTGGTGGTGCGCGCCCCGGTGGCCGCCGGGTCCTGGACAGCGTTGTCCGCCTCGCGGGCGGCGCCCCAGGGGGCGTACGCGAGGAGCAGCGAGCCGGCGAACCAGCCGGCGTCGAGCAACTGCCCCGAGTGGTAGGTCTGGCGCAGCAGCGGCGAGGTGAACAGGGCGTCGCACAGGACGGTCAGGGCGAGCGCGGCGATGGCGGTGTTGACCGCGGCGCGGTTGACGCTGGAGCGCCGGAAGTGCAGGGCGAGCACCATGGAGACCAGCACGATGTCCAGCAGTGGATAGGCCAGCGAGAGGGCGGCGCGGGCCACGCTGTCGCCCTCCACGTCCGCGACGTGCGCGGTGTGGGCGAGAGCGAGGCTCCAGGAGAGGGTCAGGAGCGAGCCGCCGATCAGCCAGGAGTCGAGGGCCAGGCAGACCCATCCGGCCCGGGTGACGGGCCGCTTGGCGAGGACGAGGAGGCCGACGATGGCGGGCGGCGCGAAGCAGAGGTAGAAGAGGTCGGCGAGGGAGGGGCTCGGCACCGGCACCCCGCGCACGAACTCGTACCAGCCCCATACGGCGTTGCCGCCCGACGCCATCAGCGAGGAGAGCGAGAAAAGCAGCCAGGCGGGCCGGAGTCTGTTGTCCGCGGCGCGGGCGAACAGGAAGCAGGAGACGGCGGCGGCCAGCGCGGCGGCACTGAGGCCGAAGTCGCCCATGAACAGGGCGACCCGGACCGAGCCCCAGCCGGTGGCCGCACCCACCGCGTATCCCCCGCAGACGAGGCCGAGGACGAGCTGCGCGAGCAGCGCGGACGCGCGGCCCACCCCGGGCTGCCCGGCGATGAGCGCTCCGCGGGTGCCCGCCGGGGCGCTCACCTCGGTGCCCCCGAGGTGCCCGGCCGGCTGCGGCGCCGGTACACCGGCCCCCTGACCGGTCGCCGGCCCCGCGGTGTCGGATCGTTCGCCCATCGGCCGTCCATCGCCCGTCGCCCCCCTCGCGTGTGGCTGGCTCCCCGGCGCCGTCCCTGCCACGGCGCAGCCCCCCTTTCGGGACGATACACCAGACTCGTCACTCAGGGACATAGTTCCTCTACTCTCCGTGACGACCTGCGGTGTTGTGGACACGGAACGGAACCGGACGTGCTCGGTGCGTGCTCAGCCGGTGGTGCGTACGACGTTGTCCAGCGGCTCGCCCGCGGCGAACCGCGTGAGCTGTCCGGCGATCAGCCGCTTGGCGCGCGGCAGGAACGCGGAGGTGCTGCCGCCGACATGCGGAGTGATCAGGACGTGGGGAGCATGCCAGAGGGGGTGGCCCGACGGCAGCGGTTCCGGGTCGGTGACGTCGAGAGCGGCGCGCAGCCGGCCGGATTCCAGTTCGGACAGCAGGGCCTCGGTGTTGACGACCGGGCCCCGGGCGACGTTGACCAGCAGCGCCCCGTCCCGCATCGCGGCGAGGAACCCCGGGCCCACCAGCCCCTGTGTGGAGGGGTTCAGCGGGGTGGAGAGGATGACGACGTCGGCCTCGGGCAGCAGCGCGGGCAGGTCGTCGAGCGTGTGTACGGGTCCGCGTGCGGTTGTCCGCGCGGAGCGCGCGACGCGCGCGACCCGCGCGCACTCGAACGGCGCGAGCCGGTCCTCGATGGCCGAGCCGATCGATCCGTACCCCACGATCAGCACGGACTTGTCGGCGAGCGACGGGTAGAAGCCGGACCGCCACTCCTCCTTGTCCTGGCCGTGCACGAAGCCGGGGATGCCGCGCAGCGAGGCGAGGACCAGCGCGAGGGTCAGCTCGGCGGTGGACGCCTCGTGGACGCCCTTGGCGTTGCACAGCCGTACGCCCGCGGGCAGTCCGGCGAGACCGGGCTCGACGTGGTCGATGCCCGCCGACAGCGTCTGCACGACCCGGACCCCGCTCATCGCGCCGAGCGGCCGGACCGCGACGTCCAGGCCCTTCATGTAGGGGACGACGTAGTAGGCGCAGTCGGCGGGGTCGGCCGGGTAGTCCTGCCCGCCGTCCCAGAAGTGGTAGGTGAGGCCCTCGGGAAGCCCCTCGATCTCGTCGGCGGCGAAGGGCATCCAGACGTCGGGCCCGGGGGCGGAGTGCGTGGTGGAAGTCATGGTCAGGAGGCTATGCGAAGCCGGGCGGGAGGCAGAGGTTAGCTTTGGGGGGTGGTGCGAGGTCGTGTCCGTGAGGTCCCGTCGCACGCCCGCGGGCCGGGCGGGACTTTACGACACGGCCGAGGGAGGTTCGGGGAGTTGGAGCGCAGGAGTCTGGGTGCGGCGGCGCTCGCCGTGGGTGCGGTCGGTCTCGGCTGCATGCCGATGAGCTGGGCGTACAGCGCCTCGCAGCAGCGGGGCGACCGTGCGCTGCGCGCGGTGCACGCGGCGCTCGACGCGGGCGTCGATCTGCTCGACACCGCTGACATGTACGGCCCGTTCACCAATGAACTGCTGGTGGGGCGGGCACTGAAGGGGCGCCGGGCGGAGGCGTTCGTCTCCACCAAGTGCGGTCTGCTCGTGGGCGATCAGCACCTCGTGGCCAATGGCAGGCCCGGCTATGTGCGACGGGCCTGCGACGCCTCGCTCAGGCGGCTCCAGACCGATGTGATCGACCTGTACCAGCTACACCGGGCCGATCCCGAGGTGCCCGTCGAGGAGACCTGGGGCGCGATGGCGGAGCTGGTGGCCGCGGGCAAGGTCCGGGCGCTGGGGCTGTGCGCGGTCGGGGCGCGGGCCGCGCGGCGGCCGGGTGCGCGGACGTATGACGGAACGATCCGGCAGCTGGAGCGGGTTCAGCAGGTCTTCCCGGTCAGCGCGGTGCAGGCGGAGCTGTCGGTGTGGTCGCCGCAGGCGCTGGAGTCGCTGCTGCCGTGGTGTGCCGCCCGGGGCGTGGGCTTCCTGGCCGCGATGCCGCTGGGCAACGGCTTCCTGACGGGGACGCTGACGCCCGGGCAGGGTTTCGAGCCGGAGGATCTGCGGGCCAGGCATCCCCGCTTCACGGCGGAGATGATGGCGGCGAACCAGCCCGTGGTGGCGGGGCTGCGCCGGACGGCCGAGCGGCACGGGGCGACGCCCGCGCAGGTGGCCCTGGCCTGGGTCCTGCGCCAGGGGCACCAGGTCGTTCCGGTACCGGGCACCAAGCGGGAGCAGTGGGCCGTCGAGAACGCGGGCGCGGCCGGCCTCGCGCTGACCGACCGGGACCTGGCGGAGATCGACCGGCTCCCGGCGGCGCGCGATTCCTGGGACTGAGCCGGCGGGGGAAGCCCCGACAACCCGGGCCGGAAAGTGCCCGGGTCGGTAACCCCGAGGGCTGCCGCGGTGTAAGAACACATAGACAAGCGGCCGTCGAAGGGATCGGTGCGGTGTTCGGATCAGTGCAGGACCCGGTGGGGCGTCGTACGGGGCCCGGCGGGGGTGGCCGCGGGGCGCGGCGGGGCGCGGTGGCCGTGCTGGCGGCCGGTGCCCTGCTGCTCGCCGCGGGGTGCACCTCGCAGGACGACGCGGAGAGTCCGGCGGGCCGGGGCACCGGTTCACCGGCCGGCTCGCCCTCGGCCCCGCCCGGGAAGTCCGCCTCGCCGTCGCCGTCCGCCTCGCGGCCCCCGGCCGATCAGCCGCCCGCCAAGGGCTCGGTGACGGTGGTGTCGACGCTCACCAAGGGGCTGAAGTCGCCGTGGGGCCTCGCGGCGCTGCCCGGCGGTGACCTCCTGGTCGGTTCCCGCGACGAGGGGACGATCACCCGGATCGACGCGAAGAGCGGGAAGAAGACGCTGCTCGGCACCGTCCCCGGGGTGGCCCCGGCCGGCGAGGGCGGGCTGCTGGGCATCGCCGTGTCCCCGGACTTCGGCACGGACCACCTCGTGTACGCGTACTTCACCACGGCGTCGGACAACCGCATCGCCCGCATGCTCTACGACGAGAACGGCTCCACCCCCGGCCAGCAGCTCGGCGCCCCCGACACCATCCTGCGCGGCATCCCCAAGGGCACCATCCACAACGGGGGCCGGATCGCCTTCGGCCCCGACCACATGCTGTACGCGGGCACCGGCGAGACCGGCGACGACGGGCGCGCCCAGGACAAGGAGTCCCTGGCCGGCAAGATCCTGCGGATGACGCCCGACGGCGAGCCGCTGCACGGCAACCCGGAGGCGGACTCCGTGGTGTATTCGTACGGGCACCGCAATGTGCAGGGGCTGGCCTGGGACGCGGAGAAGCGGCTGTGGGCCTCGGAGTTCGGCCAGGACACCTGGGACGAGCTGAACCTGATCGAGCCGGGCGGCAACTACGGCTGGCCGGACGTCGAGGGCACGGCGCACGAGAAGGGGTTCCGCGACCCCGTGGCGCAGTGGAAGACCTCCGAGGCGTCGCCGAGCGGGATCGCCTACGCCAAGGGCTCGATCTGGATGGCCGGGCTGCGCGGCGAGCGGCTGTGGCGGATTCCGCTGTCCCGTGAGGACGGGGCGGACAAGGAGCCCCTGGCGGACCCGCAGGCGTTCCTGGAGGGCGAGTACGGCCGGCTGCGGACCGTGCTGGCGGCGGGCGGCGACAAGCTCTGGCTGGTCACCAGCGAGACCGACACCCGCGGCACCCCGAAGGCCGGCGACGACAGGATCCTGCTGATCGAGGTGGAGTAGGGCCCGGCGGCGGCCGGCTCACGGATTCTCCGGCACGCGGTACAGGCGCAGCCGGTGGGCCAGGGCCGCCGCCTCGCCCCGGCCGGTCACGCCCAGCTTGGCGAGGATGTTGGAGACGTGGACGCTGGCGGTCTTGGGCGAGATGTACAGCTCCTCGGCGATCCTGCGGTTGGTGAGGCCCGCCGCGACCAGCCGGTGCACGTCCTGCTCGCGCGGGGTCAGGCCGAAGGACTCCACGGCGGCGGCCGCGGCCCGCAGCTGCTCCTCGGAGGGGTCCCGGACCGGGGGCGGCCCGGGGGCGCCGGTCTCGTCCGGGACGACGACCGCCGCCGGTATCTCCTCGGCCGGCGCGTCCCCCGTGGCGGTGAGGGTGATGCGGGCGCGGCCGGCCAGCAGCTCGATGGTCTCGGTGAGCGGGCGGGCGCGGAGGCCCACGGCGGTGTCATGGGCCTCGCGCAGCAGGCCGGTGGCGGTGGCCCGGTCACCGGAGGCGACGAGCAGCGCCTCCGCCCAGCGGTGGCGGATCTGCGCCAGTTCGTACGGGCGGTGCAGCGGGGCGAAGGCCCGCGCGGCGCCGGCCCAGTGGTCGGGGGTGTCGGTCCCCTCCGCCCTGGCCAGCTCCGCGTCGATCAGCAGCACATGGGCGGCCCACACCGGGACGAGGGCCGGCAGCCGCTTGAGGTGGGTGCGGACCAGGTCGAGGATGGCGGGCCGGTCGGGCTCGGTGGCGGGCAGTCCCCGGGCGTCGGCCTCCGCGGCGGCGACGACGTGCAGCATCGGGAAGGCGTACCGCTGGGTGCCGGTGGGGAAGCCCTCGGCGGCCTGGGCCCGGAAGGCGGCGCGGGCCTCGGGCAGCCGGCCCTGCTGCACGGCGAGCTGGATGGCGTGCCGTACGGGGTTGATGAAGTGCTGCGGCTGTGGGTCGCTGGAGCCGAAACACCTGCGGGTCAGCGCGAGTTGGCGCTCGGCCTCGACGAGGTCGCCGCGCGCGACGGCCACTTCGGTGCGGCGGGCGGCGACGAGCCCCTGCGACTTGCGGGACAGCGACTTGCGGGCGGCCGCGTCGGTGGTGGCCACCGCCTCGTCCCAGCGCCCCAGCGCGAACAGGGACATCGCCTGGTTGGTGCGGACCCAGGCCTCCATGTCCGCGACGCCGTGCTCGTGGCAGATCCCGATGCCGTGGTCGGCGGCGGTCACCGCTTCCAGGGAGCGGCCCATGGCCTCCAGGGTGGAGGGGAGGTTGATGCTGGCGCGGCCCATGATGTCGATGAGGCCCAGCTCGTCGGCCCGGTCGCGGACGGCGTACATCTCGGCGATGCCCTCGTCGACGGCCCCGGCGTCCGCGTTGAGCCAGCCGCGGGTGAGCCGGGCGTGCAGCTCGATGTACTCGTCGCCGACCAGTTGCGCGTACTCCACGGCCCGGTCGGCGGCGGCCAGGGTGTCGGCGCCGGGGAGGTGCAGGGCGCCCCAGCCGGCCACCATCATCAGGACGTCCGCGTGCACCGCCGACGGCGGCAGGCCCCGCACCAGCCGTTCGGCCGTGGCCAGCTCCTCCCAGCCGTCGCCGCGGGTGAGGTCCTGGACCAGGCGGGAGCGCTGCACCCAGAACCAGGCGGCGCGCAGGGCGTCGTCCTCGCTCTCCAGGATGCGCAGCGCCTTCTTGCAGATGGCGAAGGCCCGTTCGCGCTCTCCGCCGAGGCGGGCGGCGACGGTGGCCTCGGCCATCAGGTCGAGATAGCGCAGCGGGGTGCCGCCGTCCCGCCCGCAGGCGGGGTAGACCTCGGCGTAGTCGATGGGGCGCAGGGTCGCGCGTACCGCCTCGGGGGCGTCGTCCCACAGCTCCAGCGCCCTTTCCAGCAGCCGCAGTTGTTCGGCGTAGGCGTTGCGGTGGCGGGCTTCGACGGAGGCCTTCAGGACGGCGGGCAGCGCCTTGGCCGGGTCGTGCGCCCCGTACCAGTAGCTGGCCAGGCGGGTGGCGCGCTCGCCGCCCGCCACCAGGCCGGGGTCGGCCTCCAGGGCCTCGGCGTAGCGGCGGTTGAGCCGTGAGCGTTCGCCGGGGAGCAGGTCGTCGCTGACGGCCTCGCGGACCAGGGAGTGGCGGAAGCGGTAGCCGTTGCCCTCCGGGGTCGTGAGCAGCAGGTTGGCGCCGACGGCGGTGCGCAGGGCCTCGATGAGGTCGTCCTCGGCGAGCCCCGCGACGGCGGCGAGCAGCTCGTACTCGACGGCGGAGCCGCCCTCGGCGACGATCCTGGCGATCTTCTGGGCGTCGTCGGAGAGCGCTTCGACGCGGACGAGGAGGAGGTCGCGCAGCGAGTCGGGCAGGCCGGCCCCGTCCCCGCACTCCAGGGTGCAGGCCAGCTCCTCGACGAAGAAGGCGTTGCCGTCGGAGCGCTCGAAAATCTCGTCCACGAGGGCCGGTTCGGGGGTGTCGGCGAGGATGCCGGCGAGCTGGCGGCGGACCTCGGACCGGGTGAACCGGGCGAGTTCGATGCGGCGGACGGTGCGCAGCCGGTCCAGTTCGGCGAGGAGGGGGCGCAGCGGGTGGCGGCGGTGGATGTCGTCGGCGCGGTAGGTGCCGACGACGACGAGGCGGCCGCTGCTCAGGGTGCGGAAGAGGTAGGCGAGGAGGTGGCGGGTGGAGGAGTCCGCCCAGTGCAGGTCCTCCAGGACGAGGACGACGGCCCGGTCGGCGGAGATGCGCTCCAGCAGCCGGACGGTGAGTTCGAAGAGGCGGGCGGTGCCGAGCTCGTCGAAGCCGTCCCGGCCCGTCTCGCCCAGCTCGGGCAGGAGCCGGGCCAGCTCGCCCTCCTGGCCGGCGCAGGCGGCGGCCATCTCCTCGGGCAGCGCGCGCAGCAGGGCGCGCAGGGCGGTGGAGAAGGGGGCGTACGGCAGGCCGTCGGCGCCGATCTCGACGCAGCCGCCGACGGCGACGACGGCCTCGCGGCGGACGGCCACGGCGAGGAACTCCTCGACCAGGCGGGTCTTGCCGACCCCCGCCTCGCCGCCGATGAGCAGGGCCTGCGGTTCGCCGCCGAACCCCCCGACGGCGCCGGAGGGTTCGGCGGTGGCGCGGGTGAGCGCGCCGGTGAGCGAGGTGAGTTCGCCGGTGCGGCCGACGAACACGGGGCTGACTGACCTGGTCTCCACGTGGCCGAGCATCGCACACGGGTCCGACAACGCGGCCGGAATTTCCCGGGCGCTCATGCCGTGCGGTCCCGGTCCATCGGGCCCGCCCTACGCGGCGTGGGTGAACCGTTCCCAGGCGCCGGCCGTACTCACCGGCCTCTCGCCGTCCTGGTGTGCGGAACCGCGGGCGGACCGGCGGGCGCCCCGGGCCTCCCTGACGAGCCGCTGGTGGTCGGCGCGGCGGACCAGTTCGGCCTGCATGATCTTGTGGAGTTCGAGCTCGTACATGGGATGTCCCCCTGGTTGACGGGCCCGTCCGGGCCTCGGCGGCGGCAGTTCATCTGCCGTGCCACCACTCTCGTCCCCCAGGGGGGTGCGCCACATCGGGCGAGTTCCGCATCTGTGGGGTGCGGGGGCCTTAGGCGCGGGTCCGTACCACCGCAGAGGCCCGGCCGATCCGCCCGGCCATGCCTTAGGGCCGTGACCGGGGTCCCCTATCCCGCCGTGGGAAGGGCGTCCGCTATCCCGCCGTGGGAAGAGCCACGATGAGGTCGAAGTACATCGCCACGGAGATCAGCACGCCGAGGGTGCCGAGCGCGATGCCGCCCTTGGCCACCGAGCGGACCCAGCCGGCCTGCGGGTGCGTGGTCGGGGCGCCGAACGCGGGCCGGACCAGGACGTAGCAGCCGACCAGCAGGGCGAGCAGGCCGAACAGGCCGTTGACCAGGGCGGTGGCGTGCCAGGCGTCGCCGTATATCTCGGAGATCTGCTGGGCGGCGGAGCCGCCGGACGATGTCTTGATCTGGCCGATCAGGGTCTCGCGCTCGGCGGCGACCCGGCTGGTCCAGCCGCCCGTGAGCGAGACGACGCCGAGTCCCGCGGAGACCACGGCCGCCGCGGCGGCGACGAGCCCGGAGGACTCCTCGTCGTCGGTGTCGTGCTCGTCGGCTTCGAGTTCCGCGTCCGCCTCGGCCCCCCGGCCCGCCTCGTCGGTGTCCTGCTGGTCCGCGTCCTTCGCCGCGGTGTCGGTGACGTTCTCGGTCGTCTTCTCGCCGTCGCCCTCGGCGACGGGGGCTTTGGGAGTGGTGGGAGTCGTGGGGTTCATGGGACGCACGCTAGGTGGCGCAGATGAGAGGCCGCTTAACGGCCGGCGGCGCCCCGCGCGCGCGGTCAGTGGACGCGCTCGGCGATGGCCTCCTCGCGGGCCGGCGCCCCCGGGGCCGGGACGCGCGGCACGGCGCGGTCGGGCGGTTCGATGCTCAGGCGGGGCAGCCGCCGCTCCAGCCAGCCGGGCAGCCACCAGTTCGCCCCGCCCAGCAGGTGCATCAGCGCCGGGACGAGCAGGGTGCGCAGGACGAAGGCGTCCAGGGCCACGGCCGCCGCCAGGGCGATGCCGAACATCGCGATGACCCGGTCGCCGCTCAGGACGAAGGCGAGGAACACCGAGATCATGATCACCGCGGCCGAGTTGATCACCCGCCCGGTCTCGGCGAGGCCCACCCGGACCGCGCGCCGGTTGTCGCCGGTCTCCAGCCACTCCTCGTACATCCGGCCGACCAGGAAGACCTGGTAGTCCATGGAGAGGCCGAAGAGGACCGAGACCATGATGACCGGGAGGAAGGGCTCGATGGGGCCCGCGCTGCCGAGGCCCAGCAGTTCGCTGCCCCAGCCCCACTGGAAGATCGCGACGACGACACCGAACGACGAGGCGACCGCCGCGACGTTCATCGCGGCCGCCTTGAGCGGGATGCCGATGGAGCGGAAGGCCATCAGCAGGAGCAGGCAGCCGAGCCCTATGACGACGCCGATGAACAGCGGCAGTTTGCCGATGATGACCTGCGCGAAGTCGTCGTAGCTGGCCGTCACCCCGCCCACATGGGTCTCCAGCGAGGTGTTGTCCGCCGCCTTCGGGAGCACGTCCGTGCGCAGCCGCTCGACCAGGACGCTGGTCTCGCGGGACTGCGGCGAGGAGTCGGGGACGACGGTGACGAACGCGGTGTCGCCGCCCGCGTTGTACGTGACCGGGTGGACCCGGGCCACCCCGTCGACGGCCCGCAGGGTGGCGGGCAGGGCGTCCATCGCGAGCCGGTCGTCGGCGCCGTCCAGGTGCGCGGCGATGGTCAGCGGTCCGTTGACACCGGGGCCGAAGCCGTCGGCGAGCAGGTCGTACGCCTGCCGGGTGGTGGAGGACCGGGCGTTGTTGCCCTGGTCGGAGCTGCCGAGGTGGAGCGAGAAGGTGGGCAGGGCGAGGACCAGCATCACGACGACGGCGAGGGAGCCCAGCAGTTTGGGGTGCCGTTCCACGAAGGCGGACCAGCGGGCGGCGAGGCCGGTGGGCGATTCGGGCTGCGGCCCGTGGGCGGCCAGCCGGGCGCGTTCGCGTCGGCTCAGCGCCCGCAGCCCGATGAGCGACAGCAGGGCCGGCAGCAGGGTCACCGAGGCGGCGACGGTCAGGACGACGGTGACGGACGCGGCGATGGCGACGCCGTTGAGGAAGCTCAGCCGCAGGATCAGCATGCCGAGCAGCGCGATGCAGACGGTGGCTCCGGCGAAGACGACGGCCCGCCCGGTCGTCGCGACCGCGTGCTGCGCGGCCTCGGGCACGGTCAGCCCGCGCCGCAGCCCTCTGCGGTGCCGGGTGACGATGAACAGCGCGTAGTCGATGCCGACGCCGAGCCCTATCAGCATGCCGAGCATCGGCGCGAAGTCGGCGACGGTCATGACGTGGCCGAGCAGCACGATGCCCGCGTAGGCGGTGCCGACGGAGACGAGCGCGGTGGCGATGGGCAGCATGCTCGCGGCGAGCGAGCCGAAGGCGAGGAAGAGGACGACGGCCGCGACGGCGACCCCGATGGCCTCGCTGAGGTGCACGGCCGGTGCCTCGGTGAGGGCGACGGCCGAGCCGCCCAGTTCGACGCGCAGGTGCGGGCTCTCGGCGGCCTTCGCGGTGTCCACGACCGCCTGGGCCTGCCCCACGGGGACGTCGTCGGCGCGCTGGTGGAAGGTGACGGTGGCGTAGGCGGTGCGCTCGTCCGCGCTGATCTGCGCGGCGCCGGTCTCAGTGTACGGTCCGTCGACCGCGCCGACGCCCGGCAGCCGCTCGACGGTGTGCAGGGTCCGGGTCATCTTCTGCTCGACGTCGTCGGCGCGCACGGTGGAGTCGTCGGTGTGCCAGACGATGGTGTCGGTGTCGCCGCCGAGATCGGTGAAGCCGCTCTTCAGCAGTTCGGTGGCCCGGCCGGACTCGGTGCCGGGCGCCTCGTAGTCGTTGGAGTAGGCCGACCCCGCGAACCCCGCGGCTGCGGCCGTGCCCCCGAGGGCGAACAGCCAGATGAGGACGGCGAGGAGGCGGTGCGTGACGCACCAGCGGGCGATGGCAGCCAAGGGACGTACTCCCTGCGGGTTCGTGCCTCCCCGGGGGCCCGACGAGCCGACCGCAGGAAAACGCATGACCTGAGAACGGCCACTCTCGCAGCCATCTGTGATCATTTGCCCGTTTCGTGGGGAGGGTCACAGGGGGCGGATCACCCTATGGGCGACATCGGCACCCCCGTACGAGGGACCCGGCACGGCGAAGGGGCGGCGCCCCCGGTCCGTACCGGAAGCACCGCCCCTCGGGGCCTGGGAAGGGCTCAGCCCTCGACGCCGAGCTTCTCCAGGATCAGCTCGCGCACCCGGGCCGCGTCCGCCTGGCCACGGGTCGCCTTCATGACCGCGCCGACCAGCGCACCGGCCGCCGCGACCTTGCCGCCGCGGATCTTGTCCGCGATGGCGGCGTTGCCCGCGATGGCCTCGTCCACGGCCGTGGACAGGGCGCCCTCGTCGGAGACGACCTTCAGGCCGCGCTTCTCGACGACGGTGTCCGGGTCGCCCTCGCCCGCGAGGACACCCTCCAGGACCTGGCGGGCCAGCTTGTCGTTGAGGTCGCCCGAGGCGACGAGCTCGGCCACCCGGGCGACCTGCGCCGGGGTGACGGGCAGCTCGTCCAGACCGCGGCCGGTCTCGTTGGCATTACGGGCCAGCTCGCCCATCCACCACTTGCGGGCCTGGTCCGACGGGGCGCCCGCCTCGATCGTGGCGACGATCAGCTCGACCGCGCCCGCGTTGAGGATGGACTGCATGTCGTGCTCGGAGACGCCCCACTCCTCCTTGAGCCGGGCGCGGCGCAGCCGCGGCAGCTCGGGGAGCCCCTTGCGCAGTTCCTCGACCCACTCGCGGGCCGGGGCGACCGGCACGAGGTCGGGCTCGGGGAAGTAGCGGTAGTCCTCGGCGTTGTCCTTGATGCGGCCGGCCGTGGTGGAGCCGTCCTCCTCGTGGAAGTGCCGGGTCTCCTGCACGATCGTGCCGCCGGAGTTCAGCACCGCGGCGTGGCGCTGGATCTCGAAGCGGGCGGCCCGCTCGACGGAACGCAGCGAGTTCACGTTCTTCGTCTCGGAGCGCGTACCGAACTTCTCGGTGCCGTTCGGGCGCAGCGACAGGTTGACGTCGCAGCGCATCTGGCCCATCTCCATGCGGGCCTCGGAGACGCCGAGCGCCTTGATCAGCTCGCGCAGCTCGGCGACGTACGCCTTGGCGACCTCGGGGGCGCGTGCGCCCGCTCCCTCGATCGGCTTGGTGACGATCTCGATGAGCGGGATGCCCGCGCGGTTGTAGTCGAGCAGGGAGTGGGACGCGCCGTGGATACGGCCGGTGGCGCCGCCGACGTGCGTCGACTTGCCGGTGTCCTCCTCCATGTGGGCGCGCTCGATCTGCACCCGGAAGATCTCGCCGTCCTCCAGCTGGACGTCCAGATAGCCGTCGAAGGCGATCGGCTCGTCGTACTGGGAGGTCTGGAAGTTCTTCGGCATGTCCGGATAGAAGTAGTTCTTCCGGGCGAAGCGGCACCACTCGGCGATCTCGCAGTTCAGCGCGAGGCCGATCTTGATGGCGGACTCGACGCCGATCTCGTTGACGACCGGCAGCGCGCCGGGCAGCCCGAGGCAGACCGGGCAGGTCTGCGAGTTGGCGTCCTGCTTCAGCTCGGTGGAGCAGCCGCAGAACATCTTCGTCTTGGTGCCGAGCTCCACATGGACCTCAAGGCCCATGACGGGGTCGTACGTCGCGAGGGCGTCCTCGTACGACTCCAGGTCGATGACAGTCACGGTGAAAACTTTCCCTCTCAGCCCAGCAGAACGTCGTCGTCGCCGAGACGCTTCAGTTCGCGATAGAGGATCGCGAGGCCCGTGACGATGGCGGCGGCGGACACCGCGGCGTCGACGAGCCGCAGCATGTCGTTGTCGTTGCGCGCGAGCTTCGCCTGCTTGGCGACGCTGATCGCGCCGAACGCGGTCGATCCGAGCGAGATGTACAGCCCGGTCTTCGACTTCTTGAAGTTCTTGGCCTGCTTTGCCATGGCAGTCACAGCGACGGAGCCTCCTCAAGCAGTGGGTGCCCCCACTTTTCCACGAATGCGGCCTCGACGGCGGCTCCGACCTTGTACAGCCGGTCGTCCTTCATGGCGGGGGCGATGATCTGCAGTCCGACCGGCAGGCCGTCCTCGGGCGCCAGGCCGCAGGGCAGCGACATGGCGGCGTTGCCCGCCAGGTTGGTCGGAATGGTGCAGAGGTCGGCCAGGTACATCGCCATCGGGTCGTCGGCGCGCTCGCCGATCGGGAAGGCGGTGGTGGGCGTCGTCGGGGAGACGATCACGTCGACCTGCTCGAAGGCCTGCTCGAACTCCCGCGTGATCAGGGTGCGGACCTTCTGCGCCGAGCCGTAGTACGCGTCGTAGTAGCCGGAGCTGAGCGCGTACGTGCCGAGGATGACGCGGCGCTTGACCTCGTCGCCGAAGCCGGCCTCGCGGGTGAGCGCGGTGACGTCCTCGGCGGACTTGGTGCCGTCGTCGCCGACCCGCAGGCCGTAGCGCATGGCGTCGAACCGGGCGAGGTTCGAGGAGCACTCGGACGGAGCGATGAGGTAGTACGCCGAAAGGGCGAGGTCGAACGTCGGGCAGTCCAGCTCGACCACCGTGGCGCCGAGCGACTTCAGCAGCTCGACCGATTCCTCGAAGCGCTGGACGACACCGGCCTGGTAGCCCTTGCCGGAGAACTGCTTGACGACACCGACGCGCATGCCCTGTACGGAGCCGCTCCGCGCGGCCTCGACCACCGGCGGGACCGGCGCGTCGATCGACGTGGAGTCCATCGGGTCGTGCCCGGCGATGGCCTCGTGCAGCAGGGCCGCGTCCAGGACCGTGCGGGCGCAGGGGCCGCCCTGGTCGAGGGAGGAGGAGAAGGCGACCATGCCGTAGCGGGAGACCCCGCCGTAGGTGGGCTTGACGCCGACCGTGCCGGTGACGGCGGCGGGCTGGCGGATGGAGCCGCCGGTGTCCGTGCCGATGGCGAGGGGGGCCTCGAAGGAGGCGAGGGCGGCCGACGAGCCGCCGCCGGAGCCGCCCGGGATGCGGGTGAGGTCCCAGGGGTTGCCGGTGGGGCCGTAGGCGCTGTTCTCGGTGGAGGACCCCATGGCGAACTCGTCCATGTTGGTCTTGCCGAGGATGACGACGTCGGCGGCCTTCAGCCGCTGGGTGAGGGTCGCGTCGTACGGCGGGACCCAGCCTTCGAGGATCTTCGAGCCGACGGTGGTCGGCATGTCCTTCGTGGTGAAGATGTCCTTCAGCGCGAGCGGGACGCCGGCCAGCGGGCCGAGCTTCTCGCCGGCCGCCTTCTTGGCGTCCACCGCGCGGGCCTGCGCGAGCGCGCCCTCGCGGTCGACGTGCAGGAAGGCGTGGACCTTCTCGTCCACGGCCTCGATCCGGGCCAGGTGGGCCTCGGTGACCTCGACGGCGGTGAGCTCGCCGGAGGCGATCTTCGCGGCGATCTCGGCCGCGGTGAGCTTGATGATGCTGCTGATGTCCGTCATGGCTGTCAGTCCTCCCCCAGGATCTGCGGCACCTTGAAACGCTGCTGCTCCTGGGCCGGGGCCCCGGAGAGCGCCTGCTCGGGGGTGAGAGACGGGCGGACCACGTCCGCCCGCATGACGTTCGTCAGCGGCAGCGGGTGGGAGGTCGGCGGTACGTCTTGGTCGGCGACCTCGGAGACGCGGGCGACCGCGCCGATGATGTCGTCGAGCTGACCGGCGAAGTGATCGAGCTCTTCGCCCTTCAGCTCCAGACGCGCCAGCCGGGCGAGGTGGGCGACCTCCTCGCGCGTGATGCCAGGCATGCAGCGATCCTCAGGGGTTGGTGTGTGGTTTTGGCCCAATCCTATGGGGTCGCCGGCACCGCCCACGGCCACCTGCCTGATTCGCCGTCCGGGACGGTCCTACGGCGTCGAAGGCCGTGAACCGGCCGTCCGCCCGGAGGGGCGCTGCTCCAGCTCGGGCGTCGGCGCGGCGGCCGCCACACTCGCCGCTGCCGCGGCGGCGGCGGCGGCCGCCGCGGCGGCCAGCTCGGCCGGGCGGCGCCAGCCGTGCTCGCCCCGGGCCCGCAGCCACGCGGTCGTCTCCTGGGGCGGCATCGCGGCCGCCACCAGCCAGCCCTGGACCGCGTCGCAGCGCAGGTCCCGCAGCCGCTCCCAGGTCTCGTCGTCCTCGACGCCCTCGGCGACGACCAGCAGCCCGAGCGAGTGGGCCAGGTCGATCGTGCAGCGGACGATCTCCGCGTCCTCGTGGTCGATGGCGAGCCGGGCCACGAAGGACCGGTCGATCTTCAGCTCGCTGACGGGCAGCCGGCGCAGATGGACCAGGGAGGAGTACCCGGTGCCGAAGTCGTCCAGGGACATCTTCACGCCGTGCCCGGTCAGCCCGGCCAGGGTGTCGGCGGCCCGTTGCGGGTCCTCCAGGAGTACGTGCTCCGTTATCTCCAGCTGGAGCGCTCCCGCGGGCACCCCGTGCCGGGCGAGCCGGGCCGCGACGCCGCCCGCGAACCCGGGGGTGTGCACGTCGCGCGGGGAGACATTGACCGCGACGGGTACGAAGAGGCCCTGCGCGCGCCACCGGGCGACCTGGGCGAGCGCCGTCTCCAGGACGTACTCCGTCAGGTGCGGCATCAGCCCGGAGGACTCGGCGATGGCGATGAACTCGTCCGGGGGGACCCGGCCGCGCTCCGGGTGCACCCAGCGCACCAGCGCTTCGAGCCCGGCCACCTGGCCGTCGAAGCGGACCTTGGGCTGGTAGTGCAGCTCCACCTCGCCCGCGTCCAGCGCGCGGCGCAGATCGCCGAGGAGGCCGAGCCGGTCCGGGGTGTTGCTGTCGCGCTTGGACTCGTAGACCTCCACGCCCGTGCGGTCGCGCTTGGCCTGGTACATCGCCACGTCCGCCCGGCGCAGCAGCCCCTCCGCGTCCAGCGCGTGTTCCGGGAAGACGGCGACGCCCGCGCTGGCCTCCAGGACCAGGGTGAGCCCGTCCAGGTCGAGCGGCGAGGACAGCTCGGCGACCAGGTGGCGGGCGACGCGCTGGGCGCTGGTGGTGGAGTCGGCGGTGGGCAGCAGGACGGCGAACTCGTCGCCGCCGAGCCGGGCCGCCTCCGCGCCGCGCGGCAGGGCGAGCCGCAGCCGCTCCGCTATCTGGAGCAGCAGCCGGTCGCCCGCGAGATGGCCGAGGGTGTCGTTGACCGCCCGGAAGCGGTCGAGGTCGATCAGGACCAGCCCGGTCCGGCTGCCGACGCTCTCGGCCTCCTCCAGCGCCGCCCAGGTCCGCTCCAGCAGCCACTGCCGGTTGGGCAGCCCGGTCAGCGGGTCCTTCAGCTGCTCCTCGGCTCGGGCACGGGCGATCCAGAGTGTGGAGTCGAGCGCGATCAGCGGCACCGCGAAGAGCGGCAGCAGGACGGGTCTGGCCATCGCGACGACGCAGATCAGGGGGGCGATGCCGAGCAGGGCGACCGCGACGAGGCCCTGACGGAGCATCGCGGTGCGGGCGACGGTGGGCAGGCCGCCGCCCGGCTGGGCCCGGGAGTACCACAGCAGGACCCGGGTGACGAGCAGATAGGTGGCGGCGGCGAGCAGCACCTCGGGGACGGCGGCGATGCCCCAGTCGAGTGGCTTCCACGGCATCTCGACGGACTGCACCTCGCCGAACGCGGCGAGCACCAGCGCCGCCGCGCCGACCCCGAGGATGTCCACCGCCCCGTGCAGCAGCCCCTGCCACCAGCGGTGCCGGCGGGCGACGCCGACGAGGACGACCACGACGAGGCTCACCAGACCGGCGGGCACCCAGCCGTAGAGCAGCAGGACGGCCAGGGTGAGCGCGGCGCCGGAGCCGGTGCCGCCCCACCAGCGGTCGCGGCCGAGCGCGACCAGGTGGCCGACGACGATGCCGGTGAGGACGGCGAGCGACCAGCCGGCCTTGCCGTCGGGGAAGAGGGCGTGTCCCCCGCTCAGGGTGCGGTAGAAGCCGGTCGCGAGCTGGACCGCCGCGAGCGCGACGACGACGGCACCCACTTTGGGGGTGAGGCCGGCGAAACCCTGCAGCCGCGCCACCGGTGCGGCGCTCTCGGTCGGTTTCATTCCGTCCCTCTCACAGCCGGCGATGCCGATGTCACCCGATGATTCCGTGCCCGTGCCACCACGCCCCGGTCCTCGCCCGGTGGCGCGTCTTCCAACAGTAGGCCGCGGAAGGCTTCTGCGGGCAGCGGTCTGCCGCTCTTGCCCAAATGCGAACCGACTGTTCGTCAGCATCTGCTATGCGCTGATCGGGTGACGTGGACGGTGCGTCGGCGACCCTTCACTCTCCGGGTGCGGCGTCCTCCTCCGGCGCGGGCTCCGCGGCCCGGCCCTCGGCCGGGACCGCTGCCTCGCGGGCCGCGTCCGGGCCCTGGTCGAGCAGCACGGCGAAGCCGGTCTCGTCCAGCACGGGGACCTTCAGCTGCACCGCCTTGTCGTACTTGGAGCCGGGGTTGTCGCCGACCACGACGAAGGCGGTCTTCTTCGAGACGGAACCGGTGACCTTCGCGCCCCGGCTCTGGAGGGCCTCTTTCGCGCCGTCCCTGGTGTGGCCGGTCAATGTGCCCGTGACGACGACGGTGAGCCCTTCGAGCGGCCGGGGCCCCTCGTCCTCGCCGGCCCCCTCGTCCTCCATCCGGACTCCGGCCTCGCGCCACTTGCGCAGGATCTCGCGGTGCCAGTCCTCGGCGAACCACTGCTTGACCGAGGCGGCGATGATCGGCCCGACCCCGTCCGCGTCGGCGAGCTCCTGCTCGGTGGCCTCCTCGATGCGGTCGATGGACCGGAACTGACGGGCCAGCTCACGGGCGGCGACCGGGCCGACGTGGCGGATGGAGAGCCCGGTGAGGACGCGGGCCAGCGGGGCCTGCTTGGCGGCGGCGATGGCGTCCAGCATGGCGAGGGCGTTCTTCTTGGGCTCGCCCTGCTGGTTGGCGAAGACCAGGGCCGTCTTCTCCTCGCCGGTCTTCGGGTCGCGCTTGGGCAGCCCGCTGTCCTGGTCGAGGACGTAGGCCCGGATCGGCAGCAGCTCCTCCACGGTCAGCCCGAAGAGGTCCCCCTCGTCGCGCAGCGGCGGCTCGGCGGGCTCCAGCGGCCGGGTGAGGGCCGCGGCGACCACGTATCCGAAGTGGTCGATGTCCAGGCACTTGCGGCCGGCGAGGTAGGAGACGCGCTCGCGCAGCTGGGCCGGGCAGGAGCGGGCGTTGGGGCAGCGGACGTCGACGTCCGCCTCCTTCATGGGCTTCAGCTCCTTCCCGCACTCGGGGCAGTGGGTCGGCATGACGAACGCCTGCTCCGTGCCGTCGCGGAGGTCGACGACGGGCCCGAGGATCTCCGGGATGACGTCACCGGCCTTGCGGAGCACCACCGTGTCGCCGATGAGCACGCCCTTGGCGCGGACCACGTTCTGGTTGTGGAGGGTGGCGAACTCGACCTCGGAGCCGGCCACCACGACCGGCTCGACCTGGGCGTACGGGGTGACGCGGCCGGTGCGGCCGACGCCGACGCGGATGTTGACCAGCTTGGTGTTGACCTCCTCCGGGGCGTACTTCCAGGCGATGGCCCAGCGCGGGGCGCGCGAGGTGGAGCCCAGCCGGCCCTGGAGCGGGATCTCGTCCAGCTTGACGACGACGCCGTCGATCTCGTGTTCCACGGAGTGCCGGTGCTCGCCGAAGTACGCGATGAACTCCCGTACGCCGGCGAGGGAGTCGACCACCTTGTTGTACTTGGCGGTGGGCAGGCCCCACTCGCGCAGCAGCTCGTAGGCGTGCGAGAGGCAGTCGATGTCGAAGCCCTCGCGGGCGCCGATGCCGTGCACCACCATGTGCAGCGGGCGGGTGGCGGTGACCTTGGGGTCCTTCTGGCGCAGCGAACCGGCCGCCGCGTTGCGCGGGTTGGCGAAGGGCTTGTCGTCGGCCTCGACCAGCCGGGCGTTCAGCTCCTCGAACCCTTCCATCGGGAAGAAGACCTCGCCGCGGATCTCGACCAGCGGCGGGATCCGGTCGCCCTTCAGCCGGTGCGGGATGTCGGCGATGGTGCGGACGTTGGGCGTGATGTCCTCGCCGGTGCGGCCGTCGCCGCGGGTCGCCGCCCGCGTCAGCACGCCGTTCTCGTAGGTGAGGTTGACGGCGAGGCCGTCGATCTTCAGCTCGCACAGGAAGTGGTAGCCGGGGCGGCCCACGTCACGGGCGACGCGCTCGCCCCAGGCGGACAGCTCCTCGTCGTCGAAGGCGTTGTCCAGGGAGAGCATCGGCTCGCGGTGCTCGACGGAGGTGAACTGCGTGCGGTAGGGGCCGGCGACCTTCTGGGTCGGCGAGTCGGGCGAGCGCAGCGAGGGGTGGGCCTCCTCCAGTCCCTCCAGCTCGCGCATCAGCCGGTCGAACTCGGCGTCGCTGACGACCGGCTGGTCGTTCACGTAATACCGGAAGCGGTGCTCCTCGATCTGTTCCGCGAGGAGATCGTGCCGATCCCGCGCCTCCACTGGCACCGCTGTCTGCTCTTCGCCGGCCATCGTCCCGTCCTCCCGTTACCCAACGCCCCGTTACTCAGGGTTGTCCGCAAGCGATTTGGCGGCCCGGCCGCAATGGGCGAGCGCGGCCCGTGCGTACGCGGGCGACGCGCCCGCGAGACCGCACGAGGGGGTGACCGTCACGGACTCGGTCAGAGTCCCCGGATTCAGCCCCAGCCTGCGCCACAGCGTCCTGACACCCATGACGCTACCGCCCGGGTCCGACAATTGGCCCGAGGCCGGGTCGGTGCCCGGCACCACCCCGAGGAACAGCCGGGTGCCGCCCTCGACGGCTTCCCCGACCGCCTCCTCCTCACGCTCGGTGAGAAGGGAGAAGTCGAACGAGATCCCGCCCGCCCCGGCCCGGCGCAGCAGCGCGAACGGCACCTCGGGGGCGCAGGTGTGCACGAGCGTCGCGGCCCCGCCCGCCGCGGCCAGCACCTCGCGCAGGGTGTCCTCCACGACCTGGCGGTCCACGGCCCGGTAGGTGCGGTAGCCGCTCGCGGTCCTGACCCGGCCGCGCAGCACCGCGGTGAGGGAGGGTTCGTCCAGCTGGAGGGCGAGGCGCGCGCCCGGCACCCGGCGCCGGACCTCGGCGAGGTGGCCGCGCAGCCCCTCGGCGAGCGACTCCGCCAGGTCGCGGCAGGCGCCGGGGTCGCCGAGGAACGCCTCGCCGCCCCGGCGTTCCAGGGCGGCGGCCAGGGTCCAGGGCCCGACGGCCTGCACCTTGAGCGGGCCCTCGTAGCCCTGGGTGAACTCCTCCAGGGCGTCCAGGTCCTCGCCGAGCCAGGACCTGGCCCGGCGGGTGTCGCGGCCCGGCCGGTCGCTGATCCGCCAGCCGCTCGGCTCGACGTGCCCGTAGATCTCGGCCAGCAGCCCGATGGTCCGCCCGATCATGTCCGCGCCGGGCCCGCGTCCGGGAAGTTCCGCCAGGTGCGGCATGCCCCGGCCGTCCGCGAAGGAGCCGGTGACGGTCTTCGCCGCCTCCCGTGCGTCCCCTCCGGGCATCGAACCGATCCCGGTGGCCGGGCAGTCCCTGAACTCGCTCTTCTCGCTCACGCGGGAAGCCTACGGGCGTGCCCCGGGGGTCAGCGGCCGGGGCGCACGGTGAGGTCGTTGACCTCGGCGTCGCGGGGCAGGTCGAGCGCCATCAGGATCGTGGTGGCGACGGACTCGGGGTCGATCCAGCGGGCGGGGTCGTACTCCTTGCCCTCCTGCTGGTGGACCCTGGCCTGCATGGGGCTGGCGGTGCGGCCGGGGTACACGGACGTGACCCGGACGCCGTTGCCGTGCTCCTCGTGGCGCAGCGAGTCGGCGAGCGCCTTCAGCCCGTGCTTGCTCGCGGCGTAGGCGCTCCACTCGGGGCTCGCGGAGAGCCCGGCGCCGGAGTTGACGAACAGGACGTGCCCCTGGGCGACGCGCAGCTGGGGCAGCAGGAGGCGGGTCAGCTCGGCGGGCGAGACGAGGTTGGCGTTGAGCTGGAGGTGCCAGGCCTTGGGCGTGAGTTCGCCGACCCGGCCGAGTGCGACGACGCCCGCGATGTGCAGCAGCGAGTCGAGCCGGTCCGGCATCGGCTGCTGGGCGAAGGCCCAGGAGAGCCGGTCCGGGTTGGACAGGTCGCCGACGAGGGTGCGGGCACCGGGGTGGAGCGCGGCCAGCTCCTTGGCGCGGCCCGCGTCGCGGGCCAGGAGGAGGAGATCGTCCCCGCGCTCGGCGAGACGGCGGGCGACCGCTGCGCCGATGCCGGAGCCGGCACCGGTGATGAGGTGAGTGGACATGGCCCCATCGTCGCACCCGGCGCCCCGGTCACTGCAGGCCGGCCGACTCCTCCAGGTAGGCCAGGGCGCCGACCCCGTCCTCGGCGAAGAAGACCAGCTCGGTCAGGGGCAGCGGCAGGAAGCCCTCGTCCTCCATCCGCCGGAACTGCTCGCGCAGCCCGTCGTAGAAGCCCGCGGTGTTGAGGAGGACGACCGGCTTGGTGTGCTTGCCGTGCTTCTTCAGCTCCAGGATCTCGGTGGCCTCGTCCAGCGTCCCGGTGCCGCCGACCATGATCACGACCGCGTCGGCCTTCTCCAGGAGGAGGGCCTTGCGCTCGGCGAGGTCGCGCGCGATGACCATCTCGTCGGCCCCGGTCCGCGCCTTGGCCGCCAGGAAGTCGACCGAAACCCCGACGAGCTTCCCGCCCGCCTCCTCCACGCCGTCGGCGACGACCTTCATCAGCCCGCTCTCCGAGCCGCCCCAGACCAGGGTGTGGCCGCCGCGGCCGATCAGCTCGGCGAATTCACGGGCGGGCACGGTGTAGCGGTCGGGAAGGTCGGCGGCGGAGAGGAAGACGCAGATGTTCATGGCTGCCACGGTAGAGCCCGCCGCCGGCGGACCGGCAACCGGGGAAGAATCCCGCCCCGGGGACGGCTGAGAGAGATATGACTGCCACCCGAGGACACCACATCACCGTCGAGCCCGGCACCGAGCATGTGCGCGTGGTCCGCGACGGTCTGCTGCTCGCCGAGAGCCGGCGCCCGCTCGTCCTGCGCGAGACGGGCTGTCCGGTCCGCTACTACCTGCCGCCCGAGGACGTCCGTACGGAGTTGCTGACGCCTTCGGACACCCGCACGCACTGCCCGTTCAAGGGGGACGCCTCGTACTGGTCGCTGCCGGGTGCGGCCGATCTGGTCTGGGCGTACGAGGAGCCGAAGGCCGAAGTGGAGGCGATCAAGGACCACTTCTGCTTCTACGACACCGAGCTGGTCGCCCGCTGACGCTTCGTCAATAAGTCTTTCCCCGGGCGCCGATGAGTTTTCGGCGGCCCGGCGGTCCACCCTCCCATGGACACGATTCCCTCTCGCGACGGCACTCCCCTCGCCTACCGGCGCCGGGGCGACGGGCCGCCGGTGATCCTGGTGGGCGGGGCGCTGGCCACTGCGGACACCGAAGCCCCGCTCGCCCGGCTGCTCGCGCCGCGCTTCCAGGTCGTCACGTACGACCGGCGCGGCCGGGGCGCCAGCGGCGACGGGGCGCGGTACGCGGTGGAACGCGAGATCGAGGACCTGGCGGCGCTGGCCGCCGTGACGGGCGGCTCGCCCTCGGTGTTCGGTGTCGGGGCGGGCGGCGCGCTGGCCCTGGAGGCGCAGGCCGCCGGGCTGGGCGCGGCCCGCCTCGCGGTGTACGAGCCGCCGTACACGCCGGGTCCTGACGGGCTGCTGCTCAAGGCCGACCGCACGGACCGGCTGCACCGGCTGCTGGCCGCCGGGGACCGGGGCGGGGCTGTGGAGCTGTTCCTGACGGTCACCGGGGTCCCGGCCGGCCTGGTCGCCAGGATGCGGAGGGCGCCGCTGTGGCGGACCCTGGAATCCGTGGCGCACACACTGGCCTACGACGACGCGGTGCTGGGCGACGGCTCGGTGCCGGCCGCCCGGTTCGCCCCGGTCAGGGCGCGGACCCTGGTGGTCTGCGGCGGCGCCGGTCCGGCGAGCCCGTGGACGGCGACCCGGCAGCTGGCGGACGCGTTGCCCCGGGGCCGCCACCGCACGCTGACGGGCCAGACCCGCGAGCCGGCACCCCAGGTGGTCGCCCCGGTGCTGGCGGAGTTCTTCGGCCGTGAGGTGTACGTCCGCCAGGCGTCCTGACGGGCGCCGGCGGGACCGGGGGGCCGTGGGCTCCCCGCACGGCCACGCCCGTACTGGGGTCGGGCGCGGCCGTGCGGGGTCCGGGTGTGCCGGGTCCTCGCGGGGTCAGGGGCGCAGGGCGGTGGGCTGGGCGGTCGGGCGCATCGCGGCGTCCGTGCCGCCGTCGACGTACAGCCGAGCCGGGGGCCGGGCACGCGTTTCGCCGCAGCCCCCGGCAGCGCCCTCACCGCTCAGTCAGGAGGCGGGTGCCCCCGCCGTCTCCCGTCGTCGCGATCGTCGCGGAGCCGACCACGCGCGTGCCGTCGTAGAGCACGACCGCCTGGCCGGGGGCCACGCCCCGTACCGGCTCGGTGAACGTGACGCGCAGGGTGCCGTCGGTCAGCTCGGCGCTCACCTCGGTCTCGCCGCCGTGGGCGCGCAGCTGGGCGGTGTACGTCCCCGGGCCGGAGGGCGGGGTGCCGCACCAGCGGGGCTTGATCGCGGTGAGCGCGGTGACGTCGAGGGCCTCGACCGGGCCGACGGTCACCGTGTTGTTCACCGGGGAGATGTCCAGGACGTAGCGCGGCTTGCCGTCGGGGGCCGGGTGGCCGATGCGCAGGCCCTTGCGCTGGCCGATGGTGAAGCCGAAGGCGCCCTCGTGGGTGCCGAGCTTCGCACCGGACTCGTCCAGGATGTCGCCCTCGGCCCGGCCGCCGAGGCGGTCCGCGAGGAAGCCCTGTGTGTCACCGTCGGCGATGAAGCAGATGTCGTGGCTGTCGGGCTTCTTGGCGACGGCCAGGCCCCGGCGCTCGGCCTCGGCGCGGATCTCGTCCTTGGTGGTGAGGGTGTCGCCGAGCGGGAACATCGCGTGGGCGAGCTGGCGCTCGTCCAGGACGCCGAGCACATAGCTCTGGTCCTTGGCCATGTCCGACGCGCGGTGCAGCTCGCGGCTGCCGTCGGCGCCGGGGACCACCGTGGCGTAGTGGCCGGTGCACACCGCGTCGAAGCCGAGCGCGAGGGCCTTGTCCAGCAGCGCGGCGAACTTGATCTTCTCGTTGCAGCGCAGGCACGGGTTGGGGGTGCGGCCCGCCTCGTACTCGGCGACGAAGTCCTCCACGACGTCCTCGCGGAAGCGTTCCGCCAGGTCCCAGACGTAGAAGGGGATGCCGATGACGTCCGCGGCGCGGCGGGCGTCCCGGGAGTCCTCGATCGTGCAACAGCCGCGGGCGCCGGTCCGGAAGGACTGCGGGTTCGCGGAGAGGGCGAGGTGCACACCGGTCACGTCGTGGCCCGCCTCGGCGGCACGGGCCGCGGCGACGGCGGAGTCGACACCGCCCGACATGGCGGCGAGCACACGGAGGGGGCGCTGGGGAGTCTCAGTCATAGCTCCCCCAGGGTACGTGGGGGCGGGAACCGAAAGCTCGCGGATAAGCGTTGTCCCTGACATGGGGACCAAGGGGACGGCGGGATCCGGCACCGGGACCGGCATCAGCCGGCGCTCGGTGCTGATCGGCGGCGCCGTCACGGCCGTCGGTACGGCGGCGCTGGCGCGGGATCCGCTTAAGCGGGCCTGGTGGCGGCTGCCCGGCGTGGAGAAGCCGCGCACACCCGGCGCCGTGGACTACGCGCGGGCCGAGTGGGCGGCCGCCTCCGAGGCCAACTGGCGTCGCGCCGACCGCCCCGACGACTACGGCATCGACCGCGTGGTCATCCATGTCACGCAGGGCAGTTTCAGCAGCGCGGTCCGCGCCTTCCAGGACCCGGGACACCGGGCGGCCGCCCATTACGTGGTGCGCAAGGACGGCCATGTGACGCAGATGATCCGCGAGCTGGACGTGGCGTTCCACGCGGGCAACCGCTCGTACAACGAACGCAGCGTGGGCATCGAGCACGAGGGCTTCGTGGAGCGCCCCCAGGACTTCACCGCCGCGATGTACGGGGCGTCCGCCCGGCTCACCGCGGCGATCTGCGGGCGGTACGGGATTCCGGTGGACCGCGAGCACATCATCGGGCACGTGGAGGTGCCGGGGGCCGACCACACGGACCCGGGCCGGGGCTGGGACTGGGACCGCTACCTGAAGCTGGTCCGGCGCGCGGCCACGGCGCCCGCGTCGGAGAAGGCGTAGACCGGCGAGAAGACGGTGGAGCGGACGGCGGGCGTGGAGCGGACAGGCCTTAGCTGAGCCCTGCCGTCCTGGCCCGTGCGACCGCCGGGCCGATCGCCTGGGCCACGTCCTCGACGTCCTGCTTGGTGGAGGTGTGGCCGAGCGAGAAGCGCAGGGTGCCCCGGGCCAGGTCCGGGTCGGTGCCGGTGGCGAGCAGGACGTGGCTGGGCTGGGCGATCCCGGCGGTGCAGGCTGAGCCGGTCGAGCACTCGATGCCCTGCGCGTCGAGCAGCAGCAGGAGCGAGTCGCCCTCGCAGCCGGGGAAGGTGAAGTGCGCGTTGGCCGGCAGCCGCCCGCCGGGGGCCGGGTCGCCGCCCAGCAGGGCGTCGGGGACCTGTGCCAGGACGGCGTCGGCCAGCTGGTCGCGGAGCCCGCCGATCTCCCGGGCGAAGTCCTCGCGCCGGTCGGCGGCGAGCCGTCCGGCGACGGCGAACGCGGTGATGCCGGGCACGTCCAGGGTGCCGGAGCGGACATGGCGCTCCTGCCCGCCGCCGTGCAGGACGGGCACGGGGGTGTATTCGCGGCCCAGCAGCAGCGCGCCGACGCCGGTCGGGCCGCCGATCTTGTGCGCGCTCACCGTCATGGCGGCCAGCCCGGAGGCGGCGAAGTCCACATCGAGCTGCCCGAAGGCCTGCACCGCGTCCGCGTGCATCGGTACGTCGAACTCGCGGGCCACCGCCGCCAGTTCGCGTACCGGCAGGACGGTGCCGATCTCGTTGTTGGCCCACATCACGGTGATCAGCGCAAGGTCGTCGGGGTCGCGCAGGACCGCCTCGCGCAGCACCTCGGGGTGGACGCGCCCGTAGGTGTCGACGGGGAGGTATTCGACGTTCGCGCCCTCGTGGGTGGCGAGCCAGTCGACCGCGTCGAGCACCGCGTGGTGCTCGACGGGGCTGGCCAGGACCCGGGTGCGGCGGGGGTCGGCGTCGCGGCGGGCCCAGTACAGGCCCTTCACCGCGAGGTTGTCCGACTCGGTGCCGCCGGAGGTGAAGACCACCTCGCTGGGGCGAGCGCCGAGGGCGTCGGCGAGGGATTCCCGGGACTCCTCGACGGTACGGCGGGCCAGGCGCCCGGCGGCGTGGAGTGAGGACGCGTTGCCGGTGACGGCGAGCTGGGCGGTCAGCGCCGCGATCGCCTCCGGGAGCATCGGCGTGGTCGCGGCGTGGTCGAGGTAAGCCATGGTGGGCTCGATTCTACGAGCCCGCGGTGGGGGTGCGCCGGGCGCATGGGGTCCCGGGGCCGCGCGCCGCGGCGCGGCGGCGCCGGTCAGCCGCCGAAGTCCCAGGTGACGACGCCGTTTCCGGTGACCAGGAAGGCCAGGACCACCAGGTCGGCGACGCCGAGCGCGAGGCCGAGGAAGGCGCGGCCGCGCCGGGCGGTGGAACGGGCCAGGGCGACGAGCGCCATGACGATGGCCGCGGGGCCGAGCAGGATGTTCATCACCAGCAGCCCGACGAGGCCCAGCACGAAGGAGGCGACGGCGAGCCCGTCGGCGTCCCGGGTGGAACGCGGCGCGGGCGCGGGGCCGGCCCCGGTCCCGCTCTCGGTCCCGGTCCCGCTCGCGGATGTGGTGCGACGGGCGTACGCGGTGTGCGTCATGGTGCGGACTCCTTCGGGCATGGGGCGGTACGGGACGGTACGGATCGGGGGCTGCCGTCACTGCGAGCGGCGGGTCCGCTCGCGTACGGCGAAGACGAGCAGCCAGCAGCCGATCAGCGCCCCGAGGACGAGCGTCAGCGGGAGAGGGATCTGGGCCACCGCGCCGAGCACGATCCCCAGCAGGAGCAGGGCGGCGACGAGGACGATCATGTGCGGCCTTTCCGTGTGCGCGTGCGAGCCGGACCATGCGGAGAGCGACAGTTCGGAGTACGAGTGTTCACTGACTCATGAGTCTAAACCCGCGAGACCCTTCCCCGCCCCGGAGAACAGTTGTTTACTGAATGGTGTGAGTCACACCGTCGGCACCCGCCAGAGCCAGAAGCTGAAGACGCGCCAGGCGCTGCTGGACGCCGCGCTCGTCCTGCTGGAACACCAGAGCCTGAGCAGCCTGGGCCTGCGCGAGGTGACCCGGGCGGTGGGCATCACCCCCACCGCCTTCTACCGGCACTTCGAGAGCGTCCCCGCGCTCGGCGTATCCCTGGTCGAACAGACGCTGGGCAGCCTGCACGGCATGATCGGCGCGATACTCGCCGAGACGGGCGACAGTGAGGTCCGGCTGGACCGGAGCGTGGACCTGATCACCCGTCATGTGCGGGAGCAGCCCGCCCACTTCCGGTTCATCGCCCGCGAGCAGCACGGCGGGGTCGGCCCGGTCCGCGAGGCCATCGCGGCCCAGCTCCGGCTGTTCGCCGACGAGGTGGCGGCGGCCCTCGCGACGGAACCGGAGTCCCGGGGCTGGGCCGACGAGGACCTCCAGATGCTGGGCGGCCTGTACGTGGACCACATGGTGCTCACGGCGTCCGCGATGCTGGACGCGGGCCCGGACGGCGCCGCGCGGGTCGCCCGCGTCGCCCGGCGCCGCCTCCGCCTGGTCACGCTCGGCGCCCTGCACTGGCTGGACGACGAACCCGCGCCGCAGAGCCAGGGCGACCCCGCGCCGCAGAAGAGCTAGCGCCCTTCGCGCAGCGCCACGACCGCCGCCGCGCGGGCGGCCGGCACCGCGCAGCGCCGGGCCGATCGCCTCGTCGAGGCAGAGCGCGGCGCGGGATGGTGCGTACGGCGACGTCGGGGCGCTCGGCCGGCTCGGTGGCGGGGACCGGACGGCGGGGCTGGAGCAGCAGCGGGATCGGGAGCAGCCGGCCGGATTTCACCGCACCGGCACCCCCCGGACCACCGCCGCCGCCGTGGCAGCCGCGCGGGGCCGCCGCGTCAGCTGCGCGGGGCGCGGGCCAGCTGGCGGGACTGGGCGACCAGGCGGTCGGCGCTGTCCCAGACGTCCGCGTCCTCCTCCAGGAAGCCGCCCGCCAGGTTGCGGGTGGTGATGGAGACGCGGAGCGGTCCGGGGGCCGGGCGGCAGCGGATGTGGGTGGTGAGTTCGATGGTCGGGGTCCAGCCCTTGAGCCCCAGCTCGAACGAGGTCGGCGGCAGCGCGTCCACGGTGAGCAGCAGGGAGAGCGGGTCGGGGTCACGGCCGTCGGCCAGGCCGAACCAGCCGCGCATCTCGCCCTTACCGGAGGGCTGTCCGATCGCCCAGCCGATGGTCGCCGGGTCGAGCTTGATGTCGAGCCGCTCGGTGATGGCGGAGCTGCCCGGGATGGGGGCGGGGCCGTCGCTGGGGCCGAGGCAGTGCTCGCGCGGCGGGATGGCCGGGGGCTTGGCGGCGGTGCGGACGTCGTCGGTGAGCGCGTCCAGGTCGCCGTAGGTGGCGAGGACCCGGATGCGCTCGACCTCGGTGCCGTCCTCGGCGTACTGGAAGAGGGACGCCTGCCCGGTGGACAGGGTGCGGCCGGTGCGGACGGTCTCGGTGCGGATCACGGCGGGGCCGGGCACGGACGCGGTCAGGTAGTGCGCGGAGACGGTGAAGGGGTCCGCGTGCGGCAGGGCCTCGCCGAGGGCGCGGCCGAGCATCGCCAGCAGATAGCCGCCGTTGACCGCGTGGATGATCGTCCAGCCGGCCGAGAGCTCGGCGTCGTAGACGCCCTCTTCGCGGAGCGTGACGGTGGTGTCCCGGTCGAACTCGCTGTTCCCGATGGTTGCCCGCGCGGTCTGCGCCGCCGCCTGGTCTGCTGCCTGTGCCATGAAAAGCACCGTACACCGATTGAATTACCAGCCGGTAGCTTTTTGTTTCAGGAGGCCGTCACGCCTCGTCCGCCCGCGCCGAGCGCCGGTTGTAGGCGCGCGGGGCCCGCCAGTGGAAGCGGAGTGCCAGCAGCCGCAGCGCGAACGCGGTGATCACCGCCGCACCGCTGGTCAGGGTGTTGAGCGTGCCGAAGCGGATGCAGAGCGCGATCATGGTGGCCCCGACGATGGCGGGCACCGCGTACAGGTCACGGTCCCAGCGCAGCAGCGAGGGCACCTCGTTGGCCAGCACGTCCCGCAGCACGCCGCCGCCGACCGCGGTGGCCAGGCCCAGCGCCGCCGACGAGGTGAGGCCGAGGCCGTAGTCGTACGCCTTCACCGTGCCGGTGACGCAGAACAGGCCGAGACCGGCGGCGTCGAAGACGTTGACGCCGACCTGGATGCGCTCCACGTGCGGGTGCAGGAAGAAGACCAGGCCGGCGGCGAGCAGCGGGGTGGTGAAGTAACCCAGGTCCGTGAAGGCGGCCGGCGGCACCGCGCCGATGACCAGATCACGGAACAGCCCTCCGCCCAGCGCGGTCACCTCGGCGAGCACCGCGATGCCGAAGACATCGAAGTTCTTGCGTACGGCGAGCAGAGCGCCGGAGATCGCGAAGACGAAGATCCCGGCGATGTCGAGCGCATGCTGGACGGAGGGCGTGAACAGTTCGTTGAGCACCGGGCAATTGTGCCCGTACTACTCCTTCGGGCCGTCCTGGGGCGAATCCGGGGCCTCGGCGAGCACCTGCTGCCCGGGGGCCTGGTCCGGCGCGTTCTCCGGGTGGTGGCAGGCGACCTGGTGGCCGGTCCCCAGCGTGAGGAGCGGCGGTTCCTGCGTCTTGCAGATGTCCGTGGCCTTCCAGCACCGGGTGTGGAACCGGCAGCCGGAGGGCGGCGAGATCGGCGAGGGCACATCGCCCTTGAGCAGGATGCGCTCGCTCTTGAGCCCCCGGCGGCGCGGGTCCGGCACCGGCACCGCGGACATCAGGGCCTTGGTGTACGGGTGCATCGGCGCCGAGTACAGCGACTTGCGGTCGGCCAGCTCGACCACCTTGCCCAGGTACATCACCGCGATCCGGTCCGAGACATGGCGGATGACCGAGAGGTCGTGCGCGATGATCACGTAGGTGAGCCCCAGCTCGGACTGGAGGTCGTCCAGCAGGTTCACCACCTGCGCCTGGATCGACACGTCCAGCGCGGAGACCGGCTCGTCGGCGACGACCAGCTTGGGGCGCAGGGCGAGCGCGCGGGCGATGCCGATGCGCTGGCGCTGCCCGCCGGAGAACTCGTGCGGGTAGCGGTTGTAGTGCTCGGGGCTGAGCCCGACCAGCGACAGCAGCTCCTGCACGTGGTTCTTGAGGCCGCCCTCGGGCTCGACCTTCTGGAGCCGGAAGGGCGCGCTGACGATCGTGCCGATGGTGTGGCGCGGGTTCAGCGAGGAGTACGGGTCCTGGAAGATCATCTGGACGTCGCGGCGCATCGGCCGCATCTGCCCCATGGACAGGTGCGTGATGTCGCGGCCCTCGAACTCGACCTTGCCGCCGGTCGGTTCGATCAGCCGGGTGATGAGCCGGCCCATCGTGGACTTGCCGCAGCCGGACTCGCCGACGACGCCCAGGGTCTCCCCCGGGTACACCTCGAAGTCGATGCCGTCGACGGCCTTGACCGCCCCGGCCTGCCGCTGGAAGAGGCCCTTGCGGATCGGGAAGTGCTTGACCAGCCCCTCGACCCTGAGCAGCGGCTCGCGCGGGCCGGTGGGCTGCTCCGGGATCTTCGCGTCCTTCTGCAGCACCGGGGCGTCCTTCTTCTCGCTCACACCGCTCACCTCACTCGCCTCGCTCACAGCTTCGGCGCAATCTCTTCGGTCCAGATCCGGGTCCGCTCCTCCGGCGCCATGTGGCAGGCCGAGAAGTGGCCGTCGCCGACCGGCTCCAGCTCGGGACGCGTCGTGCGGGTGAGGTTGTCCTTGGGGATGTCCGCGTACGGGCAGCGCGGGTTGAAGGCGCAGCCGTCGGGGACGTTGATCAGCGACGGCGGCTGGCCCTTGACGGGGATCAGCCGCTCGGTCTCCTCGCGGTCGATGCGCGGCATCGAGGTGAGCAGGCCCCAGGTGTACGGGTGCTGGGCCTCGTAGAAGACCTTCTCCGCCGGGCCGCGCTCCACGCACCGGCCGCCGTACATCACGAGCAGGTCGTCGGCCATCTCGGCGACGACGCCCAGGTCGTGGGTGATCATGATGACGGCGGAGCCGAACTCCTTCTGCAGGTCCCGGATCAGGTCCAGGATCTGCGCCTGGACGGTGACGTCCAGGGCGGTGGTCGGCTCGTCGGCGATGAGCAGCTCCGGGTTGTTGACCAGGGCCATCGCGATCATCGCGCGCTGACGCATGCCGCCGGAGAACTCGTGCGGGTAGGCGTCGGCCCGCTTGTGCGGCTCGGGGATGCCGACCCGGTCCAGCATCTCGACGGCCCGGGTGCGGGCGGTCTTCCTGCTGACCTTGTTGTGGACCCGGTACGCCTCCACGATCTGCGCGCCGACCGTGAAGTACGGGTGCATCGCGGACAGCGGGTCCTGGAAGATCATGGCCATCTTGCGGCCGCGCAGCTCGCGCACCCGGTCGTCGGAGGCACCGAGCAGCTCCTCGCCGTCCAGCAGGACCTCGCCGGAGATGCGGGCGTTGGGGGCGGTGCGGTGCAGGCCGAGGATGCCGAGCGAGGTGACGGACTTGCCAGAGCCGGACTCGCCGACGATGCCCAGGGTCCGGCCCGGCTTCACGTCGAAGCTGACGCCGTCGACCGACTTGACCAGGCCGTCGTCGGTCTGGAAGTGGATACGCAGATCCCGTACGGAGAGGAAGGCCTCGTCGTCGCCGGCGCCCGGTGCGGGCGGCTGCCCGTCCGGCGTCGCGGTCTTGGAAAGCTCGGTCACGAGAGCCTCACCCTGGGGTCGATGGCGGCGTACACCAGATCCACCAGCAGATTGCAGATGACGATGAAGAAGGCGGCGACGAGCGTCACGCCCATGACGATCGGGAGGTCGTTCTCCTGCACGCTCTTGATGGCGTACTGGCCCATCCCGGGGAAGGAGAACACGGTCTCGGTGATGACGGCGCCACCGATCAGCAGGCCGAAGTCCATGCCGAAGATGGTCACGATCGGAGTGAGCGCGGCCCGCAGACCGTGCTTGCCGATGACCCGGCTCTCCCTGAGGCCCTTGGCGCGGGCCGTACGGATGTAGTCCTCCCCCATCGTCTCCAGCATCCCGGCTCTGGTGATGCGGGCGTAGAGCGCGGAGTAGAGGAAGGCCAGCGAGCACCACGGGACGATCAGGTTCCAGGCCCAGTCCAGCGGGCTGTCCGTGAAGGGGACGTAGTTGATGCCCTCCCAGACGGGCCACTGCACGGTGAACACACCCAGGGCCAGCATTCCGGTGAAGAAGATCGGCAGGGAGACACCGGCGAGCGCGACGCCCATGAAGAAGCGGTCCAGGAGCGAACCCCGCTTGAGCGCGGAGACGACACCGATCGCCACCCCGCTGAGCAGCCAGATCACGGCCGCGCCGACGGCCAGCGAGAAGGTGACCGGGATACGCGCGGTCAGCTCGGGCCAGACCTCGATGTGGTTCTTGAAGGAGTAGCCGAAGCACGGCACGCCGCAGTGCGAGACCTCGGGACCGAAGGTGAAGTCGGCGCCGACGAAGATCTGCTTGAGGAAGTGCCAGTACTGGAGGTACAGCGGCTGGTCCAGGCCGAGGTTCTCCTTGACCGCTTGGATGGACAGCGGGTTGGCGTCCTTGCCCACGTACTGGGCTGCCAGTTGATCCATCGTCTGCCCGGCGATCCGGGGGACGAGGAAGAAGATCGCGAAGGTGACTGCGCTGACGATCAGCAGCAGCAGCACCGCGCCGAAGACGCGTCGGATGATGTACGCAGCCACAGCTATCCGGCGCCGGTCTCCGCTCGCCGGGGGTGACCCCGGAGGTCGGACACCGTGCCTTCACCTGCCTTTCGGGACAAATCTGGGGGGTCGGGGCCATTCCCCGGGCCGTGCGTGCGCACGGCCCGGGGAGCGGGACCGTTCCTACTTGGCGGAGCCCATCAGCACGTAGTCGTACATGCCGAGGTAGGCCTGGGTGACCGTGACGTTCGTCGCGGAGACCGGGCGCAGCAGCAGGTTCTTGCGGTAGATCAGCGGCACCATGGTGCCGCCTTCGGCGACCGCCTTGTCGATCTCGCCCCACGTCTTCTCACGGGCGGCGGCGTCGGTGTTGGCGATGCCCTCGTCGAGCATCTTGTTGATCTTCGGGTCGTTCAGTTCGGCGATGTTGTTACCACCGGACGGCTTGATGGCCGAGCCGTTGATGATCTGGTCCAGGAAGCCGAAGCCGGTCGGCCAGTCCGCGCCCCAGGCCATCATGATCATGCCGAGCTTGTTGGAGTGCACGTAGCTGGGGTTGCCCGCGAAGTTCTGGAAGTACTTGCCGGCCGGGAAGCTCTTGATGTCGGCGTTGATGCCGATCTTCTTGAGCGAGGCCTGCACCGCGGTGACCATGGCCATCTCGGCGGGGCGGTCGGAGCGGGCCGAGATCTTGGTGTCGAAGCCGTTCGGGTGGCCGCACTGCTTCAGCTCGTCCTTGGCCTTCGCCTCGTCGCCCTTGTGGCCGGCGGACTCGTACAGGTCGAACTTGGTGTAGCCGTTGACGGTCGGCGGCAGCAGCGTGGTGGCGACGTCACCCTTGGGGTCGCCGCCCTGCGCGGCCTGGACCGACGCCTTGTCGATGCCCCACTGCACGGCCTTGCGGCAGTGGACGTTGTCGAACGGCTTCACGTTGACGTTCAGACCGAGGTACGAGGTGGCGCCCGCGTACGAGTTGTCGGTCTGCTTCTTCAGGTTCGGCTTGGTCAGCACGTCCGGCTGGGTCGCCGGGGCGACACCGGTGCCGGCACCGTCGACGGTGATGTTGTCGGCGATGAGGTTGCTGTCGACCGTCTCCTGCTTGACCTTGAAGCGGAGCGTGACCTTGTCCGGCAGGGCCGGGCGGATCGGGTCGGTCTTCTTGTCCCAGTTCGGGTTGCGCACGAGGGTCGCGCCGCGGCCGGCGTCGTACGACTCGAACTTGTACGGGCCCGAGGAGACGATGTGCTTGACGTAGTCGGCGCCCTTGTCCTTCGCGGCCGGCACGGGGGCCGTCTGCGAGTAGGTCGCCAGGTAGTCGAAGTCCGCGAAGGCGTCCTTCAGCTTGAAGACGATCGTGGAGTCGTCCGGCGTCTCGATGGAGGCGATGCCGTCCGGGTTCTTGTCCTTGTACGGACCCTTGTACTTGTCGCCGCCCGCGAGGTGGGCCTTGAAGTACGTCGGGCCGTTGGACAGGGCCTCCGGCGCGAAGTTGGAGCGCTCGACGGCGTACTTGACGTCCTTCGAGGTGATCGGGGTCCCGTCCTCGAACTTGAGCCCCTTCTTCAGCGTGTACGTCCACGTCTTCGCGTCGGCGCTCGGCTTGCCGAGGCCCTCCGCGAGGTCCGGGACGATCTCCAGGCCGTCCTTGCCGGCAGCCGGCTTGAACGCCGTCAGGGTCCGGCCGTACAGGCGGGAGATGTTCTGCACCCAGCCGTAGTACGTGTTGCCCGGGTCGAGGGAGTCGGGCTCGTCCGACATCTCGATCTTGACGGTGCCACCCGCCTTGTCCGACGGGTTGACGATCGACGTCAGCGCGGCGTCAGTGGCACCCGAGCCGCCGTTGCCGCCCTTGCCGCCGCCGTTGTCGTCCTTGGAGCCGTTGCACGCGGACGCTCCCAGCATCAGGACCACAGCTGTGGCGACCACCGCTGTCGTTTTTCTGGTCTTCACCTGAGGACATTCCCCTCAATCGATGGTTGCCGTGACTTGTCGCCCGCCGTGGTGGCGAGCGCCCGGACTCTCCTACTTGCTACGGGGGTCGAGGGCATCACGCAGCCCGTCTCCCAGCAGGTTGAACGCCAGGACCGTGACGAAGATGGCCACGCCCGGCACGATCATGTACATCGGGTCGTTCCGGTAGAAGTCGATCGCGTTGGTGAGCATCCCGCCCCAGGAGGCCTGCGGCGGCGCGATACCGACACCGAGATAGCTGAGCCCCGCCTCGAAGAGGATGTTCGAGGGGATGAGCAGCGTGGAGTACACGAGGATGGGCGCCACCAGGTTCGGCAGCAGCTCCCGGAAGAGGATGAAGGGCCCGCGGGCGCCCAACGACCGCGCCGCTTCCACGAATTCGCGATTGCGCAGACTCATGGTCTGGGCGCGGACGATGCGGCCCATGTACGGCCAGCTGAAGAACCCGATCACGAAGATGAGGACCGCGATGCGCAGCGGCAGCCCCTCCAGGCCGAACGCCCCGTCCTGCAGCGCCGCCGAGATGGAGATCGCGAAGAGCAGCAGCGGGAAGGCGAGGAAGGTGTCCATCATGCGGCTGATGAGGGTGTCCACCCAGCCGCCGTAGAAGCCGGAGACGACGCCGAAGAAGACGCCGATCACGACGGAGAGCAGGGTCGCGCCGACGGCGACGACCAGGGAGACCCAGGAGCCCTCGATGACGCGGGTCATGATGTCCCGCCCGTACTGCGGCTCGACGCCCAGCGGGTGGCTCCAGCTGATGCCGCCCCAGTCGCCCTTGGGCGCGAGCAGCGCGGGGTCGATGAGTTCCTGGTGGAACTCGTTGGGGTCCAGACCGAAGAGGGCCTGGATCGGCTTGGAGAGCACGGCGAGCAGGACCAGCAGGATGACAACGATGCCGCCGGCCACCGCCACCTTGTCGCGCTTGAAGCGCGACCAGGCGATCTGTCCGAGCGAACGGCCCTCGATCTGGCTCTGCTTGACTCCCGTGAGTACTGCCTCCGGCTGCGCCTCGGCAGCCGGTCCGGTGGTCTCGATCGGTGCGGTCACAGTGCCTCTGACCCCTCCCGCCGGCGGTGGCCGGCCCCTACTCGCCGCGGTGACGGCCTGGCGCGTGTCAGCCGCGGCGCTCGATGCGGCTGAAGTGTTCGGTGTGGTGAACGCGTCGTAGTAAACGCGTTGATGCGTCCGCGAGATGTCCGCAGGGGCAACCCTGCACAAAAGACCGACGATCCTCACTAGGGCCTGTCCGGCGGATCCTCGTGGATCAGCCCGCGGCGTCTGGTGCGTGCTCTCGGCGTGCGCCCGGATCGCCCTCGTACTGGACGTACTTGGGTGATTCGGGCGTGCGGCGAGAGTGCGTGCCAGGCGTCGTGGGCCCGCGAGGATCCGCCGGGCAGGCCCTAGCGGGGAGTCTTCAATGCCGTCGTGATCACCCGCCAGACCTGACGGGGAATGTTTGCTCAACCGTGATGCGGTCAGCGGGCTTCCGTTATCCGGACAGTCCTGCCGAGTGAGCGGACCACTCGGCCGCTAATCCACCAGAACGGACATGACGCCCAACAGGCGTGATGGGGTGGCTATTTGGGCGGGCCCGGACGTGACTTGTCCGGTCGCGGCCGCCTTTGTCCGCTCATGGCGGGGCGGGGGCGGGGGTGGTGACGGGGCGGAGGGTCCGCTCAGTAGGCGTGCGGGGCCGGGCCCGGGGCCTGGGGGTATCCGTAGCCGGGCGCGGCGTGCGACTCGCGGTCGTAGAACGGCCGGGCGTTGGCGCGCAGCCACATCGTGACCGGGTCGTACTCGTCGGACATGGCGACCGTGGAGACGGGCAGCCCGTCCGGGACGGCGCCGACCGACTGCCGCATCATCGCGCGCACCGCGTCGACGGACGGCCGGCTCGTGTCGTACAGGTCGAGGCCGATGGCGAGGTACGGGACGCCGAGCGCGGGCTGCACCCAGGCGCGGCGCAGCGAGCGGATCGCGGGGGTGTGGTGGGCGTTCTGCGCGAGCTGGGCGTAGAACTGCGGGATCTCGACGGCGGGCTCGCTGATCCGCAGCGGCCCCGCGGGCATCCGGTCGAGGCCGGTGGCGATGCGGCGCAGGTCCAGCCAGGGGATGCCGACGCCGCCGCCGGGCGCGTGCGGGTTGAGCCAGATGCCCCAGTGGTCGGGGTAGAGGGTGCGGGCGATGTCGAGGCCGCCGACGACCTCGTGGTCCCGGTTCCAGCCGCTGGCGGACAGCTCCTGGCCGGAGGTGACGCAGGGGGCGTAGCCGAGGCCGTCGATCTCCATGTTGCCGTACTGGGCGTCGGGGGCGCCGGGGCGGCCGTGCCAGAGGAGCATCCAGACCCGGCCGGCCGCCAGGGCCTGGAGCAGTGCCTCGTACGCGTCGTAGCGGCCGGGCGTGACTTGGCGCAGCATGTGCTCCAACTGGCCCGCCGCCGCGGTGCCTGACGCACTCACCCTGGGTCCCGCCCCTCGTAGATCCTCTGTTTCGGCCTGCCGTCCCGGGGCACTCGGGTACGGCGCGGTGCCGTGTCGCCTGCCTTCGGCCACCGGACATCGGCCTTCAGCCATCAAACCAGCTTATGCGGCCGCACTGTCACCGGCTTGACGGCGCGGGCCGCGTGCCCTCGCTCATCCCGTGAAGGCGCCGGGCTCCGGCGCTCCGGCGCGGGTGTAGAAGGGCCGCACCCGTTCGAGCATCCAGTCGGCGACCGGGTCCTGCGCCACGTCGAGCAGCACGAGGTTGACCGGCCAGGGCACCTCGACGCGGCCCAGCGCCCGGCCCAGCGCGTCCATGGGGGCGCTCTGCCCGGCGCCCTCCCAGGTGGAGAACTCGACGCCGACGAAGAGGACGGGGTCGCCGCCCTCGATGCTGGCCAGAGCCCGGCGGGCGGTGCGCACGACGCCGCTCTCCTCGAACTCGCCGGCCGCCGCGGCCAGGAAGTCGACGGGCTCCTCCTTCCAGTCCGGCTCGTACAGCCGGACCCTGCCGCCGCCGGCCGGGCCGTCGAGCGGGGTTCGTCCGGACCTGCAGAGTTCGGCGACCGCGGGTGGAGGCAGTGGCATGCCGACGGCGCCGCCCGGGTTCACCGCGATGCCGAGCTGCGGGGGCAGACCGCGGGCGAAGTCGCGGGCCGGGGCCACGGCGAACGACATGTGCGCGCCGACGCAGGCGAGGAACTGCTGCTCGGAGCTGAACACGGGGACGTACGCGGCGCCGTCGATCTCCAGCGTGGGCAGGTCGAGGTCGCGGGATTCGGGCCCGCCGCCGCTCGGCAGGGGCACCCAGACGCTGCTGCGCCCGAGCACCTCCACGAGGCGGCCGCCCGCCTCCGGGACGCCGAGCGAGGCGCCCAGGACCTCTTCGAGTTCATTGGCCGGCCATCCGCCCTGCGGCTGGCTCCCCGCCTGTGCCGGAATGTCCACTGGTTCCCTCTCTCACCCCGATGCCGTGCAGCACGAGGTTAGGGCCTGTGCCGGGGCGCGCCGCCCCGTACCCCCCGCCGGGTGGCTACTGTCCGGCCTTTGGACGGTCCGTGCTCAGCCGTCGCTCTGTGCAGGTGCGAACGTGATCCGCGTCAGGAGCCGGGCCGCTTCGCGGTCCAGCAGCACGGCGGAGGCGCAGCCGCGCGGCAGCAGACCGGCCCCGGTGTCCCGCAGCAGCCGGCCCACCGCTCTGCGGTGCCGGGCGAAGGCGTATCCGGAGACGCCGCGTCCCCGCGCGCGCTGCCCCTCGCGGGCGGTCCGCGGGGTGACGTCGAGCAGGATCAGGTGCAGGGCGCGGCCGCGCCGGCGGGCGTGGCGGGCGAGCCGGGCGCGGACCCAGGCCTGGGTGCCGCAGTCGTGCACCACGGCGGAGGCCCCCGAGCGCAGCACCCGGCGCAGGCCCCAGTAGTGGGCGAGGCGGACGAGCGGGCGGTAGAGGAGGTAGGGCACCGCGCGGGGCAGCCGGGCCGCCCAGCGGTCCCGGGTGTCCTGGGAGTCGACGGCGCGGTCCGGGGCGGCGCGGGCGATCAGCGTGGACTTGCCGCTGCCGGGCAGTCCGGAGACCACCACGATGTCCCCGGCGGCGAAGCGCAGGCCGCGCGGGCCGCGCCCGGCCCGGCCGCGCAGATCCCGGACGACGGGTGCGCGTAACGCCGCCGCGCGGCGGGCGTGCGGGCCCGGCTGCGCGGGCAGCGCGTCGTCCGTGAGCCCTGCGGTCGTCGCGTACCGCAACGTCATCGCCTCCCCCTGCCGAACGGCCGACGCGTGCACGGCCGGTACCTACCCCGGAAGTGTAAAGAAAAGGTAATGCGACACAACCGCGCGACCCGCCGGAAGGCATCGGGAAACGGCATCGGTCCCGGCGCCCCGTTCACCCCGGACGCGTGCGATGATGACCCCGCCAACTGCATACAGGCCGCTTGAATCCGCGCGGGAGAGTTCCGGTCACCGTGCCGGGCGCCGAAGGAGCAAGATCCTCCCTTGAATCTCTCAGGCCCCGTACCGCGTGGATGAGGCAGATCTGAAAAGCGGGCCGCCCAGCGGCTCCACCCAAGGTGCAAGCCGAACCGAACCCCTGTGGGGTCTCTCGGCGAACCTCTCAGGTTCCGATGACAGATGGGGAGGATCGTCCTCGTCGTCATGCCCTGGGAGCCCCGTCCATGAGCACCACCCCTCGCCTCACCGCCCTCGATGCCCTGCATCGCTCGCTGGGCGCCACGATGACCGACTTCGCGGGCTGGGACATGCCGCTGCGCTACGCCAGTGAGCGCGACGAGCACAACGCCGTGCGGACGAGGGCCGGCCTCTTCGACCTCTCCCACATGGGCGAGATCACGGTCACCGGTCCCGGGGCCGTGGCGCTGCTGAACCACGCGCTGGTGGGCAACATCGGCACCGTCTCGGTGGGCCGGGCCCGCTACACGATGATCTGCGCCGAGGACGGCGGCATCCTGGACGACCTGATCGTGTACCGCCTCCAAGAGGAGGAGTACATGGTCGTCGCCAACGCCGGCAACGCGCAGCTCGTCCTCGACACGATCACCGAGCGCGCCGCCGGCTTCGACGCCGAGGTGCGCGACGACCGTGACGCGTACGCGCTGCTCGCCGTCCAGGGCCCCGAGTCCGCCGCGATCCTCGCCTCCGTGACCGACGCGGACCTGGACGGCCTGAAGTACTACGCCGGGCTGCCCGGCACGGTCGCCGGGGTGCCCGCGCTGATCGCCCGGACGGGCTACACCGGCGAGGACGGCTTCGAGCTGTTCGTCGCCCCCGCCCAGGCCGAGGAGCTGTGGAAGGCGCTCACCGGGGCCGGTGCCTCGCGCGGTCTGATCCCGTGCGGGCTCTCCTGCCGCGACACGCTGCGCCTGGAGGCGGGCATGCCGCTGTACGGGCACGAGCTGACGACCTCGCTGACCCCGTTCGACGCCGGGCTCGGCCGGATCGTGAAGTTCGAGAAGGAGGGCGACTTCGTCGGCCGCAAGGCGCTGGAGGCCGCCGCCGAGCGCGCCGAGACCGCCCCGCCCCGCAAGCTCGTCGGCCTGGTCGCCGAGGGCCGCCGGGTGCCGCGCGCCGGATTCCAGGTCGTCGCGGACGGCCAGGTCGTCGGCGAGGTCACCTCGGGCGCCCCGTCGCCCACCCTGGGCAAGCCGATCGCCATGGCGTACGTCGACGCCGCGCACGCCGCGCCGGGCACCACGGGTGTCGCCGTGGACATCCGGGGCACCCACGAGCCGTACGAGGTCGTGGCGCTCCCGTTCTACAAGCGCCAGAAGTAGAACCGTAGGACGCGCACCGGGCGCCGCCCGACGTGACGCAGTCCCGTCTCACACCGTAAGACCACGTTCATCAGCACTCCCCCGCGTACAGGAGAATTCAGGTCATGAGCAACCCCCAGCAGCTGCGGTACAGCAAGGAGCACGAGTGGCTGTCGGCCGTCGAGGACGGCGTGGCCACGGTCGGCATCACGGAGCACGCGGCCAACGCGCTCGGTGACGTCGTCTTCGCCCAGCTCCCCGAGGTCGGTGACACGGTGACCGCGGGCGAGACCTGCGGCGAGCTGGAGTCGACCAAGTCGGTCAGCGACCTGTACTCGCCGGTGACCGGTGAGGTCACGGCCTCCAACCAGGACGTCGTGGACGACCCGTCGCTGGTGAACTCCGCTCCGTTCGAAGGCGGCTGGCTGTTCAAGGTACGCGTCGCGGAGGAGCCGAAGGACCTGCTCTCCGCCGACGAGTACACCGAGTTCTCCGGCAACTAAAGACCCCAAGGGACCACCTGATGTCGCTTCTCAACTCCTCCCTCCACGAGCTGGACCCGGACGTCGCCGCCGCCGTCGACGCCGAGCTCCTCCGCCAGCAGTCCACGCTCGAAATGATCGCCTCGGAGAACTTCGCTCCCGTCGCCGTCATGGAGGCGCAGGGCTCCGTCCTGACCAACAAGTACGCCGAGGGCTACCCCGGCCGCCGCTACTACGGCGGCTGCGAGCACGTCGACGTGGTCGAGCAGATCGCGATCGACCGCATCAAGGCGCTCTTCGGCGCCGAGGCCGCGAACGTCCAGCCGCACTCCGGTGCGCAGGCCAACGCCGCCGCGATGTTCGCGCTGCTCAAGCCGGGTGACACCATCATGGGCCTGAACCTGGCGCACGGCGGTCACCTGACCCACGGCATGAAGATCAACTTCTCCGGCAAGCTCTACAACGTGGTCCCGTACCACGTGGACGACGCCGGTGTCGTGGACATGGCCGAGGTCGAGCGCCTCGCCAAGGAGTCCAAGCCGCGGCTGATCGTCGCCGGCTGGTCCGCCTACCCGCGCCAGCTGGACTTCGCCGCCTTCCGCCGCATCGCGGACGAGGTCGGCGCGTACCTGATGGTCGACATGGCGCACTTCGCCGGTCTGGTCGCCGCGGGCCTGCACCCCAACCCGGTGCCGCACGCCCACGTCGTCACCACCACCACGCACAAGACCCTCGGCGGTCCGCGCGGCGGGGTGATCCTCTCCACCCAGGAGCTCGCCAAGAAGATCAACTCGGCGGTCTTCCCGGGTCAGCAGGGCGGCCCGCTGGAGCACGTGATCGCGGCCAAGGCGGTCTCGTTCAAGGTCGCGGCGGGCGAGGAGTTCAAGGAGCGCCAGCAGCGCACCCTGGACGGCGCCCGCATCCTGGCCGAGCGCCTGGTGCAGCCCGACGTCACCGAGGTGGGCGTCTCCGTGCTGTCCGGCGGCACGGACGTGCACCTGGTCCTGGTCGACCTGCGCAACTCCGAGCTGGACGGCCAGCAGGCCGAGGACCGGCTGCACGAGCTGGGCATCACGGTCAACCGGAACGCCATCCCGAACGACCCGCGGCCGCCGATGGTCACCTCGGGCCTGCGGATCGGCACCCCGGCCCTGGCCACCCGCGGTTTCCAGACGGAGGACTTCACCGAGGTCGCGGAGATCATCGCCTCCGCCCTCAAGCCGTCCTACGACGCGGACGACCTGAAGGCCCGGGTCGCGAAGCTCGCCGAGAAGTTCCCGCTGTACCCCGGTCTGAACTAGCCGGACCAGCACATTTGCGTGTCCGGGAGGGGCACCACGCACACTGAACAGTGAGCGCGGTGCCCCATCCCATGCCCCCGCTCTTCGAGCCGCGATCCGGCCCGTACCGCACCACCCGGCAGACAACGGCGTCTACCACATCCTTAGGAGTCACCCGTGGCCATCTCGGTCTTCGACCTGTTCTCGATCGGCATCGGCCCGTCCAGCTCCCATACGGTCGGCCCCATGCGCGCGGCCCGTATGTTCGCGCGCCGGCTGAAGAACGAGGGCCTGCTCGCCCACACCGCCTCGGTCCGCGCCGAGCTGTTCGGCTCCCTCGGCGCCACCGGCCACGGCCACGGCACCCCCAAGGCGGTCCTGCTCGGCCTGGAGGGCGAGTCCCCCCGTACGGTCGACGTCGAGACGGCCGACGCCCGGGTCGAGGCGATCCGCTCCACCGGCCGGCTCAGCCTCCTCGGAATGCACGAGATCGACTTCGACGCGGACGAGCAGCTGGTCCTGCACCGCCGCAAGGCGCTCCCGTACCACGCCAACGGCATGACCGTCTTCGCGTACGACGCCGAGGGCGCCCCGCTCCTGGAGAAGACGTACTACTCGGTCGGCGGCGGCTTCGTCGTGGACGAGGACGCCGTGGGCGAGGACCGGATCGTGCCCGACGACACGGTCCTGAAGCACCCCTTCCGCACCGGTGACGAACTGCTGCGCCTCGCCCGCGAGACCGGCCTGTCGATCTCCTCGCTCATGCTGGAGAACGAGCGCGCCTGGCGCACCGAGGACGAGATCCGCTCCGGCCTCCTGGACATCTGGCGCGCCATGCAGGCGTGCGTGTCCCGGGGCATGTCCCGGGAGGGCATCCTGCCCGGCGGCCTCAAGGTCCACCGCCGCGCCGCGAAGACCGCCCGCCAGCTGCGCGCGGAGGGCGACCCCCAGGCGCACGCCATGGAGTGGATCACCCTCTACGCGATGGCGGTCAACGAGGAGAACGCGGCGGGCGGCCGCGTCGTCACCGCCCCGACGAACGGCGCGGCCGGCATCATCCCGGCCGTCCTGCACTACTGGATGAACTTCGCCGCGGGCGGCTGCACGGAGGCCGAGAAGGAGGACGGCATCGTCCGCTTCCTGCTGGCGGCCGGCGCGATCGGCATGCTGTTCAAGGAGAACGCCTCCATCTCCGGCGCCGAGGTCGGCTGCCAGGGCGAGGTCGGCTCCGCCTGCTCCATGGCCGCCGGCGCCCTCGCGGAGGTCCTGGGCGGCTCCCCCGAGCAGGTGGAGAACGCCGCCGAGATCGGCATGGAGCACAACCTGGGCCTGACCTGCGACCCGGTCGGCGGCCTCGTCCAGATCCCGTGCATCGAGCGCAACGGCATGGCCGCGGTCAAGGCCGTCACCGCGGCGAAGATGGCGCTGCGCGGCGACGGCAGCCACAAGGTCTCCCTCGACAAGGTCATCAAGACCATGAAGGAGACCGGGGCGGACATGTCCGTCAAGTACAAGGAGACGGCGCGGGGCGGGCTCGCGGTGAACATCATCGAGTGCTGACCGAACAGGCCCTGACCAGCGCGTTCGCTTCTTGCAGCGCTGTCAGGGCCGATTCTGCTCACCCGACGGGCAGTTCCTGGGATCTCTGCGGGACAGTCACTGTTCCAGTTCCGCCGCGCGTTCCTTGAGTTCCTCGGCGAACGCGTCCCAGTCGGGTCCGAAGCAGAGCAGGTCGGCGGCCGCTTCCCGGAGCAGTCGCGGGTCATCGGGACGTTGCAGGCAGGCCAGGCGGTAGGCGAGATTCCGCGCCCAGGGCGGCAGCGCCATCCAGTCCTCGGCCAGGAGCTCTCGAAGCATGGTGAGAATCTCGTCGGCCGTCGCGAAGGTGAGCTTCTCGACGAAGTCGCGGGTGGCTTCGTTGATCTGCCGGCTGTCCGCGCTGTCGATGGCCCAACTGAGGCACTTGGCGGCGAGGGTCGAGTCGGGCATCTCTCGCTCTTCGTCGGGGGTGAGGAACTCTCGGTGCATGTCAGCCTGAAATCCTTTCCGCTGCACGGCGACCAATGGGGACAGCTCGCACCACCCCCTCACGAACTCCGGCGTGAACACTCGACGCTCCTCAGCAAGGCGGCCCCGGGTGGTTCTACTCAACGAACTCCGGGGAGAGCCAGAACGAGATGAATTCCGTACCGTTCAGACCGATATGAACGCCATCGGCGATCTCTACCAGCTTCTCGGGAACCCGTCGATCCCGTACGACTCGGACCAATCCCGAAGTCTCATCGAACAGAACATCCCAGTCCGATCGATCGATCGATACAGAAATATGCTCCTCAAGCGGGGGGTCGTCCAGTTCCACTGTCACGGCACCACTCTCGGAGACCGGCAGTTCCAATTCCTCCCGCTGCCACGATTCCTTCGGCAGGTAACCCCACACATAGAGGGCGCGACCGCTGTCCACCGCCACCTCCAGCTGAAGGGTGTCGGCGACGAGACTGGTTCGTCCCCCGCCCCCTTCCAGCCTGGCCAGGTCGTCAAGGCTCCGCGGCTGGAAGCTGAACCCTCGGTCCGACTCGGAGTAGCGAAGCGTACCTTCCAGTGGGTTCGCTGCTTCAACGGTGAATTCGTGCGCCATTTCTTACCTAACGAAATTGAAGTGCAGGATGGTGTTGGTGTTGGTGTCGACAACCAATTCCCAGGTGCCGGCTTTCCCGTTCAGGGCACCTGGAGTGTCCCACCTGACCGCCCCAGCAGCCCCTCGCGGGTCCAGCTTCGGCGCGCTTCCTTCCATGATTTCGCTGACGACCTGTGTGGAACGCATGTACGGCCGCGCCACTCTGCCGTCCTTGGTGACGTCATCGAAGTGATTCGCCACCGTCTGCGTCATCTTCAGATCACCCGCATCGACCTTGGATGCCAGTTCGGCCGGGTCGGACGACGGCCCGGACCCGTGCTCGTAGTCCGGCGCCAGCCCCAGGCGGTCCGTCCACCGGTGCGGGTTGTCCACGTACGTGACGGGGTTGGGTGCCGGCGCCAGCCCCAGCGGGTCGGGGGAGACATAACGGCCGGTCGCCGGGTCGTAGTGGCGGAAGACGTTGTAGTGGAGGCCGGATTCCGGGTCGTAGTACTGGCCGGGGAAGCGGAGGGGGGTGTACGTGGTGCTGGTGCGGGGCCAGGCGGTGGTGCCCCAGAGGGTGGCGCGGGCGCGCCAGGCGGTGTGGCCGGTCTCGTCGATGAGTTCGGTGGGGGTGCCGACGAGGTCGGTGGCGATGGCGAAGAAGCGGCGGTCGATCTCCGTCTGGCGGTCGTCGGCGGTGAGGATGCGTTCGGTCTGGGACAGCGGGGCCAGGCCGCGGTGGTCCCAGGTGAGGGCGACCGTGTTCGGGTCGTCGGGCTGGTGGGTGGTCTGCTCGCAGAGGGTGAGCCCGTCCCAGGTGAAGCGGGTCTCCTCGGCCACGTTTCCGTCGGCGGTCAGGCGTTGTTTGGCGGTGCGGCGGCCGATCGGGTCGTAGCGGTAGCGCCAGCGGGTGCCGTCGGGGGTGGTGACGGAGGTGAGGCGGTTCTCGGTGTCCCAGGTGTAGCGCCAGGTGTCGGGCTTGCGGGAGAGCCGGGTCTTGCGGCGCAGGGTGACCCGGCCGAGGGCGTCGTACTCGAAGCGGACGTCTCCGGCACGGGTGAGGGTGGTGCCGGTGTAGGCGCGGGAGCCGGTGGCCTCGGTGCCGGGGTGGGAGGAGGGCCAGGTGGCGGAGGTCTGGTTGCCGGCGTCGTCGTAGGCGTAGCGCTCGGTCCAGTTCTGGGCGTGGACGGCGGTGACACGGCCTGCCGCGTCGAGGTCGAAGGTGCGGGTGCCGGACTTCCGGTCGGCGACGGATATCAGGTGGCCGTCGGCGCGGTAGGTGTAGGCGCGGCTGTTGACGGCCCGGGTCCCGGCGTCGATGTGCTGGGCGGTGAGGCGTCCGGCCTCGTCCCAGGCGGAGGTCATGGTCAGCGCGTCGTCGTAGGCGCGGGTGAGTTCGCGCCCGGCGTCGTCGTGGGTGAAGTCGATGCGGTGGCCGCCGCTGTCGAGGCTCAGGGGCCGGCTGTCGGGGCCGTAGGCGTACGAGGTGGCGTGGCCGGTGGGGGTGGTGCGCCGGGTGCGGCGGCCCAGGACGTCGTACGAGAAGGAGACCGGGCGGCCGTCCACCAGTTCCGCCTTGGTCCGGCCCATGCGGTCGTACTGGTAGCGGATCTCGCTCTCCGGGCCCACCGCTTCGAGGAGGCGCCCCGCCCGGTCGTAGGCGTACGTCGTCACCCGGCCGTCGACGTCCTTGCGGAGGACCTGGCCGAGCGGGTCGCGTTCGTACGCGATGGTCCCGCCCAGGGCGTCGGTGCGGGCGGTGAGCCTGCCCGCCGCGTCCGTCTCGTAAGTGAGGGTGCGGCCGTCGAAGTCGGTCTCGGCAACCATGCGGCCCGCCGCGTCGTACACGTAACTCCAGGCCAGCCCCTGCGGGTTGGTGACGCGGGTGAGGCGCAGTGCGCGGTCGTGCTCGAACTCGTAGCGGGCGCCCTCCGGTCCGGTGCGGGCGGCGAGGAGGTCGAAGTGGGTGTACTCGAAGCGGGAGACGCCACCCAACGCGTCGGTGTGCGTGAGGGCGTTGCCCTCGCCGTCGTACGTCCATGACTCGGTGGTGCCGTCCGGTGCCGTGCGGCGGACGAGCTGCCCGTCGGGGTGCCACTCCAGGCGGGTGACGCCGCCGGCCGGGCCGGTGATGCGGACCGGTCGGCCGAGGGCGTCCCGCTCGGTGCGGGTGACGGCGCCGCCGGGGCCGGTCACCCGCACGGTCAGGCCGGCCGCGTCGCACTCGACCTGGGTGGTGGCGCCGAGGGCGTCGGTGACGGAGATGAGCCGGCCGGCGTCGTCGTAGAGGTAGCGGGTGGTCGCGCCGGCCGGGTCGGTGACCGCGGTGCGGTTGCCGCGTTCGTCGAACTCCTGGAGCACCCGGTTGCCGTCCGGGCCGATGATCTCCACGGGCAGGCCGGACGCGTCGCGGACGGTGCGCAGTTCGGCGCCGTCCGGGGCGGTGGTGGCGACGAGCCGGGCGTCCTCGTCGTACGCGAAGGCGGTGCGATGGCCCAGCGGGTCGGTGCGGGAGTGCAGGTTGCCGTGCGGGTCGTGGGTGAAGCGGGTGGTGTGGCCGAGCGGGTCGGTGACCGCGAGGGGGAGGCAGCCGGGACCGAAGACGTGGCGGGTGATGTGGCCGTCGGCGGTGGTGAGCGTGGTGGTGCGGTGGCCGGTCTCGGGGTCCGGGTCGGTGTAGGCCAGGGTGATCTGTACGTGCCCGGCCTCGCCGCCCTCCGCGACGACGCGGTCCTGGTCGTCGTAGACGTAGTCGTAGCGGCTGTTGTTCGAGTCGATCCAGGCGATGACGCGGCGGCGGTCGTCGTAGACGAAGGTGGTCGTGGCGCCGGACGGCTTGGTGACGGTGGTGAGGTCGCCGTCCTCGTAGCCGTAGCTCATCAGGGGCAGGTCCGCGCCGTCCTCGCCCGCGCCCGTCAGGGACAGGGCGGTGATCCGGCCGTCGGCGGTCGTCAGGCCGAGCCGACGGCCCGCGGAGTGGACCAGAGCCAGCGGCAGCCCGTCCTCGTCGCGGTCGACGGTGATCCGGTGGCCGTTGCGGTCGGTGACCTCGCCGAGCCAGGCCACGCCGTCGCCCCCGGGCTCCGCGCCGCGCGGGCCGTCGAAGTCGAGGACCAGGCCGCTGTCCGTGTCGGTGACCGTGTAGTCGCCGTTCGCGTCGCGGGCCAGCAGCGTGCGGGCCCGTCCCGACTCCGGCCGGACGGGCGCGCCGGGGGCCGGGTGCGGGTAGCGGATCAGGAGGCCGTCGGCGGTGACGTGGAGGACGCCGATGGAGTCGATCTGGAGGCGTTCGTCGACGGTGGAGGTCCAGGACGGGCCCAGGAAGCGGCCGGCGGTCAGGCCGGACTCGGTGCGGCGGGTGAACAGCAACGGCAGGATGCCGGGGATCACGACGTCGGTCTGCGGCAGGAACATCCGGCCCGAGGCCAGGTCGACCGGGTCGGTGTCGTCGGTGACGCGCTCGCCGGGCTTGCGGGTGTGAGTGCCCTCCGGGGCGTCGTCCGCCAGCCTGCGCAGCCGGGCGATGTCGGACGCCTCGTCGACGACGCGCAGGCCCTTCACCGCGGCGCCGCCACCACCCGTGGCGACGGTCAGCGCGAGGTCGGGGATCAGCCGGCCGACGCCCTCGGCCGGGTCCTTCATGAAGTCCTTGACCATCTGGCTGCCGGTGCCGACCGGGTCGTTCGCGGCGACCACCAGACCGGCGGCCAGGCTGTTGAGCGAGGTGACGTACTCGGCCGGATGCGTCAGGTTGTACGGGTCCATCGGGTTGATGCCACGGACGAAGTTGACAATGCCCGCCGACGCCTTGATGATCCCGCCGTCCAAGTGCATCCCCATGACCTGGGACTCCTCGAACCCGTCCCGCACCTGCTCCGCGTACGAGGGCTTCTCCGGCGCCATGTCCCGGGCGGCCTGCACCGCCGTACGCGCGGTCCGCGCCGCCGTGTTGCGCTGCTCACGGGCGGCGGCGAGCAGCTCCTGCGCCTCCTGCATCAGCTTCTTGCCCGGGTCGGTGAACGTCGAGGCGGGCCTCGGCGGCAGCGAGGACGGATCGCGCTTGTCGGCGGGCTGGGCGTTGTAGCGGTCGACGGCACTGTTGTAGGCGTCGACCTTCTTGCGGTGGGCGTCCGCGGCGTCCTCGGACGCCTTGACACCCTCCTTCCACTTGTCGATCGCCGTCTGCGCCTGACCCTGCGCCCAGGTCACGGTGTCCGCGAACGAGTCGAGCGCCCCCAGCGCCTTGGTCGTGGCGTCGGCGGCCGCGTACCATTTCGGCGGCTGGGTGCTCACCGCCGTACGCAGCGCGTTCGCCGTCTCGCCCTTGAGCTCACCGGAGTTCAGCCCCTTGAGCCCGTCCCCGGTGCCGTCGAACGCCGACTGGAACGCCCGGAGCTTCGTCACCGTGGCATTGATCTTGCTGGGGCTGCCGTAGATCAGCTTGGTCTTGTCCTCGGTCTGCCCGAGGTCCATCTCATCGACCTCGGCGCCCAGCCGGTTGGCGACCGAACGGGACTGCTCACGCACCCAGTCCGCACCGGAATCCCAGCCGACGTCGTCCAGCCGGTCGGCCGTCCAGTTCCCCGCGTCCTCGACCCGGTCGCCCACCCACTCGACGCCGTCCTCGATCACGTCCTCGACCGCGTCCGGCGTGAGGTCGCTGATGATGTCGCCGATACCCACGGTCAGTTGCCCCCCGGCTCACTCTGCTGCTGCGCCTGCTGAGCGCGTTCCTCCGGCGACGGGCCGAACGTCTCGTCCAGCATGCCGTCGAACTGCTGGTCGGAGATGCCGAGCGCGTTGTTGAACAGGTCGGACTGCCGGCCCCCGTACCCCTCGGTGAGGACCGTGCGCCCGGTGTCCTTCCAGGTCTGGCCCATGTCCTGGCCGGCCTTCTCGAACGACTCCGGACTGTAGTCCGGACTCAGGTAGTCCGGAGTGAAGATGTCGCCCCAGTCCTGCTGCGCGATCTCCTCCTCGCTCGCGTGCGGGTTCCCGCCGAACACGGCGTTCGCACCCACCTTCAGCGTGCCCGCGAGGTACTGGTCGTTCTCCCACTGCGTACCCGCCGCAAGCCCCAGCCGGTCCGCGAGCCCGCTCGCGTCCCGCACCAGCGCCCGCACCCCCCACTCCCACCGCTCGCAGAAGTCCTCGAAGTCGACCGAGAGCCCGTGGTGCCCGGTCTCCATCCCCGTCATCGACAGCTCCGAGAAGCCCTTGCCCATCACCGAACCGGTGGCACCACCGAGATCCCCCAGCTCGTCGATCGTCGAGTTCAGCCCCTTGGTGAACTTGGCCACCGACGACTTGTCGAGGTGCAGATCCGCGCCGTCGCCGCTCACGCCCGCACCTCACCGGCATCGACGGCAACTGCCTCCGGAACGATCCCCACGACCGGCGGGAAGAACATCGCCCCGTCCTCCGTCGCGACGTCCACGGCCAGACCGGCGGGCTCACCCAGGGCAGGCACGATCTCGTCCACGATCCGCGCTCCCAGCAGCGCCGCGTACTCCACGGGCTGATCGCCCGGGACGTGGTGCCGGACGAACCGGGCCAGAGCCGTCTCGTCCGTGAAGCCGTGGACCCACCGCACCCCGCCCACCCGCGCCGACCACAGACAGTCACCGGACATCGGTACCAGAAGCACCGAACGCCGCATCTCACCGACCAGCGCCCGCGGGTCCCCGACCCCGCTCCTCCGCTCGGCTATGCGCTCGGCCAGCGCTCCCCCGGATCGCTCCACGGCCCCTCCCCCTCCTGCGAACTCACGACACCGTAGACCAGGACGCGTGGCCGGCCGGTCGCGGTTCTCTCAGGCCTGGCCGCCCCCGCGGAAATCCGGTAAGGGACGCCTCCCCCCATTCGATAGGATGCCCATGGCCTGCAACAGAGGTACCGGCACGCTCCGCATGCGAGTGGTGCCGCCTCGGCAGGAATCCGACCTCGACTCCATTGCCGGGCCGCAGACGGCTCATCGCAGTAGAAATTGGGAGCATCCGACGATGACTCGACACCTGATCACCAGCGCGCTTCCGTATATCAACGGGATCAAGCACCTGGGGAACCTGGTCGGGTCGATGCTCCCGGCGGACGTCTACACGCGGTATCTGCGCCAGCGGGGCGAGGAGGCGCTGTACATCTGCGCGACCGACGAGCACGGCACCCCGGCCGAGCTGGCCGCGAAGGCCGCCGGGCTGCCGGTGGCGGACTTCTGCGCCGAGCAGCACGAGGCGCAGAAGGCGGTCTACGACGGCTTCGGGCTCTCCTTCGACTACTTCGGCCGCAGCTCCTCCGCGCAGAACCGCGAGATCACGCAGCACTTCGCCCGCAAGCTCCAGGAGAACGGCTTCATCGAGGAGCGGGCGATCCGCCAGGTCTTCTCGATCGCCGACGACCGCTTCCTGCCGGACCGCTACATCGTCGGTACGTGCCCGCACTGCGGGTACGACAAGGCGCGCGGCGACCAGTGCGAGAACTGCACCCGGGTGCTGGACCCGACGGACCTGATCGAGCCCCGCTCCGCGATCAGCGGCAGCAGCGAGCTGGAGGTCCGCGAGACCAAGCACCTCTTCCTCCTCCAGTCCAAGCTGGACGGCGAGGTCGAGGCGTGGATCGACGAGACCAGCGGCGAGTGGCCGCACCTGGCCTCCTCGATCGCCCGCAAGTGGCTCACCGAGGGCCTGCACGACCGGTCGATCACCCGTGACCTGGAATGGGGCGTGCCCGTCCCCGCCGACACCTGGCCGGAGCTGGCGGCGGAGGGCAAGGTCTTCTACGTCTGGTTCGACGCCCCCATCGAGTACCTCGGTGCGACGAAGGAGTGGGCGGACCTGGAGCCGGAGACCCGGGACTGGAAGTCCTGGTGGTACGAGGCGTCCGACGTCCGGTACACGCAGTTCATGGCCAAGGACAACGTCCCGTTCCACACGGTGATGTTCCCGGCCATGGAGATCGGCACCCGCGAGCCGGTCAAGCGCGTCGACCACGTCAAGGCCTTCAACTGGCTGAACTACTACGGCGGCAAGTTCTCGACGTCCCAGCAGCGGGGCATCTTCTCCGACACCGCCCTCGAACTGCTGCCGGCCGACTACTGGCGCTACTTCCTGATGGCGCAGGCGCCGGAGTCGGACGACACGTCCTTCACCTGGGAGCTGTTCGCCACCTCGGTGAACAAGGACCTCGCCGACACCCTCGGCAACTTCGTGAACCGGGTGCTGTCCTTCTCGCGCAAGCGGTTCGGTGACGCCGTACCCGCGGGCAAGGAGGCCGGGGACGCCGAGCGGAAGCTGGGCGAGGAGATCGCGGGCCTGCTCGCCGAGTACGAGGGCCACATGGAGGGGCTCCAGTTCCGCAAGGCGGCCCAGGCCCTGCGGGCACTGTGGAGCGCGGGCAACTCCTACCTGGAGGAGAAGGCCCCCTGGCTGGAGATCAAGACCGACCAGGAGGGCGCGGCCCTCACCCTGCGGACCGCGATGAACCTGATCCACCTGTACGCGGTCGTCTCGGAGCCGTTCATCCCGTCGTCCGCGCGGGCCATGCGCGAGGCGTTCGCCCTGGCCGACGACACCGCGACGTGGGTGAGCGCCGACGAGGCCCGCGCCCTGGCGTCCGTGCCGGCCGGGACCGCGTTCACGGTGCCGCCGGTCCTCTTCGCCAAGATCACCGACGAGGACCTCGACGCCTGGCGCTCGCGGTTCGGCGCCCAGTAGCAGCACGGGACGGCGAAGGCGGGTCCGCGCACCGCAGGACGGGTGCGCGGGCCCGCCTTCGCCGTTTCGGCGGCCCACCCCTGGCCACCCGTCCGGGTCCGTGGTCTGCTGGAACCCACGCCCCGACGACCGCGGAAGGGCCGGTATCCCATGGCAGCGGCACCCCCTCCGATATCCGGGCCGTCCGCCGGGCGGTCCGCCCCGCACGCCGACACCGTCCATGGAACCGTCCGGGGCGCGCACGAGCGGGGCGTCGCCGTGTTCCGGGGCATCCCGTACGCGGCCGCCCCGGTGGGCCCGCTCCGGTTCCGTCCGCCGGAGCCGCCGGAGCCGTGGGCCGGGGTGCGGGCGGCGGTGGACTTCGGCCCGACCGCGCCCAAGCGGCCGTACGCCCCGCCGCTCGACCGGCTGCTGGCCGATCCCTCGGTGCCGGGCGAGGACTGCCTCAACCTGAACGTCTGGACGCCGTCCCCGGACCGCACCGGGCTGCCCGTCCTGGTCTGGATACACGGCGGCGCGCTGCTGCACGGCTCGTCCGTCCTGCCGCTGTACGACGGGACGGCGTTCGCCCGCGACGGTGTGGTGCTCGTGTCGCTCAACTACCGCCTGGGCATCGAGGGGTTCGGGGTCTTCCCGGACGCCCCCGCCAACCGCGGCCTCCTCGACCAGCTGGCCGCCCTCGCCTGGGTACGGGACAACATCGCGGCGTTCGGCGGCGATCCGGACCTGGTCACGGTGTGCGGCGAGTCGGCGGGGGCCATCAGCCTCGGCGCGCTGCTCGCCGCTCCCCGGGCCCGGGGCCTGTTCCGGCGGGCCGTGCTCCAGAGCGGGGCGCCGGACGCGGTGCCGGTGGCCGAGGGGCGCCGGACGACCGAACTCGTCGCGAAGCGGCTGGGGGTGGCGGCGACGGCCGAGGCGCTGGCCGGTGTGGCCCCGGCCGCGCTGCTGGCCGCGCAGGGCGAGGTGACGGCCAAGGGCACCCCGCTGACCGGTGGGAACGCCTTCCGGATCGTGGTGGACGGCGAACTGCTGCCCCGCGACCCGATGGAGGCCCTGCGCGCCGGCGCCGCGTCCGGTGTCGACCTGCTGATGGGCTCGAACACCGAGGAGTACCGCCTCTGGTTCGTGCCCAGCGGCCTGACCGAACAGCTCTCGCGCGCCAGGCTCCGGCTGGCGCTGCTGAAGTTCCGGGTGCCGCGCGCCACCGCGCGGACGTACCGTGCCAACCGGCCCGGTGCCACGCCGGGTGAACTGCTCGGGGCGCTCGCCACCGACGTGCTGCTGCGGGTGCCGCTGAACCGGCTGGCCGACGCCCGTACGGCCGGCCCCGGCTCCACCCGCCTCTACGAGTTCGGCTGGCCCTCCCCCGTGATGGGGCTCGGCGCCTGCCACGCGCTGGAGATCGGCTTCGTCTTCGACACCCTCGGCGGGCCCGACGCCGTGGCGCTGGCCGGGCCGGACGCCCCGCGCGAGCTGGCCGCCTCGATGCACGCGGCCTGGGTGCGGTTCGCGACGTCCGGCGACCCGGGCTGGCCGGTCTGGAACGCCTCGCGCCCGGTGATGCGCTTCGGGCCGGGCGCGCCGCGGCTGGTGCGGTCCCCGCGCGACGACGAGCTGCGCGGCTGGCCGCCGTACCGGTAGGGCGTACGCGGGTCAGCGGGTGCTGAGCCAGTGCGGGTCGGGGACGACGGTGAGGACGGCGGAGACCAGCACGACGGCCACCAGCGCGACCACCTCGCGGCGGGCGGCCCGGTGGGCGCCGGCCGGGTCGGCCCCGCTCCGCAGCCGCCGCCGCGCGCTCAGGGCGAGGACGCTCACCACCACCATCAGCGCCAGCTTGGCGAGCAGGGTGCGTCCGTAAGCCGAGGTGAGGACGACATCCGCCGGCAGCCGGCGCAGGGCGCTGCACGTACCGGTCACCGCGAGCGCCGCGTACAGCCACGCGGCGAGGCGCGCGTACCGGGCGAGCAGCGTGCGGGCCGCGTCCGGGGCGGCCCGCCACAGGCGCAGGGTGCGCAGGACGTGCACGAGCCCGCCGGTCCACAGCGAGGCGGCGGTCAGGTGCACGACGGTCAGCGCGGCGCCCACCAGCGGGCTGTACGCCTCGGGGTGGGCCCGCAGCGCCTCCGCGCCGACGACCGCGGCGAGCGGCAGGGCGGCGAGGCCGGGGCGTCTGCTCACCGCGCAACAGGCGGCCAGCGCGAAGCCGTTGGCGGTCAGGAGCAGCAGGCCGCCCTCGCGCGTCGCGTACGTCTCGACCAGGCCGAGGTCGCTGACCCGGGCGAGCCGGGCGATCTGGCCCGCCGCCGCGAGGGCGCCGGCGACCGAGGCGGCCGCGGACCAGCCGCGCGGGGCGGTGTCCGGGCGGCCGGGGACGGAGCGGGCGAGCGCGGTGACGGCGAGGGCGCCCAGATGCACGGCGAGGGCGCCGAAGAGGACCGCGCGCAGCAGGGTCGCGGTCCCGGCGCCGGGGATGCGCAGTTCACCGGTTCCGTGGGTGGCCGCCGACGCGCCGAGCAGGGCCGCGGCCACGGCGGGGGCCCAGAGCGCCGCCAGGGCCAGGACGGCGGTGACGGACCGGCGGCGGGCGGGTGCGGGCGCACGGGCGGGATCCACTGGCACCCCTCCCCTTCCCGGCCGCCCCGGTGTCAGCCCTTGTTCTGCGCGGCCCAGAACTCGTCGAAGGTGAGGAGCCCGTCGCCGTTGGCGTCGTGGGAGTTGATCACGGCCTGGGCGACCGGCTCGGTGACGTGGGGGTCGCCGAGCTGGGCCATGACGCTCTTGTACTCGGCGGCCGAGATCAGCCCGTCGCCGTTCAGGTCGTACCGCTCGAAAGCCTTGCGCGCCGACTCGATGTCCGCCACGTTTCCACCCCTTCGTATGACTGTCCTACGAAGCTCAGATTATCGGGCGCCCGGGGTGGCTCTCACAGCGGCCGGTGGGTGGGTTCCCCGGGGCTCAGCGGAAGACGCCGGTGTGGCCGAGCGAGTAGCGGCCCGGCTGGGGGTAGACGGCGAGGCCGTGCGGGCCGCTGCCCACCGGGATGCGGGCGAGCTGCTTGCCGGTGGTGGTGTCGATCGCGTACACCTCGGCGTCGTAACGCCCGGACAGCCACAGCACCTTGCCGTCGGCGGAGACCCCGCCCATGTCCGGGCTGCCGCCGTTCGGCAGGTGCCACTTCTTCGCCAGCTTCTTGTGCGCGAAGTCGAAGACGGAGACGGAGCCCTCGCCCCGGTTGGAGATGTACATCTCCTTGGCGTCGCGGCTGACGTAGAGCCCGTGGCAGCCCTTGCCGGTCGGCAGCAGCTTCGGGGTGGTGAACTTCTCGCCGTCCAGCACCCACATGCCGTCGGCCTTCATGTCCGCGATGTAGAACGTGCCGCCGTCCGGGGAGAGCTTGACGTCCTGCGGCATGGCCCCGTCGAACGGCAGCTTCTGGTGGGCGACGACCTCCATCTTCTCGGTGTCGACCTTGAGGAGTTCGCCGGAGAACTCGCAGGAGACGATGAAGTACCGGCCGTCGGAGGAGAAGTCGGCGTGGTTGACGCCCGCGCAGCTGACCGGCACGGCCTTGGCCGTCTTCATGGTGTGCGCGTCGCGGAAGACCAGCTCGCGGTCCATGGAGGCCATCACGATGGCGTACTTGCCGTTCGGTGTGAAGTAGAGGTTGTACGGGTCGGAGACGCCGACCGTCCTGCCCGCCTTGCCGGTCGCCGGGTCGATGGCGGTGAGGCTGTCGCCGACGTCGTTGTTGACCCAGAGCGTCTTCAGGTCCCAGGACGGCACGACGTGCTGCGGCTGCCGGCCGACCGGGATGGTCTCGATGACCTTGTACGTGGCGGGGTCGATGACCGTCACCGTGTCGGAGTTGGTGTTGGGCACGTAGACGCGGGACGGGAAGTCCTTGACGACCGGGGACAGCTTTCCGGGGGCGTCGGCCGCGTACACGTTCTTCGGGTCGAGCACCGGCGGCATCCCGGCCAGCCCCGGCGGGGTGACGTGCCGGGCCCTGACGGTCGGGCTGGCCGCTTCGGCGGCGGGGGCGGCCTTGTCGGCGGAGGTGCCGCAGCCGGCGAGCGCGGCGAGCAGGACGCCGCCGAGCAGTGCGGCGGCGCGCGGGACGGTGGTTCGCGGGGTGGTGGTTCGCGGTGTGGTGGGAGGCATCAGGTCAGCAGCTCCGTGGTCGTCACCGCGCGCAGTTGGCGGCGGTCGATTTCGGTGAGGAGGAGGGGCAGCGCGGCGACCGTGTCCGCGTAGCCGAAATGCATGCTCACCACCGATCCGTTGCGGATCTCACCGGCCACCTTGCGGGTGACGGCCGCGGCGCCGGGCGAGGTGAAGTCGAGGGAGTCCACGTCGTAGGACAGGACGTGGGGGTAGCCCGCCCGCGCGGCGAGCCGCTGGACGAGGGGCGTGGCGTACTGGGTGCGCGAGGGGCGGAACCAGGTGCCGATGGAGCCGGTGAGCCGGCGCAGCCGCTGGGCGCAGCCGGTGATCTCCGCGTAGGCGCGGGTCTCGTCCAGGGCGGAGATGTCGATGTGGTTCTGGGTGTGGTTGCCGAGGTCGTGGCCGCCGTCGAGGATGCGGCGGGCCATCTCGGGGTGCTCGTCGAGCCAGCTGCCCACGGCGAGGACGGTGACCCTGGCGTGGGCGCGTTCGGCCTCGGCGAGCACGGTCCTGGCGATGGCGGGGTCGCCCTGGCCGTGGAAGGTGAGGGCGACGCGGGCCCGGTCGCGCGGGCCGCTGGTGATCTGTGCCGGCTGACCGGGGAAGCGGCGCGGGGCGGGGGCGGGGGCGTGCGCTCCGGCGGGGGTGGCGGCGGGCCCGCTCGGCGTGGCATGGGGTACGGCTCCCGCGGCCGCGCCCGCGGGGTTCCGCTCACCGCAGCCGGCGGTGAGGGCGACGGCCGCCGCGGCTCCCGCGCGCAGGGCGCTGCGGCGGTGCACCGATGCGTCGGGGGTGTTCATGGCAGAACAGTAGGGGCGATGTGACCGGAACATCCCGATCGACTCCGGCGACTCCCCCGACAGGACCTCGGGATACACGCCGTCCACATTCCGGACGATCAAAGGATCATGCGTGGATACCCATGAATATTCATGGATTTCCAGGCAAGTGACCCAGCACACCTGCGTTTGTTCGATGAAATGTCCTGATATCTCACTCAATGCGCGCTATACGGCTTTGACTAGGGAGTCGTCCGTCTGCCATAGTCGGTGGCACGACCCCCATTGACCCGGGCCAGGTCGTCACGAGCGGCCGTGGACACACCCCCCATTTCACGGCCCCCACAGAAGCCCCCGAGGCGCCGCACCACGGCCGAAACGGGGGCTTCTGTACGCCCGGGTGAGCGGGGGCGGGGGGTCAGCGGTCGGAGATGCGCATCTCGAACCAGGTGGTCTTGCCGCGGGGTAAGAGATCCACGCCCCACCGGTCGGACAGCTTGTCGACGAGGAAGAGGCCCCGCCCGCTGACGTCCATCTCCCGGACCGGCATGAGGCACGGCAGCCCGCGCGAGGGATCGCGCACCTCGATCCGGATCCAGCCCCGGCGGCGCAGCATGCGCAGCCCGAAGACCCTGGCCCCGGTGTGCCGCACGGCGTTCCCGACGAGTTCGGACACGAGCAGGACGGCGTGTTCGGCGGTCTGCGCGGAGAGCGCCCAGTGGTGCAGCACCACACACGAGGTGAGCCGGCGGGCGGTGGCCGCGGACTCGGGGCGGGAGGGCAGCCGGACTTCACCCTCCGTCGGATTTCCGAACAACTCCAGCGCTTTGAACGCCTGTTCGTCTTCGACGGCCGGTAACCTCCGTGCCGCTGTCGCGCTGCTGCGCGGTCGCGGCTGCTCCACACCCTCCAGGCCCGCCATGCACACCATCATGGCCGCACGGCGGGCCTTCCGGGGCCGTTCCGGGTGAATCCCCGACCCGTAATCAGTGATTCCCCCAGGGCCGATTGGCATATGCCAGAGGCATGATGCGGCTTCTTGCACCCCTTCTGACCTGCACCGATACACCCCCCGGCCGGGTCCGGCGGGACGGCGGGGGCGGCGGCCCCCACGGTTCTCCCGGGGTTCCGCCAATCCGCCCGCACGGATGAACGCGCCGTCGCACGTTCTCAACTGACGTTCGGTCAGAGGAACTCGGCCTTGCCCGGACCCTCCTCCACAAAGCTGCGCATTCCGCGCTCGCGGTCCTCCGTGGCGAACAGACCGGCGAACCAGGTTCGCTCGATCGTGAGACCCGTGTCGATGTCCGTCTCCAGTCCGGCGTCCACCGCCTCCTTGGCGGCGCGCAGCGCGAGCGCCGGCCCCTTCGCCAGCCGGGCCGCCCAGGCGTGCGCCTGCTCGTACACCTCGTCGGCGGGCACGACACGGTCCACCAGGCCCATGGTCAGGGCCTCGTCGGCCTTGACGTGGCGGCCGGTGAAGATGAGGTCCTTGGCCTTGGCGGGACCCACCAGCCGGGCGAGCCGCTGGGTGCCGCCCGCGCCCGGGATCAGGCCGAGCAGGATCTCCGGCTGGCCCAGCTTGGCGTTGTCCCCCGCGATCCGGAAGTCCGCGCAGAGGGCCAGCTCGCAGCCGCCGCCGAGGGCGTAGCCGGTGACGGCCGCGACGACGGGCTTGGGGATGCGGGCGACGGCGGTGAAGGAGTCCTGGAGCGCCCGGGACCGTACGACCATCGCCGCGTGGTCCATCGCCTGCATCTCCTTGATGTCCGCGCCCGCCGCGAACACCTTCTCGCCGCCGTAGAGCACCACGGCCCGCACGTCGTCGCGCCCGGACGCCTCCACGGCCAGTTCGCGCAGCCGGTCCTGGGTCGCGACGTCCAGGGCGTTCATCGGCGGGCGGTCCAGCCGGATCGTGCCGACGCCGCCGCTTACTTCGAGGGTTACGGTCATGCCGTGCAGGTTAACCGCCGCTAACCCGCAGGGCATCGGCCGGGGCGCGGACGCGGACGGGCCCGGCACCGTGAATCTCGGTGCCGGGCCCGTCCGTGCCGTGGTACCGGGGAGCTACGCGGTCCACTCCGACCAGCTCATGTTCCAGCCGTTGAGGCCGTTGTCCGGGCTGATCGTCTTGTCGTGGGAGTTCTTGACGACCACGACGTCACCGATGAGCGAGCTCTTGAAGAACCAGGCCGCCGGCGTGCCCGAGTCCCCGCCGCCGCGCACGTCCTGGATGCCGACGCAGCCGTGGCTGGTGTTGGCGGAGCCGAAGATGCCCGAGCCGCCCCAGTAGTTGCCGTGGATGAAGGTGCCCGAGGTGGACAGGCGCATCGCGTGCGGCACGTCCTTGATGTCGTACTCGCCGCCGAAGCCGACGGTGTCACCGTTCATCCGGGTCACCTGGAGCTTCTCGCTGATGACCATCTGGCCGTTGTACGTGGTGGTGGCCGGGGCGCCCGCCGAGATCGGGATGTCCTTGATCTGCTTGCCGTCGCGGACGACCTTCATCCGGTGCGTGCTCGCGTCCACGGTGCTGACCTGGCTGCGGCCGATGGTGAAGGAGATGGTCTTCGCCTGCTTGCCGTAGACCCCGGGCCGGCCCTCGACGCCGTCGAGGTTGAGCTTGACCGTCACCTTGGTGCCGGCGGCCCAGTACTGCTCGGGGCGGAAGTCCAGGCGGTCGTTGCCGAACCAGTGGCCCTCGACCGGGATCTCGGGCTCGGCCGTCACCTTGATGGCCTTCTCCACGGCCTCCGGGTCGGTGATGCCCCGGGTGAAGTGGATGGAGACCGGCATGCCGACGCCGACCGTGGAGCCGTCCTCGGGGGTGTACTGGCCGATGAAGGTGTTCTGCGGGACGAGCGTGGTGAAGGTGGTGTCCTTCGCGGACTCACGGCCCTTGGTGTCCTTGGCCACCGCGTGCACCTTGTACTTGGTCGCCGAGGCCAGGTGCTGGTCGGGCACCCAGCTCGCGCCGTCCGCCGCGATCTTCCCCTCGACCTCGCCGCCCTTGGGGTCCGACACCTTGACGGTGGTCAGCTTCCCGTTCTCGGCGGAGACCTTCAGCGCCCCGCTGGTGGCGACGGAGTCGGCCCCGTCCTTGGGCGCCACGGTCACCACGGCCTGCGAGGCGCTGGTGTCCTGGTCCCTGACGCCGCCCGCCTTGCCGTCCTTGCCCGCGCCGCCGGTGTCTCCCCCGCCGCACGCCGTCACCATCAGCAGCAGCGCACCCACCACCAGGGCCGGCAGGCCGGTGGCCCCCCGCATCCGCCGCCTGCCGCGCGCCCCGGCCGATGTCCCCGATATCGGATGCCCGTTCAATGTGGTCGTCTCCCCTCACACGGCCCGGCCCCGCCTAGGCCCCGGGAACCCGTAGGTTCCCACCCCCGCGCGCTGCACATGCGCGCTCAGCAAAGAGATAATCACACCGACTGCGGGCAGATCGCCCCGGAATTGTCACCGTTCCGTTCCAAGTGGCCCCGGAGGCCACGGGTCCGGGGCGCACGCTCCTGACATCGCTCCCGGCGCCGCCCCGCCCCCGCTCCCGGCGCCGTTCTCAGTGCAGCGCCGAACCCGCCTTCCACTGGGCCCAGGTGAGGTTCCAGCCGCTGAGGCCGTTGTCAGGTGCGACCTTCTTGTCCTTGGAGTTGACGACCTCGACGACGTCCCCGATGAGTGTCCGGTCGAAGAACCAGCCGGCCGGGGATGAGCCGCTGCCGCCCTGGACGTCACGCAGCCCGATGCAGCCGTGGCTGACGTTGGTGGAGCCGAAGACGTCCTCGTCGGACCAGTAATTGCCGTGCAGGAAGGTGCCGGACTCGGTCAGCCGGATGGCGTGCGGCACGTCCTTGATGTCGTACTCGCCGCCGAAGCCGACGGTCCGCCCGTCCATCCGCGTCACGTCGTGCATCTCGCTCACCACCATCCTGCCGTTGTACGTGGTGGTCGTCGGGGAGCCCGCGGTGATCGGGACGGTGGAGACGAGCCGCCCGTCCTGGCGCACCTCCATCGTGTGCGCGGCCGCGTCGACGCGGGAGATCTGCTCCCGGCCCACCGTGAACCGCACCGTCTTGCGCTGGCTGCCGTACACCTCCGGCGCCCCCTCCACATCGCGCAGCCCGATGTCGACGGTGACCTCGGTGCCCGGCTCCCAGTAACCGGCCGGGCGGAAGTCCAGGCGGTCCTTGCCGAACCAGTGGCCCGCCACCGCCACCGCCGGATCGGCCGTGATCCGGATGGCCCGCTCCACCGCCGCGCGGCGGGTGACCGGGCGGTTGAACTCGAAGGAGACGATCATGCCGGTGCCCACCGTCGAGCGGTTCTCCGGTTTGAAGTACCCGATGAAACGGTCGGCCGGGACCACCGTGGTGAAGGTGGTGTGCCGGGCCGAGCGGTGGCCGCCGCCGTCCACGGCGACCGCGTCGACGCTGTACTTGGCGGCCAGCCCGAGCCGCCCCGCTCCCTCGTTCGGCGCCCAGGACCGGCCGTCCTTCGCGATGCCGCCCCGCACCTCCTCCTCCCGCGCGTCCTCGATCCGCCGCACCCGGACGCTCTCCAGCCGGCCGTCGGGGACCGTCACCTCCACCTGGCTGTCCGCCCGGACGTCCTCGGCCCGGTCGGCCGGGATGATCCGGATCGCCTCCTGCGGCGACCTCGGCTTGCCTCCGATGATCGAGCCCGTGCCCGAGCAGCCGGTCAGAACGGCCAGTAGGACCAGTACGGCGAGCAGTCCCGGCCTGACCGGCGCGGTGGCCGGGCTCGCCCCTGCCTTCTTCGCTACGTGAGTCACGTCCCCCCAACGACGGGGCGGGCCGGGGGAAACGTGAGGGCGGGGCCAGTCGTGGGCAGAACACAGGGGACGGCCCCACCCGGGGAGCCGCGGCCGGGACGCCGCGCCGCCCCTCCGGTGCCGGTCCCACGAGCCGCGGGAGGCGAGCAGGTGTCGAGCGCAGCCGAGCAGGAGGCAGTACCGGAACCGGACCCGGGGACGGCCGGGGCCCCGGCCGAACGGGTCGCCGCCACCGGGTCCGGGCACCGGCGTCCCGAGGTGTGGCCGGGCACGCCGATGCCGCTCGGCGCCCGCTTCCGGACCGGCCCCGACGGGGTCGCGGGCACCAACTTCGCGCTGTGGGCGGGCGGCGCGGAGGCGGTCGAGCTGTGCCTGTTCGACGAGGACGGCACGGAGCGGCGGCTCGCCCTGACCGAGCTGACCCACGAGATCCGGCACGGCTTCGTGCCCGGGGTGCGGCCCGGCCGGCGCTACGGCTACCGGGTGCACGGCCGCTGGGACCCGTGGACGGGCGCCCGGTGGAACGCGGCCAAGCTGCTGCTCGATCCGTACGCACGGGCCGTGGACGGGGAATTCACCCTTCCGGCCGAGGTGTACGGCCATGTGAGGGACTGGCCCGAGCAGCAGGTCGCCGACACCGTGCGCGACGAACGGGACTCCGCCCCGTACGTGCCCAAGGGGGTCGTCGTCCACGATGACGACGACTGGGCCGACGACCGCAGGCCGAAGACGCCGTGGGCGGACTCCGTCATCTACGAGCTGCACGTGCGGGGTTTCACCAAGCGCCACCCCGGCATCCCGGAGGAGCTGCGCGGCACCTACGCCGGGCTCGCCCACCCGGCGGCCATCGGCCATCTCAAGCGCCTCGGGGTGACGGCGGTGGAGCTGCTGCCGGTGCACCAGTTCGCCCACGAGGACCACCTGCTGCGGCGCGGGCTGCGCAACTACTGGGGCTACAACTCCATCGGCTACTTCGCCCCGCACGCCGGATACTCGGCGAGCGGTACGGCGGGCGGGCAGGTCGGTGAGTTCAAGCGGATGGTCCGCGCCCTGCACGACGCGGGCATCGAGGTGATCCTCGACGTCGTCTACAACCACACCGCCGAGGCGGGCGAGCTGGGCCCGACGCTCTCGCTGCGGGGCATCGACAACCGCGGCTACTACCGCCTCCGGGCCGACGCCCGCCGGTACGCGGACTACACCGGCTGCGGCAACACCCTGCACGTCGTCCAGCCGAACGTGCTGCGGCTGATCACCGACTCGCTGCGGTACTGGGTGACCGAGATGGGCGTCGACGGATTCCGCTTCGACCTCGCGGCGGCGCTCGCCCGCTCGATGCACGACGTCGACATGCTCTCCCCGTTCCTCGCGGTCATCGCCCAGGACCCGGTGCTGCGCCGGGTCAAGCTCATCGCCGAACCGTGGGACGTCGGCAACGGCGGCTACCAGGTGGGGGCCTTCCCGCCGCTGTGGACCGAGTGGAACGACCGCTACCGGGACGCCGTACGGGACTTCTGGCGCGGCGCGCTGCCCGACGTACGGGACCTCGGCTACCGGCTGACCGGCTCCAGCGACCTGTACGCCTGGGGCGGGCGCCGCCCCTACGCCTCCGTCAACTTCGTCACCGCGCACGACGGCTTCACCCTGCGCGACCTGGTGAGCTACCAGCACAAGCACAACGAGGCCAACGGCGAGGGCAACCGGGACGGCACGTCCGACAACCGGGCCTGGAACTGCGGGGCCGAGGGCGAGAGCGAGGACGACGGTGTCAACGCGCTGCGCCGCCGGCAACTGCGCAACCTGCTGACCACGCTGCTGCTGTCGACCGGGGTGCCGATGCTGGTGGCCGGTGACGAGATGGGCCGCACCCAGGGCGGCAACAACAACGCCTACTGCCAGGACAACGAGACCGGCTGGGTCGACTGGTCGCTGCTCGACCAGCCCCGGTGGCGTGAGCTGACCGCGCTGACCGCCCGGGTCCTCGCGCTGCGCCACCGCCATCCGGTGCTGCGCCGCCGGGCGTTCTTCTCCGGCCGGCCCCAGGCCCCGGACGGGCTGCGGGACCTGGCGTGGTTCACCCCGCAGGGCGCGGAGATGACGGAGAGCGACTGGTACGCCCCGGCCGCGACGGTGGGCCTCTACCTCTCCGGCCGCGACATCCCGGGCCGGGACGCGCGCGGCGAGCAGGTCACCGACGACAGCTTCCTGGCCGTCCTGCACGCGGGGCACGAACCGGTGGACCTCCTGCTGCCGGGACCGCCGTGGGCGCAGGCGTACGAACTGCTCCTGGACACCTCGCGGGAGGACCAGGCCGAGGCGCCGGGCACGGTCCACCGGGGCGGCGCGCGGCTGACGGTCCCGGAGCGGTCGGTCCTGCTGCTGCGGGTACGGGAGTGAGCGGCCGGACAGGCCCTAGGACCTGTCTTCAAACTGCCGTCTGCCGGGCGACGACGGCAGTTTGAAGACAGGCCCTAGCCCAGGATGCCGCGTTCGTACGCGAGGGCGACGGCCGCGGCCCGGTCCTTGGCGCCCAGTTTGGCGAACAGATGGGTGAGGTGGGTCTTCACGGTGGCCTCGCTGATGAACAGCTCGGCGGCGATCTCCCGGTTGGAGGTCCCCTTGGCGACGAGCGCCAGCACCTCGCGCTCGCGGGCGGACAGCGTCTCGTTGCCGGCGGGGGCCGGGGTGCGGACGGCGGAGACCAGGCGGGAGGCGACGGCCGGTGACAGGACCGTCCGGCCGTCGGCGGCGGCCCGCACGGCGGTGAACAGCTCCTCGCGCGGGGCGTCCTTGAGGAGATAGCCGGTCGCGCCCGCCTCGATCGCGGGCAGGGTGTCGGAGTCGGTGTCGTACGTGGTGAGGACCAGGACCTTGGAGCGGGCACCGCGCCGGGTCAGCTCGGTGATCGCGGCGACCCCGCCGCCGCCCGGCATCCGCAGGTCCATCAGCACGACGTCGGGGTCGAGCCGGGCGGCCATCTCGACGCCCTCGACCCCGTCGGCCGCCTCACCGAGCACCCGGAACTCCGGCGCGGACGCGAACATGCCGCGCAGCCCGTCCCGCACGACGGGGTGGTCGTCGACGACGATCAGCGTGATGACGCGCGCGGGTTCCCGGTCCATGGCGCACCACGGTACGGGACGGTCTCACTGGTCGGGGACCATCGGGACGCGGGCGCAGACCGCGGTGCCGAGGCCGGGCCCGGTCTCCACCTCGACGGTGCCGGCGATGCGTTCGGCGCGGGCCCGCATCCCGCCGAGGCCGAAGCCCCCGGCACCCCGGTACGGCGGCAGCGCGACCGGGTCGAAGCCGCGGCCGTCGTCGCGGACGTCGAGCGTGATCTCGTCGCCCATGTAGGAGAGCGTGACCCCGGCCCGGCTCGCCCCGGCGTGCCGGCCCGCGTTGGCGAGGGCCTCCTCGGCTATCCGGAGCAGGGTGGCGCCGACCTCGTCGTGCAGCGGCTCGACGGTTCCGGTGACGGTGAAGTCGGCGCGGACCCCGGTGCGGCGCGACCAGGTGGCGACCGTCTTCTTCAGCGCGCCGGGCAGGTCGTCGTGTTCCAGGGCGGCGGGCAGCAGGTTGTGCACCGAGCGGCGGGCCTCGCCCAGGCTCTCCCGGGCCAGGTCCGAGGCCCGCGCCAGGTGTTCGCGGGCGAGGCCGGGGGCGCTGTCGGCGGTGGAGGTGACGGCCTGGAGCTGGGCGATGATGCCGGTGAGGCCCTGGGCGATGGTGTCGTGGATCTCGGCGGCGAGCCGGCGCCGCTCGTCGGCCACCCCGGCCTCGCGGGCCTGGACGAGGAGTTGGGCGTGCAGTCCGGCGTTCTCCGCGAGGGCCTGTTCGAGGCGGGCGTTGGCGGACTCCAGGGCGGCGATGGCGTCGGTCTGCGAACGGGCCTGCTCGGCCTCCCGGTTGCCGATCTGGGCGAAGACCATGGCGAGCGTCGCGTGCACCGCCAGCACGACGCCGAAGACGACCCAGTTCATGAGGGTGGCGGGCGGCAGGGGGCTGCCGCTCTGCGCGCCCGCCATGATGACGGCGGTGGCCAGCAGCCCCGCCCTCATGCCTCGGTACGGGAGCACCCGGGCGGCGTCGAAGTAGCCGAGCACCGCGTAGATCGAGTAGAAGGGGTTGCACCAGGTGAGCCCGAGGGCCAGCAGGGTGCGGGCGACGAAGTAGCACTGGGCGGGCCTGCTCTCCGGGCGGATGCCGGCGCTGGTCCACCAGAGCTGGAGAACGAGCGCCGCCGGGAGCAGCACGAGGGCGCCGCGCTCGTCGGCGTGGGTCATGACGAGGTCGCGGGTCACGACCGCGATGACGGTGGCGAGGCCGAGCAGCCCGTACGGCCCGTACCGGAAGAACCGGCCCCACCACAGCTCGACCGCCGTCCCGGCGTCCTCGTGCGCGCTCATGGGAGGAGTCTCCCCCGCGCCTACTGCCACCGGAACGTACGGTTGGCCACCCAGGCCGCCACCGCCGTCCAGGCGGCGACCGCTCCGAGGTACGCCCAGCCGGGCCAGTCGCCCCGGGCCGCCTGGTCCAGTGCCTGGGAGGCCGCGCCGAAGGGGGTGACCTGGACGATGCGGCGGAGCGCGTCGGGCATGGCCTGGACGGGGACCCAGACGCCCGCGGTGAACATCATCGAGAAGTAGACGACCGAGCCGACGGTGGCGGCGATCTTCGTCGTACGGGAGAGGGCGCAGATCAGCGAGCCGAGGGCCAGGACGCAGGCGACGGCCAGCAGCAGGGCGAGCAGATAGCCGAGCGCCTGGCCGGGCAGCCGCACTCCGAAGGCGATCCGCCCGACGACGGTGACCAGCAGGGCGGAGACGAGGCACGCGGCGCCGTGCAGCGCGATCTGCGCGCCGAGGAGGGCGGAGGGCCGCACGGGGGTGGTGGACATGCGGCGCAGAATGCCGCGTTCGCGGTATCCGGTCAGTACGGGCGGCATGGCCTGGAGCCCGGACATGATCAGGGCGAGCAGCACCGCGACGGGGACGTAGAGGTCGATGACGCGGCGGCCGCCGAGCCCGTCGTCGTGTTCCCGGAACGACGGGACCAGGCCCAGGATCGTCAGGAGCACGGTCGGGAAGATCACGATCCAGAACAGGCTGCCCGGTTCGCGCAGGAAGAGCCGGGTCTCCGACTTGAGGACGGCGAGCGTCGCGCCGGACGCGGTGGCGGGGTGCGGGGCGGCGGGGGCGGGGTGCGCTGTGGCCATCTCAGGCTGTCCGTTCTGCGAGGCCGCGCCCGTCGGCGGGGCCGGGGTGTTCGGTGAGGTCGGGGTGTTCGGTGAGGCCGAGGAAGGCGTCGTCCAGGGTGGCCTCGGCGACGCGGAGCCGGTGGGCGGTGACGCGGAGCCGGGCCAGCAGCGAGATGACGGCGTTGACGGTCTCGTCGGTGCCGTTGATGACGACCTGGCCGTCCCGGTCCTCGTACGAGGCGACTTCGGGCAGCGCGGCGAGTTCGGCCTCGGGCAGCGGCGCGGACGGGGTGAAGGAGATGACGGTGGAGCCGTCGGCGCCGGCGACCAGCCCGGCGGGGGTGTCGAGGGCGACGACGCGGCCCTTGTCGATCACGGCGATGCGGTCGCAGAGGCGCTGGGCCTCCTCCATGAAGTGCGTGACGAGCACGACGGTGACACCGCCGTCGCGTACGTCCTCGATGAGCTGCCAGGTGTCGCGCCGGGCGCGGGGGTCGAGGCCGGTGGTCAGCTCGTCCAGGATGACGACGCGGGGCCGGCCGACGAGGGCGAGCGCGATGGACAGGCGCTGCTTCTGGCCGCCGGAGAGCCGGGCGAAGCGGGTGTCGAGCTTGGTGTCCAGGCCGAGCCGTTCGGCCAACGGCCGCCAGTCGGCGGGGCTGGGGTGGAAGGCGCTGTACAGGTCCAGGGCCTCGCGTACGGTGATCTTGGGCTGGAGTTCGCTCTCCTGGAGCTGGACGCCGAGCAGCCGGGTCACCCGGTCGCGTTCGGCGACGGGGTCGAGCCCGGCGACCCGGACGGTCCCGGCGTCCGGGACCCGCAGCCCCGCGACGCACTCGACGGTGGTGGTCTTGCCCGCGCCGTTGGGACCGAGAATCCCGAAGATCTCCCCCTCGTCGACGGTGAAGCTCACTGAGTCGACCACGGGGCGGCCGGCGTAGGCCTTGCGCACCCCGTTCGCTTCGATGACTGCCATGGCACCGAGCATCCGCGTCCGTGGCCCGCGGCGGCATCCGCCATCGCGCTCGGACCCGCATCGTCCGATCGGTTGACGCGGCTCTACGACCCCGCCCGCCGTACGCCGCGTGCGGGGCGTCGGACGGCGGGATAAAAACACAGGAACGATTCCCCGGACGGACCGTAGGCTCACTCTGATGCACCAGGAACATGTAGAGCCCAAGGACCGGTCCGCCGTACGTTCTCTTCTGCGGTTGTGGCCATATGTGAAGCCGGTACGGACCCGGCTGTTCAGCGCGGCGCTGGTGGCGGTCGTCGCCTCCTGTCTGGGGCTGGTGATCCCGCTGATCCTGAAGTGGATCGTGGACGGCCCGGTCGCCGACGGGGACCCGGGCGGGGTCTGGCTCGGCGCGCTGTTCCTGCTGCTCCTGGGCATCGCGGAGGCGGTGCTGTTCGGGGTGCGGCGATGGCTGGTGGCGCGTCCGCTGGCCGGTTTCGAGGCGTCGATGCGGGCCGACCTCTACCGGCACCTCCAGCGCCTGCCCGTCTCCTTCCACGACCGCTGGCCCTCGGGGCAGCTGCTGTCGCGCGGGACGACGGACCTGATGCTGCTGCGCATGTTCCTGGTCTTCCCGCTGACCTTCCTGCTGGTCAACGGCACCACGATCCTGGTCGGCTTCGTGATCCTGCTGTTCCAGGAGTGGACGCTGGGCCTGGTGCTGCTCGCGCCCGTCGTCCCGCTCGTGATCATCTGCTCGGCCTTCGAGACGAAGTACGCGAAGGTGGCGCGCGCGGCGCAGGACCAGGTCGGCGATCTGACGACCGTGGTCGAGGAGAGCGTGCTGGGCATCCGCATCATCAAGGGCTTCGGCCGGCACCGCAGCCAGGCGCAGGCCTTCCGCGTCCTCGCGCAGCGGCTGCGCACCACGGAGCTGGGCAAGGCCCGGCTGCTCGCGGGGATCTGGGCCGTCATCACGACGCTGCCGGAACTCGCCATCGGGGCGGCGCTGGTCTTCGGCACGATCGAGGTCGCGGACGGGGGCCTGTCGGCGGGCACCCTGGTCGCGTTCCTCTCCACGGCGCTCGCGCTGCGCTGGCCGGTCGAGTCGATCGGCTTCCTGCTGGCGATGAGCCAGGAGTCGGCGACGGCGACCGAGCGGTTCTTCGAGGTGATGGACGTCGCCGAGGAGGAGGACGCCGCGGCGGCGGCCGGGGACGGCACCAAAGCGGCCCCGGAGGCGGGCGGCATGCGCTTCGAGGGCGTCGAGTTCCGCTACCCCGACGCGGAGGAGGGCTCGGCGCCCGTCCTCGCCCGGATCGATCTGCACATCCGGCCCGGCGAGACGATGGCCCTGGTCGGGGCGACGGGCTCCGGCAAGACGACACTGACCTCCCTGGTGCCCCGGCTGCACGAGGCCACGGCGGGGCGGATCACCCTGGACGGCGAGGACATCACCGCCATGCCGCGCGCCCGGCTGCGGGAGCTGGTGTCGGTGGCGTTCGAGGAGCCGACGCTCTTCTCGGCGAGCGTCGGGGAGAACGTGCTGATGGGCGCGGCAGGGGCGGGCGACGAGGAGTTGCGGCGGGCGCTGTCGGTCGCCCAGGCCGACTTCGTCCACGAGCTACCGCTCGGCGTCGGGACCGAGGTCGGCGAGCAGGGCCTGAGCCTGTCCGGCGGCCAGCGCCAGCGCCTCGCCCTGGCCAGGGCCGTGGTGGGCCGGCCGCGCTTCCTGGTGCTGGACGACCCGCTCTCGGCGCTCGACGTGCACACGGAGGCGCGGGTGGAGGCGGCGCTGCGGCGCGTCCTGGAGGAGACCACGGCGGTGGTCGTCGCGCACCGGCCGTCCACTGTGATGCTCGCGGACCGGGTGGCGCTGCTGTCCGAGGGCCGGATCAGCATGGTCGGCACCCATCAGGAGCTGCTGCGCACCAGCGCCGAGTACGCCTGGCTGATGTCCGGCACGGGCACCGGAGCCGAGGACGTTCCGGCCGGCGAGCACGCTCCGGCCGGCGAGGACATCCCGGCCGGCGAGAAGGTTCCGGTCGGCGAGGACATCCCGGCCGGCGAGCACGTTCCGGTCGGCGAGGACGGAAGCACCGGGCCCGGCGCCGAGGCGCCCGGTACGCGGACAGGCGACGGTCCGCCCGGTACACGGACGGCCGAAGACGATTCCCTGGGCGCGATGGCCCCTGCCGAGGAGGGCAGCACCCGATGACGAGCACCACGACCGGACGGCCGGCGGAGCCGGGCGGCGGCGACGAGGACGAGCGCCTCGCGCCGTCGGCGGACGGGCCGCCCGCGAAGGGGGACGGCGACCCCTTCGACCGCGACGACCTGCCCGCCCCGCGCGGCGCCACCTGGCAGCTGCTCCGCTCGCTGCTGCGCCCGATGCGGGGCCGGGTCGCCGCTTCCGCCCTGTTCCTGCTGGTGCAGCAGGCCGCGGTGCAGGCGGGCCCGCTGCTGGTGGCCTACGCGATCGACAGCGGGGTGCCCGCGTTCCGCGACAACGACTACGGGCCGCTGATCGCCGTGGCGGTGGGCTACGCGCTGTGCGCGGCCGGCGCGGGGGCCCTCCAGTACGCGTTCATCCGGATGTCCGCGCTGGTCAACCAGGACGTGCTGCTCGACCTGCGCGGCCGGATCTTCCGGCATGCGCAGGCGCTGAGCGTGGACTTCCACGAGCGGTACACCTCGGGGCGGCTGATCTCGCGTTCCACCACGGACCTGGAGTCGCTGCGGGAGCTGCTGGACGAGGGGCTCCAGGAACTGATCCACGTCCTGTTGTCGTTCATCTCCATCGCCGTGCTGCTGCTCTGGCTAGACCTCGCCACGGGCGCGGCGGCCGTGGCGTCGTTCGTGCCGCTGTACCTGCTGGTGCGGCTCTACCGGCGCCGCTCCTCGGTGATCTTCGCGGCCCGTTCGACGGCCATCGCCGCGGTCATCGTGAAGTTCGCGGAGACGATGAACGGCATCCGGCCCGTCCAGGCCTTCCGCCGCGAGCCCGTCAACGACGCGGCCTTCCGGGAGCTGAACGTGCGTCACCAGGGCACCAACGGCGACGCGATGCTGGAGAACGCCCGCTATGTCGTCGGCTCGCGGCTGGTCGCCAACACGGCGGTGGCCGGAATCGTACTGTGGGGCGCCTACCGCGTCGCCTCCGGCGGGCTCGCGCTCGGCGTGCTGGCCGCGATGGTGCTCTATCTGCGGCGGCTCTACGACCCGATCGACCGCCTGAGCATGTTCCTCAACTCCTTCGAGTCGGCCGCCGCCTCGCTGGAGAAGGTCGCCGGCCTGCTGGCCCAGCGGCCCACGGTCCCGGAGGCCCTGGAGCCGCGCGAGCTGCCGGCCAGGGAGGGCGGCCGGCCGGGCCGCGAGGTGGTCTTCGACTCGGTGAGCTTCGCGTACCGCACGGGTGGTGAGGTGCTGCCCGCCTTCGACCTGGCCGTCCCGGCCGGGCAGACCGTGGCGGTGGTGGGTTCCACGGGCGCGGGCAAGTCGACGCTCGCCAAGCTGCTGGCCCGCTTCTACGACCCGACCGAGGGCCGGGTCCTGCTGGACGGCACCGACCTGCGGGACCTCGCCATGCCCGAACTGCGGCGCGGGGTGGTGATGGTGACGCAGGAGGCGTTCCTGTTCTCCGGGACGGTCGCCGAGAACATCGCGATCGGCCGGCCGGAGGCGAGCCGCGAGGAGATCGAGCAGGCGGCGAAGGCGATCGGCGCCCACGGCTTCATCACCGGTCTGCCCGACGGCTACGACACCGACGTACGCAAGCGGGGCGGTCGGATCTCCGCAGGTCAGCGCCAGTTGGTGGCGTTCGCCCGCGCCCTGCTCGCGGACCCGGCTGTGCTGATCCTCGACGAGGCGACCAGCTCGCTCGACATCCCCGGCGAGCGGGCGGTGCAGCAGGCGATGGACACCGTGCTGCACGGCCGCACCGCGATGGTGATCGCGCACCGGCTGTCGACCGTGGAGGTCGCGGACCGGGTGCTGGTGATGGAGCACGGGCGGATCGTGGAGGACGGATCGCCCGCCGAACTCATCGCCGGCACGGGCCGGTTCGCCGGCCTGCACCGCGCCTGGCGGGAGAGCCTGGCCTGACGTTCCCGGCGCCGGTGCCCGGCCGTCCTCCTTCGCCGTACGAGGGAGGACGGCCGGGAACGCGCCACACTTGCCGGCCGTCTCGCCAGGTGGGAACTTTCCGGTTCTTCACAATCCCGTAGCACATGGTCAAGTCCGTCACGATCTCGACGCGCCCCTGCACGTTGGGGCCACGAAGGCCCCCGAGCCCTCCCCCGGGGGCCTGCCGTGAACACCGGCGAAACGTCCGCTTAACGAACATGCCCCTTCCGGTAACGGACGAGTTCCGGCCAACTTCTTGACGAGGCCCTGACAGGACCGGCCATCGGCTGACACGCTTCACCCCGTTCTGCGCACTGCTTGCTCTGCCCGGACGGCTCACCGAGCCGCCGGTACCCCCCTCGCAGAAGGAGTCCGCGTGAGATCCACGCCCAGCCGTCGTACCACCGCGACCGGCGCTCTGATAGCCGCAGCAGCCCTCCTCGCCGTAGGAGTGCAGACCGGGTCGGCCTCGGCCGCACCGGACGCGGGCACCACCAAGGCCTCCACCGCCTCCACGGCGAACCCCGGCGCCCTGCCCAAGCAGCTCTCGCCCTCGCAGCGTGCCGAGCTGATCCGCGAGGCCACCGCGAGCACGGCGGCCACCGCCAAGGACCTCGGTCTCGGCGCGCAGGAGAAGCTCCTCGTCAAGGACGTCATCCAGGACGTCGACGGCACCACGCACACCCGGTACGAGCGCACCCTCGACGGACTCCCCGTCCTCGGCGGCGACCTGGTCGTCCAGGAGTCGAAGGCCGGCGTGACCCAGAGCATCACCAAGGCGTCCAACGCCACCACGAAGCAGCTCAAGGCCGTCGGCCTGACCGCGGACGTGACCCCCGCGGCCGCCGAGAAGCAGGCCGTCGGCCTGGCCAAGGCCGACGGCTCGTCCAGGACCGCCGCCGACAAGGCCCCCCGCAAGGTCGTCTGGCTGGCCTCCGGCACCCCGCAGCTCGCCTACGAGACCGTGGTCGGCGGCCTCCAGGAGGACGGCACCCCCAACGAGCTGCACGTGATCACCGACGCCAGCTCCGGCGCCAAGCTCTACGAGTGGCAGGCGATCGAGAACGGCATCGGCAACACGGAGTACAGCGGCCAGGTCACCCTGAACACCTCGGGCACCGCCGGTTCGTACAACCTGACCGACACCACGCGCGGCAACCACAAGACGTACAACCTGAACCACGGTACGTCCGGCACCGGCACCCTCTTCTCCGGCGCCGACGACGTCTGGGGCGACGGCAACGGCAGCAGCCCGGAGACCGCGGCGGCGGACGCCCACTACGGTGCGGCCGAGACCTGGGACTACTACAAGAACGTCCACGGCCGGACCGGCATCAAGGGCGACGGCGTCGGCGCGTACTCCCGCGTCCACTACGGCAACAACTACGTGAACGCCTTCTGGAGCGACAGCTGCTTCTGCATGACGTACGGCGACGGCAGCGGCAACGCCGCGCCGCTGACCGCACTGGACGTCGCGGCCCACGAGATGAGCCACGGTGTCACCTCCAACACCGCCGGCCTGAACTACAGCGGTGAGTCCGGCGGCCTCAACGAGGCGACCAGCGACATCTTCGCCACCGCCGTCGAGTTCTACGCGAACAACGCCACCGACAAGGGCGACTACCTCATCGGTGAGAAGATCGACATCAACGGCGACGGCACGCCGCTGCGCTACCAGGACAAGCCCAGCCGGGACGGGATCTCGAAGGACGCCTGGTACTCCGGCCTCGGCAACATCGACGTGCACTACTCGTCGGGCCCGGCCAACCACTTCTTCTACCTCCTCTCGGAGGGCAGCGGCGCCAAGACCATCAACGGCGTCAGCTACGACTCCCCGACCTCCGACGGCCTGCCGGTGACCGGCATCGGCCGCGCCAAGGCCGAGCAGATCTGGTTCAAGGCGCTCACCACCAAGTTCACCTCCACCACCAACTACGCGGCGGCCCGCACCGGCACGCTCGCCGTGGCCGCCGACCTGTACGGCGCCACCAGCACCGAGTACAAGGCGGTGCAGGACGCGTGGGCCGGCATCAACGTCGGTGAGCGCTCCGGCGGCGGCACGGACCCGGGCGAGCCCGGTGACGGCACGGTCTTCGAGAACAAGGCCGCCGTGTCCATCCCGGACGCCGGCGCCGCGGTCACCAGCTCGGTCACCGTCACCGGCCGCACCGGCAACGCGCCCAGCGCCCTCAAGGTCGGCGTGGACATCACCCACAGCTGGCGCGGTGACCTGGTCATCGACCTCGTCGCCCCGGACGGCAGCACCTACCGGCTGAAGAACGCCAACATCAACGACTCGGCGGACGACGTCAAGACGACCTACACGGTCAACGCCTCGTCGGAGACGGCCAACGGCACCTGGAAGCTCAAGGTCCAGGACCTCTACTACTACTACGGCGGTCAGATCAACAGCTTCAAGCTGACCTTCTGATCCGGACGCAACGCACCATCCCCCACCGCACGATCCGCCGCTGACGCGGCATCCCGCCCGGGAGGAGACATCTCCTCCCGGGCGGCTGCGCTGTGTGCGGTCAGTTCGGGTTGTCCGCGTGGGTCAGGGTCTCCCAGGCGACGAACAGGTTGTTGGACCCGGCGGGCCGCTGCCGCTCGGTCAGCGTCGCGGTGTTGGTCATCGCGATGCCCATCCGGTTGCGCAGCGCGTTGAACCCGACCTCGGTGACCGGGCCGAGGCTGTCCTTGAGGCTCCCGCCGCACAGGTTCGGCGGAACGGGGTTGCCGACCTGGTACGTGGCGTGCAGACCGAGGGCGTGGCGCAGCCGTTCGGCGATCTCCGGGTAGAGGTCCTGCCCCTGGATCCGGCTGGTCTCGGCGATGTGCGAGATGGCGGAGATCCCGTATCCGGTGTGGGTCAGATCCCGGCAGGTCTCCTGCGAGAGGCCGTTCATGAAGGTCGACTGGCCCTGCCAGTAGTTGATGATCTTCTCGCGGGTGTCGAGGCCACTGCCCGGCGCGGTCTTCGGCAGCGCTCCGTCCTCGGTCACATAGATGTACGCGGGGACACGTCCGCGGAATTTGGTGACGGCCTTGTCGTACGAGGCGCGGTCCTCCAGGAAGACCGAGATGCCGATCGCGGCCTCGGTCATGCTGAGTTCCCAGTTGCCGTTGCTGTTCGAGCCGTTGATGACCTCGGGCAGATAGACGTCGCGCAGCATGGTGGCGAAACGGCCGGAGTCCGGCCAGTCGCCGTACGTGTACTTGATGATCTCGGCGGCCCGGGGCCAGGACGAGCCGGCCCAGCCGGTCTGGAGCGGGGCGTTGCTGTTGGTGTGGTCCCGGATCACGGCCGACCAGGCGTCCATGATCTCGACGGCCTTGGCGGCGTAGCGGCTGTCCTGGGTGATGTACCAGGCCAGCGAGAGGGTGTAGGCGGCTATCGCGTCCTCGCGCTCGTCGGTGCAGCCGTTGTTGGGGTTGGAGTAGGAGCCGCACTCCACGACGGCGCGGGGCTTGGCCGTGCGGCCGAGCGAGGCGTACTTGCTCGCCATCATCTGGTCGTACGCGCTCTTCCAGGGCTGCGCCCCGGCCTGCACCTTGGCGCGTACGAAGTCGAGCTGGGGGCGGCTGACGAGTACGCCGGGATGGGTGAAGGACGCGGGGGCGGCGGCCCCCGCCGCTGCCGGGGCGGCGTCCGGCCCGGCCCGGCCGGCCGAGGCCGGGGTCATGGAGATGCCGGTGAGCAGGGCCGCGAGGGCGGCGGCGAGGCCGAGGCCGCGTCCGATGGTTCCGGTGCGCATGTGGGGCTGCCTTCCGGTGCGGAGGGAGGGGCCCACAACTCGGCCCGGATCACAGGGAGTTCATATCTGTGAACATCGGGTCGAGCTGTGAACGCCGCGATGAGTGAGGAACCTAAAGGCATCCCATGGACACGTCAAGGACTTGTGTTCAGGAAGCGAAGGACCCGCACCCGGGCAGCCGAAGGGTCCGGCACCCCGCGGTGCCGGACCCAGGTGACACGGACCGTCAGCGCATCAGCACGCCCGCGCCCTCGCCCGCCGCGCCCGTCGGCTGCGCGACCAGGCCCAGTTCGGCGCCATGGGCCAGCAGCCGGTGGGCGGGCAGCACCCGCACGGTGTAGCCGTACGGTCCCGTCCGGTCCAGGGCGAGCGGGCCCTCGTACAGCCAGCGGCCCTCCAGATCCTGGCCGCCCGCCGGCTTCAGCGGGAAGACCTGGGCGTCGAAAATGGCGTCGGCCGAGTCCACCCGCCCGGCCACCGCCTGCACCTCGACGTCGTCCGGCTCCAGGGCGCCGAGGGTGATCCGGACCCGCAGCGCCAGCGTGGAGCCCAGCTCCGCCGACGTACCGGCCCCGGTCGGCGTCACCGCCTCCACATGGTCGACGGCCACCCGCGGCCAGGCCGCCGTGACCTTCGCCTTCCAGACGGCCAGCTCCCGGGCCTGCGGCACGCCCAGGGACCGCTGGGCGACGGCGGCCGGGGTGTACAGCCGCTCCACGTACTCCTGGACCATCCGGTCGGCGAGCACCTTGGGCCCCAGCGTGCCCAGCGTGCGGCGGACCATCTCGATCCAGCGTCCCGGCAGCCCCTCGTCGCCCCGGTCGTAGAAGCGCGGCGCGACCCGGTCCTCGATCAGCTCGTACAGGGCGTTGGCCTCCAGGTCGTCGCGCCGGTCCTCGTCCAGGGCGCTGCCGTCGGCCGTCGGGATCGCCCAGCCGAAGTCCGGCTCGAACCACTCGTCCCACCAGCCGTCCAGCACGGACAGGTTGAGGCAGCCGTTGAGCGCGGCCTTCATCCCGCTCGTCCCGCAGGCCTCCAGCGGGCGCAGCGGGTTGTTCAGCCAGACGTCGCAGCCCGGGTAGAGCTTCTGGGCCATCGCCATCCCGTAGTCGGGCAGGAAGACGATGCGGTGGCGGACGCGGGGGTCGTCGGCGAACCTGACCAGCTCCTGGACCAGCCGCTTCCCGCTGTCGTCGGCCGGGTGCGCCTTGCCCGCGACGACGATCTGGATCGGCCGCTCGGGGTGCAGCAGCAGCCCGCGCAGCCGGTCCCGGTCCCGCAGCATCAGCGTCAGCCGCTTGTACGAGGGGACGCGGCGGGCGAAGCCGATCGTGAGGACGCCGGGGTCCAGCACGCCGTCGATCCAGCCCAGCTCGGCGGGGAGCGCGCCCCGGGTGAGCCAGGAGGCGTGCAGCCGCTGCCGTACCTCGGTCACCAGCTGTTCGCGCAGGGTCCGGCGCAGCTCCCACAGCTGCCGGCCGGGGATGGACGCCACGGAGTCCCACCGCCCCGGTGTGCCGCCGGACTCGGTCCGCAGCCGGTAGACCTCGGGGGCGACCCAGGTGGGTGCGTGGACCCCGTTGGTGACGGAGGTGATGGGCACCTCGGGGGCGTCGAAGCCCGGCCAGAGCCCGGCGAACATCTCCCGGCTCACCTCGCCGTGCAGCGTGGAGACGCCGTTGGCGCGCTGGGCGAGCCGCAGCCCCATCACCGCCATGTTGAAGACGCCGGGGTCACCGCCCGTGTAGGTCTCGGTGCCCAGTTCCAGGACCCGGTCGGCGGGTACGCCGGGGAGTTCGCCGTCCTCGCCGAAGTGGCGGGCGACGAGCTCGCGGTCGAAGCGGTCGATTCCGGCCGGGACCGGGGTGTGGGTGGTGAAGACGGTCCCGGCGCGGACGGACTCCACCGACGCGTCGAAGTCCAGGCCCGTCGTGGCCAGCTCGCGGACGCGTTCGAGGCCGAGGAAGCCGGCGTGGCCCTCGTTGGTGTGGAACACCTCGGGGGCGGGGTGGCCGGTGAGCCGGCAGTAGGTGCGCACCGCGCGGACCCCGCCGATGCCCAGCAGCATTTCCTGGAGCAGCCGGTGCTCGCTGCCGCCGCCGTACAGCCGGTCGGTGACCTCGCGTTCGCCCGGGGCGTTCTCCTCGACGCCGGAGTCGAGCATGAGCAGCGGGACCCGGCCGACGTGGGCCTGCCAGATCTGGGCGTGCAGGGAGCGGCCGCCGGGCAGCGCGAGGACGACCTGGCTGGGGGTGCCGTCGGCCTCCCGGACCAGGGTGAGCGGCAGCTCGTTGGGGTCGAGGACGGGATAGTGCTCCTGCTGCCAGCCGTCCCTGGACAGGCTCTGGCGGAAGTAGCCGTGGCGGTAGAGCAGGCCGACCCCGATGAGCGGGACGCCCAGGTCGCTGGCGGCCTTGAGGTGGTCGCCGGCGAGGATGCCGAGCCCGCCGGAGTACTGCGGGAGGGCGGCGGTCACCCCGAATTCGGGTGAGAAGTAGGCGATGGCGGCGGGGAGCGCGCCGCCCTGTTCACGCTGCTCCTGATACCACCGGGGTCCCTGGAGGTACTCCCGGAGGTCGGCGGACGCCTCGGCGAGCCGGTGCAGGAACGCTTCGTCCCCGGCCAGCTCGGCGAGCCGCCCCGCGGAGACGGAACCGAGCAGGCGTACGGGGTCGCACTCCGCCGCGGGGCCGGCCGCCGGGTCGACGGCACGGAAGAGCTCACGGGTCTCGGTGTGCCAGGACCAGCGCAGGTTGCGCGCCAGCTCGCTGAGGGGTTGGAGGGAGTCGGGGAGGACGGGACGCACGGTGAATCGACGAATGGCCTTCACGCGTTCCACCTTTACAGGGGACGTACGAATCGGAGCGGGACGCACCACCATGTGCGCCGCTCCGTCACCCTCGACGGTAGCCGCGGGCCGCCGGCCGCGGCACGGCGCGCGCATACCGGGCGGAGTGCGACCGGTGCGTCCGGGCATCCGTGCGCTCCGGTCCCGTACGCCCCTTTCGCCACCGCACACACAACCGGACCCGGCCGGCACAGGCGTTATCGGAACGCCCCCGTGCGCCCGAGCGGACGACTTGTCACCGGATTGGCCCACCGTGATGCGGGGGAAGGCTTCTCCGGTACCCGGTACGAATGCATTCGGATGGCAGCCGGCGAGGGTTCATTTCCGGCAGGCGCGCGATTCATTCCCGGACCGCCGGTGATCGGCCCCCGGTTTGTATACGACCTGTTTCGGCTGCCATTCGAGTGAACGCGGACAGGAGCGGCCATGCCCACACCCCACCAGCCATCCACCGAGCGACTAGAAAGGACGCGACCCCACCCTCGCGGCGCGCGCGTTCAGCCTTCGGCGCCCGCCGCACGCCTTGTCGAGTCCGAGATCCAGTCCCCAGGTGATTCCATGATCGGTCGCATTCCCGTCCTCGACGTCCATCCGCTCGTCGATTGCGGCAGAAGGCCAGCGAAGGCCGTTGCCGGTGAGACCTTCCAGGTCACCGCGACCGTCTTCCGGGAGGGCCACGACGCGGTGGCGGCCAATGTGGTGCTGCGCGGTCCGGGCGGGCGTCCGGGCCCGTGGACGCCGATGCGCGAACTGGCCCCGGGCACCGACCGCTGGGGCGCCGATGTGACCCCGGACGCCGAGGGCCGCTGGACGTACACCGTCGAGGCGTGGAGCGATCCGGTCGCCACCTGGCGGCATGCGGCGCTGATCAAGATCCCGGCGGGCATCGACACCGCGCTGGTGCTCGCCGAGGGCGCCGAGCTGTACGAACGGGCCGCCGAGGGTGTGCCCAAGCGGGACGGCCGCGAGGCGGTGCTGGCCGCGGTCGACGCGCTGCGCGACGAGGCCCGGCCGGCCGGGGCGCGGCTCGCGGCGGCCCTGGCCCCCGAGGCCGCCGACGCGCTGGCCCGCCACCCCCTGCGCGAGCTGGTCACGGCCTCGCGCCCGCACCCGCTGGTCGTCGAGCGACGGCGCGCGCTGTACGGCTCCTGGTACGAGATGTTCCCGCGCTCCGAGGGGGCCTCGGTCGAACCCGCGAAGGCGCCGCGCAAGGGGCGCAGGGCGAAGGCCGCCGCCGCGCCGGAGGCGCCCCGGATCGTCAGCGGCACGTTCCGCACGGCGGCCGAGCGGCTGCCCGCGGTCGCCGCGATGGGGTTCGACGTGGTCTATCTGCCGCCCATCCATCCCATCGGCACGAGCCACCGCAAGGGCCCGAACAACTCGCTGACGCCCGCTCCGCACGACGTGGGCGTGCCGTGGGCGATCGGTTCGGCCGAGGGCGGCCACGACGCGGTCCACCCGGATCTCGGCACGCTGGAGGACTTCGCCCATTTCGTGGAGACGGCCCGCAACCTGCGGATGGAAGTGGCCCTGGATTTCGCGCTCCAGTGCTCGCCGGACCATCCGTGGGTGGAGAAACACCCCGAGTGGTTCCAGCACCGGGCGGACGGCAGCATCGCCTATGCGGAGAATCCGCCGAAGAAATACCAGGACATCTTCCCGATCGCCTTCGACAAGGATCTCCCGGGAATCGTCACGGAGAGCGTGCGCATCCTCCGGTTCTGGATGGACCGGGGTGTGCGGATCTTCCGCGTCGACAATCCGCACACGAAACCGGTGATCTTCTGGGAGAAAGTGATCACCGAGATCAACCGTACCGATCCCGATGTGATCTTCCTGGCCGAGGCATTCACCCGGCCCGCGATGATGCACACCCTGGCCACCATCGGATTCCAGCAGTCGTACACGTATTTCACCTGGCGCAACAGCAGGCAGGAAATCACGGATTACGTGACCGAACTGGCCGGTGGGACCGCCTCGTTCATGAGGCCGAATTTCTTCGTGAACACCCCCGACATCCTTCCCGGATACCTTCAGGAGGGCGGCAGGCCGGCCTTCGAGGCACGGGCGGTGCTCGCGGCGACCCTCTCCCCCTCCTGGGGGGTGTACGCGGGGTTCGAGCTGTGCGAGAACACCCCGACCGACCACGGCAGTGAGGAGTACCTCGACTCGGAGAAGTACGAGATCCGGCCCAGGGACTGGGAAGCCGCAGAGCGTGAGGGCCGTTCGCTGGCCCCGCTCATCACCTCGCTCAACCGGATCAGGCGCCGCCACCCGGCGCTGCAACAGCTGCGTGACGTGCACTTCCACACGTCCGACAACGACGCCCTGATCGTGTACAGCAAGCGCTCCGGTTCGAACATCCTTCTGGTGGTCGTCAACCTCGACCCGCACCACACCCAGGAGGCGACCGTCTCGTTGGACATGCCGCGACTCGGCCTCGACCGGCACGAGAGCGTGCCGGTGCGCGACGAGCTCACCGGCACTTCCTATCACTGGGGCAGGACCTTCTATGTGCGTCTGGAGCCGGGCGTGACGCCCGCGCACATCGCCGTCCTGCGACCGTCCCCGCCGACCGGAGGGTCACCCACACCATGATCGTCAATGAGCCCGTCCACGACCTGTTCGCGGACACCCCGGCCAAGGACCGCGATCCCGACTGGTTCAAGCGTGCCGTTTTCTACGAGGTCCTCGTCCGGTCCTTCCAGGACTCCAACGGCGACGGCATCGGAGACCTGAAGGGGATCACCGCCAAGCTGGACTACCTCCAGTGGCTGGGCGTCGACTGCCTCTGGCTGCCGCCGTTCTTCAAGTCGCCGCTGCGCGACGGCGGTTACGACGTCTCCGACTACACCGCCGTGCTGCCGGAGTTCGGCGACCTCGCCGACTTCGTGGAGTTCGTCGACGCCGCCCACCAGCGCGGCATGCGCGTGATCATCGACTTCGTCATGAATCACACCAGCGACCAGCACGACTGGTTCCAGCAGTCCCGGACCGACCCGGACGGGCCGTACGGCGACTACTACGTCTGGGCCGACGACGACAAGCAGTTCCAGGACGCCCGGATCATCTTCGTCGACACCGAGACGTCCAACTGGACCTTCGACCCGGTGCGCAAGCAGTACTACTGGCACCGGTTCTTCTCGCACCAGCCCGATCTCAACTACGAGAACCCGGCGGTGCAGGAGGAGATCATCTCCGCGCTCCGCTTCTGGCTGGACCTCGGCATCGACGGCTTCCGGGTCGACGCCGTGCCCTACCTCTACCAGCGCGAGGGCACCAACTGCGAGAACCTCCCCGAGACCCACAACTTCCTCAAGCGGGTCCGCAAGGAGATCGACGCCAACTACCCGGACACGGTCCTGCTCGCCGAGGCCAACCAGTGGCCGGAGGACGTCGTCGACTACTTCGGCGACTACCGGGGCGGCGGCGACGAGTGCCACATGGCGTTCCACTTCCCCGTGATGCCGCGGATCTTCATGGCCGTACGGCGGGAGAGCCGCTACCCGGTCTCGGAAATCCTGGCCAAGACACCGGCGATCCCCTCGGGCTGCCAGTGGGGCATCTTCCTGCGCAACCACGACGAGCTGACCCTCGAAATGGTCACGGACGAAGAACGCGACTACATGTACGCGGAGTACGCCAAGGACCCGCGGATGCGCGCCAACATCGGCATCCGCCGCCGCCTCGCCCCGCTGCTGGACAACGACCGCAACCAGATCGAGCTGTTCACCGCGCTGCTGCTGTCGCTGCCGGGCTCCCCGATCCTCTACTACGGGGACGAGATCGGGATGGGCGACAACATCTGGCTGGGCGACCGGGACGCCGTACGCACCCCGATGCAGTGGACGCCCGACCGCAACGCCGGCTTCTCCTCCAGCGATCCGGGACGGCTCTTCCTGCCCACGATCATGGACCCGGTCTACGGCTACCAGGTCACCAACGTCGAGGCGTCGATGGCCTCCCCGTCCTCGCTGCTGCACTGGACCCGGCGGATGATCGAGATCCGCAAGCAGAACCCGGCGTTCGGCCTCGGCACGTACAACGAACTGCCGTCGTCCAACCCGGCGGTGCTCGCCTTCACCCGGGAGCACGGGGACGATCTGGTGCTGTGCGTCCACAACTTCTCGCGGTTCGCGCAGCCGACCGAGCTCGATCTCAGGTCCTTCAACGGGCGTCATCCGGTGGAGCTGATCGGCGGGGTGCGCTTTCCCCCCATCGGTCAGTGGCCCTACCTGCTGACGCTCGCGGGACACGGCTTCTACTGGTTCCGGCTGCGCAAGGACGCGCCGCCGAGCTGACCCCGCGCCGGGCCGCCCGGCGCCACCGCGGGGCGGTTTCCGCCGCCCCGCACGGGGCACTCTCCCCCGATACCGGGTGGTTCAGGAAGCTTCCTGGATTCTCCTGGCGTTTCGATCCCCTCATGTCGAGTCCGTACGGATCATCCTGACCCGACACGTCCCGCACAGCCGGACAGCCAATGCCGCAATCCGGGACACTCTTCGCATCCTGTGGTGTGCCCGGGGAAAGGACGCGATGCCATGTCGGAGGCTGCATCCGCTCAGGTCACCCTGGCGAACAGCACAGCCCTGCTTCCGTCTCTCGGACCGCTGCTCCACGAATGGCTGCCCCGGCAGCGGTGGTTCGCGGGGAAGGGCCGGTCCATCACCGCGTTCTCGCTCGTCTCGGCCACCGAGATACTGCCGGTGGACCGCGCCGACGACGACCGCGCACCCGGGCTCCTGCACCTGCTGGTGCGGGTCCATCAGCCCACCATGCCCGCCCAGCCGCCCGTCGACTGCTACCAGTTGCTCCTCGGCGTACGCTCCGCGCCGCCGCAGCACCTGGCGCCCGCCCTCATCGGCCGGGTGCCGGACGGGCCGCTGGCCGGGCTGACCGTCTACGAGGGCCTGCACGATCCGCACCTGGCGGCCCTTCTGCTGGAACGATTGCGCACCCCCGGCCGGCTCGGCGCCGTCTGCTTCGACCGGGGCCCCGAGCCCATCCCCCAGGACCTGCCGCCGCGCGTGCTGGACACCGAGCAGTCCAACTCCTCACTGGTGTACGGCAACTCCTACATCCTGAAGATCTTCCGCCGGGTCTTCCCCGGCACCAACCCCGACCTCGAACTGCCGCTCGCGCTCTCCCGCGAGGGGTGCGGGCGGGTGCCCGCGCCCGTCGCCTGGTTCGAGGCCGCGACGCCGGAACGGCTGACGCTCGGGGTGCTCCAGCCGTTCCTGCCGGGCGCCCAGGACGGCTGGCAGCTCGCCCTGCGCGCCCTGGCCACCGGGCACGACTTCCTGGCCGAGGCCCACGCGCTGGGCCGGGCCACCGCCGAGGTCCACACCGCGCTCGCCGCCGCCCTGCCCACCCCGGTGCTCCGCCGCTCCCAGACCGACGAGCTGGCCGCCGCCATGGTGGAGCGCCTGGAGGCGGCCGCCCACGCGGTGCCCGAGCTGGTCCCGTACGTCCCCGGGCTGCGTACCGCCTTCGACGCGGTCGCCGCGCTCGGGCACCGGGGGCGCAGCTGGGCCGCCCAGCGGGTGCACGGCGACCTCCATCTCGGCCAGACCCTGCGCGGCGCCGACGGCTTCTGGTCGCTGATCGACTTCGAGGGCGAGCCGGCCCGGCCGCTCCCGGAGCGCCGCAGCCCGCAGCCCCCGGTGCGCGACGTGGCCGGCATGCTCCGCTCCTTCGACTACGCGGCCCGCTCGCACCGGCCCTGGAAGCCCGAGTGGGCGGCCCGCTGCCGGGACGCCTACTGCGACGGCTACGCCGAGGCGGCGGGCGCCGACCCGCGCGCCGAGCCGGAGCTGCTGCGCGCCCACGAGACCGACAAGGCGGTGTACGAGGTGCTGTACGAGGCACGGCACCGGCCCGACTGGCTCCCGGTCCCGATGGCCGCCATCCACCGCCTGGCCTCCGGCACCGTCCGCTGAGCACCGCGACGCCCCGTACCCCCTCGTCCGCCCCACCCCCCAACACCTCCGAGGAGGCTGTCCCTGTGACCGCCCGCAAGCCGTCCCGCAAGCCCGAGCCCGCCGCTCCCGCCCCCGAGACCCCGCTCGCCGCCACCCTCTCCTCCCCCCAGGTCGCCGCCGCGGCCGCCGAGCACGCGGAGGCCGTCGCCGCTCCGGCGGCCGGGGCCCTGGCATCGGCGGAGCCGGCCGCGCCGCCCGCGAAGAAGCGCGCCACCCGGGCCGCGAAGAAGCCCGCGCCGACGGCCGCCGCCGCCCCGGCCAAGCGCGCGAAGAAGGCCGCCGCGCCGCCCCGCCCCCGTAGCGCGGGCAACCAGGGCCTGCGCCCGGCCGGTGAGCTGGACGCCGGGGACCGGGGCCGGCTCCTGGCGGGCGGGCACCACTCCCCGCACGACCTGCTGGGCGCGCATCAGGTGCGCGGCGGGGTGGAGATCCGGGTGCTGCGCCCGTTCGCCCGGTCCGTCACCGTGCTGGCCAAGGGGCTGCGGGCGCCGCTGCACAACGACGGGGACGGGCTGTTCTCCGGTCTGCTGCCGGTGCCGGCGGTCCCGGAGTACCGGCTGCTGGTGGCGTACGAGGACAACGAGATCGAGATCCACGACCCGTACCGCTTCCTGCCCGCGCTCGGGGAGCTGGATCTGCACCTGATCGGGGAGGGCCGGCACGAGGAGCTGTGGACGGCGCTCGGTGCCCGGACGATGGAGCACCAGGGCGTGGCCGGGACCCGGTTCACGGTGTGGGCGCCCAACGCCCGGGGCGTCCGGGTGTGCGGTGACTTCAACTACTGGGACGGCACGGGCTTCCCGATGCGGTCGCTCGGTTCGTCCGGGGTGTGGGAGCTGTTCCTGCCCGGGACCGGCGAGGGCGCGTTGTACAAGTTCGACGTCTGCCGCCCGGACGGTTCGCACACGATGCGCGCCGACCCGATGGCCCGCCACACCGAGGTGCCGCCGGCCAACGCCTCGGTCGTGACGGCCTCGCACCACGTCTGGCGGGACCAGGAGTGGATGGCGAAGCGCGGGGACGTCCCCGTGCACGAGGCGCCGCTCTCGGTGTACGAGGTGCACCTGGCTTCCTGGCGGCCCGGCCTGACCTACCGGCAGCTCGCCGAGCAGCTCCCGGCCTACGTAAGGGATCTGGGCTTCACTCATGTGGAGCTGATGCCGGTGGCCGAGCACCCCTTCGGGGGTTCCTGGGGCTATCAGGTCACCGGTTTCTACGCCCCCACCTCCCGGATGGGTTCGCCGGACGACTTCCGCTTCCTGGTCGACGCGCTGCACCGGGCGGGGATCGGCGTCATCGTGGACTGGGTGCCGGCGCACTTCCCGCGCGACGACTGGGCGCTCGCGGAGTTCGACGGCCGCCCGCTGTACGAGCACGCGGACCCGAGGCGGGCCGCGCATCCGGACTGGGGGACCCTGGAGTTCGACTACGGGCGGACCGAGGTGCGCAACTTCCTGGTCGCCAACGCCACGTACTGGTGCGAGGAGTTCCACATCGACGGGCTGCGGGTGGACGCGGTCGCCTCGATGCTCTACCTGGACTACTCGCGCGAGGACGGCGAGTGGTCGCCCAACGAGTTCGGGGGCCGGGAGAACCTGGACGCGGTCGCCTTCCTCCAGGAGATGAACGCCACGGTCTACCGCCGCAGTCCGGGCGTCGTGACCATCGCCGAGGAGTCGACCGCCTGGGACGGGGTGACCCGGGCCACCGACCGGGGCGGCCTGGGCTTCGGCCTGAAGTGGAACATGGGCTGGATGCACGACTCGCTGGTGTACGTCTCCAAGGAGCCGGTGCACCGCAAGTACCACCACAACGAGATGACGTTCTCGATGGTGTACGCGTACAGCGAGAACTACGTGCTGCCGATCTCGCACGACGAGGTGGTGCACGGCAAGCGGGCCCTGGTCAGCAAGATGCCCGGCGACTGGTGGCAGCAGCGCGCCAACCACCGCGCCTACCTCGGCTTCATGTGGGCCCACCCGGGCAAGCAACTCCTGTTCATGGGCCAGGAGTTCGCGCAGGGCGCCGAGTGGTCGGAGGGCCACGGCCCGGACTGGTGGCTGCTGGACCCCTCGTACGCGGCGGAGAGCGACCACCGCGGGGTGCGGACGCTGGTGAGCGACCTCAACAGGGTGTACGGGGCGACGCCCGCGCTCTGGCAGCGCGACACCCTGCCGGAGGGCTTCGCCTGGGTGGACGGGGGCGCGGCCGAGGACAACGTGTTCGCGTTCCTGCGCCACGACGCGAAGGGTGCGCCGCTGCTGGCCGTCTGCAACTTCTCGCCGGTGGTGCGGCACGAGTACCGCGTCGGGGTGCCGGAGGGGCCCCGGGCGTGGGAGGAGGTCCTGAACACGGACGCGGCCCGCTACGGCGGCAGCGATGTGCTCAACGGTGAGCCGCTGAAGCCGCAGGACGTGGCGGCGCACGGCAGGGCGTCGAGCGTGACGCCGACGCTGCCGCCGCTGGCGACGGTGTGGTTCAGGCCCGTGTGACCGGCTGACGGACCGAGGGGGGGCGGGGGCCGCAGGTGGCCCCCGCCCCCGGGCGGTTCAGAGCACGTCCGCCAGCTCCTGGAGGAGCCGGCGCTTCGGGCGGGCGCCCACCATGGACTTCACCGGCTCGCCCGCGCGGAACACCATCAGGGTGGGCATCGACAGGACGCCGTACCGGGCGGCGGTCCCCGGGTTGTGGTCGACGTCGATCTGGACGATACGGAGCCGTTCGCGCTCCTCGTCGGCGATGGCGCCGAGGACGGGGGCGAGCTGGCGGCAGGGTCCGCACCAGTCGGCGGTGAACTCCACCAGGACGGGCCGCCCCTCGCCCAGCACCTCGGTGTCGAAGGTCGCGTCGGTGACCTCGTCGACACCCATCATGTGGATCATCTGTCATCCTCCCAGTTCGCAGCGTGGTTCGGGGCCGCCGGGCAGTCCGGCGGAGGCCTCCAGCTCGGCACGGGCCAGCTGGGCGCCCACCTCCGAGCGGACCGTCCGCAGCTGCTCGATGAGCGCGTCGAGCTCACCGAGCTTGCGCCGGTAGACGGCCAGCGAACCGGGGCAGGAGTCCCCCGCCGGATGCCCCGCCCGCAGGCACTCCACGAAGGGGCGGGTCTCCTCCAGGTCGAAGCCGAAGTCCTGGAGGGTCCGGATCTGCTGGATCAGCCGCAGGTCGCTCTCGTCGTACGTGCGGTAGCCGTTCACCGCCCGTCGCGCGGGCAGCAGCCCGCGCGACTCGTAGTAGCGCAGCGTCCGTGTGGTCGTCCCGGCCCGTTCGGCCAGCTCCCCGATTCGCATACCGCGACCGTAATCCTTGACGTCGGCGTCAAGGCAAGGGAGGGACGCGGACCCTCAGAGCGCCTTCGCCGGCTCCGGCGCCTGCTCGTGGCCGCCGTCCCTGGCCTCGGGGAGGTGCGGCTCGGCGGGGCCCTCGTCGGTGAGCATCTTCTCGTCGAAGGGGATCGCCCCGGAGAGCACCTGGTCGACCCGCTCGCGGTCGATCTCCTTGGTCCAGGTGCCGACGAGGACCGTGGCCACCGCGTTGCCCGCGAAGTTCGTCAGGGCGCGGGCCTCGCTCATGAAGCGGTCGATGCCGACGATCAGACCGACGCCGTCGACCAGCTCGGGGCGGTGCGACTGGAGGCCGCCGGCGAGGGTGGCGAGGCCGGCTCCGGTGACACCCGCCGCGCCCTTGGAGGCGATCACCATGAAGGCCAGCAGGGAGATCTGCTCGCCGATGCTCAGCGGGTCGCCCGTCGCGTTGGCGATGAACAGCGAGGCCATCGTCAGGTAGATGGCGGTGCCGTCCAGGTTGAAGGAGTAGCCGGTCGGCACGGTGATGCCGACGACGGGCTTGCTCACGCCCATGTGCTCCATCTTCGCGATCAGCCGGGGCAGGGCCGACTCGGACGAGGACGTGGAGAGGATCAGCAGGAACTCACGGCCGAGGTACTTCAGCAGCGAGAAGATGTTGAGCCCCGCCACCAGGCGCAGGATCGCGCCCAGCACCAGGAAGACGAAGAGCGCACAGGTGACGTAGAAGCCCACCATGATCATCGCGAGGGACTTCAGCGCGTCCACGCCGGTCTCCCCGACCACCGCGGCCATCGCGCCGAACGCGCCGACGGGGGCGGCCCACATGATCATGGCGAGGATGCGGAAGACGAGGCGCTGGATGTGCCCGATGCCGCGCAGCACCGGCTCACCGGCCGAGCCCATGGCCTGGAGGGCGAAGCCGGCGAGCAGGGCGATCAGCAGGGTCTGGAGGACCTCGCCCGCGGTGAAGGCGGACACGATGGTGGTCGGGATGATGCCCAGCAGGAAGTCCGTGGTGGACTCCCCCGCCCCCGCGGCCTGCTTCTCGCCGGCGGCGCGGACGGCCTCGGTGAGGTGGAGGCCGGAACCGGGCTCCAGGAGGTTGCCGACGACGAGGCCGATGGCCAGCGCGACGGTGGACATCACCAGGAAGTAGCCGAGGGCGAGACCGCCGACGGCACCGACCTTGGCGGCCTTGCGCACCGAGCCGACGCCCAGCACGATCGTGCAGAAGATGATGGGCGAGATCATCATCTTGATCAGGTTCACGAACCCGGTGCCGATGGGCTTGAGCTCGACGGCGGCGTCGGGAGCGACGAAGCCCACGAGGATGCCGAGGCCCACCGCCACGATCACGGCGAGATACAGGTACTTCGTGCGGTCCGGCTTCGTACGGTCCGGCTCGGCGGCGGCCACTGCCACGGGGGTCTCCTCGGGTCATCCTTGTCCCACCCCCGTCCCTGGGGGTCCCGGCGACTATCCCGCCCGCTGTGACACCGGTCACCCTTACGTGCATTTCGTTCACACGATTTCGGCCAGGCACACTTGTGTCCATGCGTTTCCCCCGTACCCGCCCGCGCAGCCTGGCCGGTCAGCTGTTCGCGATGCAGGTGGTGCTGGTGGCCGCCGTCGTCGCGGGGTGCGCGTTCTTCGCGTACGTCTCGGGCCGGAGCCAGGCCCGGGAGACGGCGACGCGGCAGGCGCGGGCGGTGGCCGTCGCGGTGGCCGGATCGCCGTCGGTACGGGAGGCGTTCCGCACCCCGGACCCGTCGGCCGCGCTCCAGCCGTACGCGGAGCGGGTCCGCGAGGACACCGGTATCGCCTTCATCACCATCATGAATCCGGACCGGGTCCGCTGGACGCACCCGGACTCCGGCCAGATCGGCGCTACCTTCCTCGGACACACCGCGCGGGCGCTGCGCGGCGAGACCTTCTCGGAGACGTACACCGGCACGCTCGGCCCCTCGATCCGGGTGGTCACCCCGGTCCTGGACGACGGCCGGATCGTCGGACTGGTCAGCGCGGGCATCACCGTGGACCGGGTCTCCTCGCAGGTGCGGGCCCAGCTGGGCGCGCTGGGGCTCGCGGCGGGCGCGGCGCTCGTGCTCGGCGGCCTCGGCACGTACGTGATCAACGCCCGGCTGCGACGGCACACCCACGGGATGAACGCGGCGGAGCTGAGCCGGCTGCACGACTACCACGAGGCCACCCTGCACGCGGTGCGCGAGGGGCTGCTGATGCTGGACGGGCAGCGCCGGATCGCCCTCATCAACGACGCGGGCCGGGAGCTGCTCGGCCTGGCCCCGGGCACGGTCGGCCGCCGGGTCGCCGATCTCGACCTGCCGGCCCCGCTGACCGGGGCGCTGCTCGCCTCCGAGGAGCGGGTGGACGAGGTGCACCTGACGGCGGACCGGGTCATCGTCGTCAACACCCGCCCGGTGGTGGGCGGTGAGCGGCGCGGCACCGTGGTGACCCTGCGCGACCACACCGAGCTCCAGGCGCTGTCCGGTGAGCTGGACTCCGAGCGCGGTTTCACCCGGGCCCTGCGCTCCCAGGCGCACGAGGCGGCGAACCGGCTGCACACGGTGGTCTCGCTGATCGAGCTGGGCCGGGCGGACGAGGCGGTGGGCTTCGCCACGGCGGAGCTGGAGCTGGCCCAGACCCTCACCGACCGGGTGGTGGGCGCGGTCGGCGAACCGGTGCTCGCCGCGCTGCTGCTGGGCAAGGCGGCGCAGGCCAATGAGCGGGGCGTGGAGCTGGTCCTCGCCGACGACAGCCTGATCGACGACGGCGCCCTGCCCGCGACGCTGCCCGCCCGCGATCTGGTGACCGTCCTCGGCAATCTGATCGACAACGCGGTGGACGCGGTCACCGGCACGCGGGAGGCGGCCGTTCCCGGACAGCGCGCACCCGAGGCGCCCCGGCGCGGGCGGGTCACGGTCACCGCGCTCGCCGGGGACGGGGAGCTGCTGCTGCGGGTCGCGGACAACGGGGCCGGGGTCGACCCGGCGGACGCCGCCGAGGTGTTCCGCAGCGGCTGGTCGACGCACGGCGCCGGGCGCGGTCTGGGCCTGGCCCTGGTCCGGCAGGCCGTCCACCGGGGCGGCGGGACGGTGGCGCTGGAGCAGGGTGCGGACGGGGGCGCGGTGTTCACCGTACGGCTGCCGCTGCCCGAGCGCGGCGGCGTGCGCGTGGCGGGAGCCCCGTGATCCGGGTCCTGGTCGTCGAGGACGACCCCGTCGCCGCCGACGCCCATCAGCTGTACGTGGGCCGGGTCCCCGGGTTCACGGTGGCCGCCGTGGCGCACTCGCGCGCCGAGGCGGTGCGGGCGCTGGAGCGCACCCCGGTCGATCTGCTGCTCCTGGATCTGTACCTGCCCGACGGGCACGGTCTGACGCTGCTGCGCTCGCTGCGCGCGGCGGGCCATTCGGCGGACGTGATCGCGGTGACCTCGGCCCGCGATCTGGCCGTGGTCCGCGAGGGGGTGTCGCTGGGTGTCGTCCAGTACGTCCTGAAGCCGTTCACCTTCGCCACCCTGCGGGACCGGCTGGCGCGGTACGCGGAGTTCCGGGCGGCGGCCGGTGAGGCGAGCGGCCAGGACGAGGTGGACCGGGCGCTCGCCACGCTGCGCGCCCCGGGGCCGGCGCGGCTGCCCAAGGGGCTGAGCGGTCCGACGCTGGAGGCGGTGACCGGTGCGCTGCGGGCGGCCCCGGACGGGGTGACGGCCGCAGCGGCCGGCCAGGCGCTCGGGATCTCCCGCATCACCGCACGCCGCTATCTGGAGCACCTGGTGACGGTGGGGCGGGCGGTGCGCAGTCCGCAGTACGGGCAGGTCGGGCGCCCCGAGCTGCAGTACCGGTGGCGGGCCGAGGGGCGCTGAGCGGGGTGCGGCCGCCGGGGCGCGGCCGTGACGGCTCGGTCCCCGACCGCGCGACGACGGAGGCCGCCACCTGCGAGGCGAATGCCAGCATCTCGGCGGCCCGTCCGCCCGGCAGCCGTGCGGCGCCGCCGTCGCGGAACGCTCCGGCGTCCGCCAGCCAGCTGAGCACCGCCGCCATGAACGCGTCGCCCGCCCCGATCGTGTTGACCACGTCCACGCGCACCGCGGGTACGGATGTCCGCGCCCCGTCCCGGGTGAACGCCGTGCTGCCGGCCGCGCCGCGGGTGAGCACCACGAGCCGGTTCTCCGCGGCCAGCCGTGCGCAGGTCTCGTCGGGGGCCGTGCCCGGCCAGAGCGCGGTCACGTCCTCGTCGCTGACCTTGAGGACATGGGCCCGTGCGCACAGTTCCCGCAGCCGGTGCGCGGCGGA